>NZ_JBSFUT010000043.1:0-73566 GCF_053591935.1 Streptomyces sp. NPDC002851 | reverse complement strand
TCGGCCTGCCCGTGGATCTGCACCCGCCGGTAGTCACGGATGCGCGACTTCGCTCCCCGTACGACATCGGTCAGCGCGGAGGCGGCGCGCTGCCGTCCCGGCCAGGAACCGCTGAGCACGGCGATGGCCTGGGCACGCCGCCCGAACTGGGCGTTCGCATGGTCGATTTCTTCCGTACCGACCCGGACGAGGACTACCGCTTCCTGGTCCCCGCGCAGCGGCAGCATGATCCTCCGCCAGGACGGCCAGGAGACCGGCCCCGCCCCCGGCAGCGCCCTGAGCACGGCCTTCCGCCGACGGTACGGGGTGAGCCCACGGGAGATGCGCTACGGGGGTGGCGGGAAATCGGCCCCGGGGTAGATCACCCAACCCCGGGGGAGTTCACCGCTCGTCGGTATGGGTCACCCCTTGTCCCCTTTAGTCCCTTTCTCAAGTGACTTCGCCAGGTCCAGGTCGGCCTTCACTGCCTCGCGGTACACGGTGTCGGCCATGTCGGCCAGGCCGGACAGCTGCTTGTCGATGTCGCCGCGGCCGTCTTCCCAGTTGCTCTCGAAGTCCTCCATCTTCTCCACGAGGCCGCCGTCGCCGACGTCGTCCGCGTAGGACTCGAACATCTTCTTGGTGGCGTTCATCCGGCCCTTGATGGACCGCAACCGGCCACCGAAGCCTTCGAGTTCGCTCAGCGGTATCGCAAGCCGGCCCTCATCACCGCTCACCCGGAACCCCTCCCCCTGTCAGTAGTGCCCTCAGTGCCCTCACACGGCACACGGCACACGGCACACGGTCACGCGAACAGCCAGCCTAAGCGCACGTAAGGTGGACGGTCACCCGGCCACGAGATCAGGCTCGGGCTACGGGAGGGGACTGAGCAATGGGGAGCGGACGATGAGCCGTAGAAGCGAAGCACAGACCATCGAGCGCAACGGATTCCACATCAAGGTGCCGCAGTCCTGGTGGGAGTTCGACATCCGCCCCGCATCACGCGACCAGACCATCCGAGAGCTGGTCAACGAACGCGTCCGGCAACGCCCGGAGTTGTCCGACCACCGGGACGCCTTCACCTCGTTCCTCCAGAAGGCCGCCCGCGACGCCTGGCAGTCCGGCGCGCTGTACTGCGGCTGCATGGCGGAGTCCTTCGGCGGCGAAGCACCCGTCACCGGCTCGGTGACCGTATCGGTGATCGGCGCCCGCACCGACGACGGCGAAATCCTGCCCACCGACCCCCAGCTCATCGCCCAGCAGATCAGCCCCCGTGAGGCGAGGCGCGAGGGCGACGCATGGCGCAAGGTCACCACCGTCGAGATCCCGCAAGTGGGCACCGTGGCACGGACCTACGGAATCGAGGACGTCACCGTCCCCGGCGACGAACGCACCGTACGCGCGGTGCTGATGCAGACCTTCATTCCGGTCCCCGAACAGGAGGGCATGGTGGCGCTGGTGTCCGGCAGCAGCCAGGTCCTGGACCTGGCGGACTCCTTCTTCGACATGTTCGACGCCATCACGTCCACCTTCCGCTTCAGGTGATCGGCGGGCCCGCGGGCCCGCTGGCTCGCGGTGCCCGCTGGCCGAACTCCCCTCCGCCCCTGTCAGTGGCGGGAGTTAGGCTTACCCAGCAAGATCAAGTTGACTGAAGACGACGAAGACGACGACGAAGACAACTGAAGACGAACGAAGTTGACTGCGTTACGGGGGAGTTGACGTGGCTTACAGACCGACGGACTGGCATGTCCTTGACTTGGACGGGGACCCGACCCCGGGTGATCCGGACCGGGTGAAGAAACTCGCCCGCGAACTCCACGACTTCGCCGAAGACGTCGGCACCGCGCTGCGCCAGATCACCAACATGGCGTCCGAGGACGCGATCCAGAGGTGGTCCGGCAAGTCGGCGAAGAAGTTCAAGGAGCAGTTCGACGACGTCCCGGGCAACCTGAAAAAGCTCAGGACCTCCTACGACATGGCAGGCGACGCCTTCGCCGACTACTGGCCCAAGCTGGAGCGCGCCCAGACCCTGGCCGACCGCGCCCTGCGCAAGGGCCGCGAAGCCCGCGACGACCTGAACGCCGCCCAGGGCCGCCTCGACTCCACCACCGACTGGGTCAAAACCGCCACCTCCAAGACCAAGGCGTACGAGGACGCCAAGGGCCCGGAGGCCCCGGACGAGTCCAAGGTCCGCGCCGCCACCCGCAACGCCCAGCAGGCCGAATCCGCCCGCAGCGACGCCCAAGGCGCGGTCGACAGCGCCCAGTCCGCCCTGGACGCGGCAAAGGCCATGGCCGAAGAGGCCCGCGGGCTACGCGAGGACGCCGCCCGCGTCTGCAAGAGCAAACTCGACGACGCCTCCGACGCCGGTATCCAAAACCGCAGTTGGTGGGAAGACGCGGTCAATTTCGTCACCGAGAACTGGGACGCGATCGTCGCCGTCTGCAAGGTCGTCGTCGCCGTCGTCGGCGTCATCGCCATGATCGTCGGCGGCCCCATCCTCGCCGCCATCGTGGTCGTCGCCGCCCTGGTCGTCCTCGCCGACACCCTCAACAAATACCGAAAGGGCGAAGCCAGCCTCTTCGACGTCGGCATGGCCGCCCTCGACTGCATCCCCGGCATGAAAGGACTCACCACCCTCGCCGGAGCGGCCAAGGGCATTAAAGCCGCCGCACGGGGACTGCGCTCGGGGGGACTCCGCAACGCCCTCGCGGGCGGCATGAAGAAGGTGGCGGGCAAGGCCAAGCCGACCAAGGGCCGCTGCAAGAACGGCGACCCGATCGACATGGTCTCCGGCGAAATGCTCATGGAGCAGACCGACATCGCCCTGCCGGGCCTGCTCCCACTCGTCCTCCAGCGCACGCACCTGTCCACGTACCGCTGGGGCCACTGGTACGGCGACTCATGGGCCTCGACGCTGGACGAGCGGGTCGAGATCGACGACAAAGGTCTGGTCTACGTCACCGAGGACGGCCAGCTGCTGTCCTACCCCCACCCCGAACCCGGCGGCGAACCCGTGCTACCCGCCCACGGCCCCCGCTGGCCGCTGAGCAGTGACGACGCAGGCACGGTCACGGTCACCGACCCGCACACCGGCCGCGTCCGCCACTTCCTCCCGGTCACACCCAACACGACGGACACGGTGGACACGGTGGACACGGTGGACAAGGAGCCCACTGCCGGGGAACAGACGAACCCCCCTGCCGGAGAAGGACACGAGACCCTGCCACTGCGAGCCATCACCGACCGCAACGGCAACCGCATCGACATCGACCACGACCCCACCGGCGCACCCACGGCGATACGCCACACCGGCGGCTACCACCTGAAGGTGGACACCGACGACAACCGCATCACCGCGCTGCGTCTGCTCGCCCCCGGCACCCGCACCGGCACCGGCACCGGCACCGGCACCGGCACCGGCACCGAGGACGCCCCCGGCGGGACGCTGGTGGCCGCGTACGGTTACGACGAGGTCGGCAATCTGGCCGAGGTCCACAACTCGGCCGGTCTGAGGCTGCGTCTGGACTACGACGACCGGGCCCGCATCACGTCCTGGACCGACAGCAACCACACCTGGTACCGCTTCACCTACGACGACGAAGACCGCTGCGTCCGCGGTGAGAGCACCGCCGACCACCTGGCCTGCACCATTGAGTACCGCCCCGATGAGCAGGAAACCCGCTACACCGACGCCCTCAGCCAGACCACCGTCTACCGCTACAACGACCTCAGCCAGCTCCTATCCGAGACGGACCCGCTGGGCGGCACCGTCCACACCGAGTGGGACAGCTGGAACAACCTGCTCGCCCGCACCGACGCGCTGGGGCGGCGCACCGAGAACACCTGGGACGAGCACGGCAATCTGACCGCGACACTTGCTCCGGACGGAACGTGCGCCAGTGCGGTGTACAACGACCTCAACCTGCCGGTCGAGATCGTCGGCCCGGACGGCGCCGTCCAGCGCCAAGCATGGGACGAGCACGGCAACTGCACCAGCATGACCGCCCCCGACGGCATGACTCACCACTTCACCCACGACGCCACCGGAGCCGTGTCCACCATCACGGACCCCCTCGGCCACACCACCGAGCTGCGTTGCAACGCGGCGGGCCTGCCGCTGGAAGTCACAGACCCGCTGGGCGCGGTGACCCGCTACGACCTCGACGCTTTCGGCCGCGCGAACACGATCACGGACCCGACGGGGGCGACCACGCGGCTGGAGTGGACGGTGGAGGGCAAGCTGGCGCGGCGCACGGAGGCGGACGGTTCGTCGGAGTCGTGGACGTACGACGGCGAGGGCAACTGCACCTCGCACACGGACGCGATGGGCGCGACCACGACACACGAATACACGCACTTCGACCTGATCGCGGCCCGCACGGGCCCCGACGGCGTCCGCTACGAGTTCGACCACGACACCCAGCTCCAGCTCCACAAGGTCACCAACCCGCAGGGCCTGACCTGGAGTTACGAGTACGACCCGGCAGGCCGCCTGGTGGCGGAAACGGACTTCGACGACCGCACACTGACGTACACCCACGACGCGGCGGGCCAGTTGGTGACCCGTACGACGGCCACGGGCGACGAGATCACCTTCGAACGGGACGTGCTGGGCCGGACGGTCACGAAGAACGTGGCAGGCGCCGCGATCACGCGCTACACCTACGACGCGACAGGCGGCCTCGCCGAGGCGGTAAGCCCGGACGTAACACTGACCCTGGAGAGGGACGGGTCAGGCCGTCTGCTCTCGGAAACGGTCAACGGCCGCACCCTGACCTACACCTACGACGAACTGGGCCGCCGCACCGGCCGCACCACACCGTCCGGCGCGACGAGCACCTGGACGTACGACGCGGCCGGCCATCGCACCGAACTGACCACGTCCGGGAGGAGGTTGGCGTTCACGCACGACGAGGCGGGCCGGGAACTCACCCGCACGGTCGGCGAGGCCCTGACACTGACGAACGCGTACGACGTCGTGGGCCGCCTGTCGAAACAGGAACTGATGGGCCCGGCCAACACGCGTATCCAGCACCGTGCGTACACGTACCGTGCGGACGGCCATCTGACCGGCATGGAGGACCAACTCAACGGCACGCGGCACTTCGACCTGGACGCGGCAGGCCGAGTCACAGCGGTCCACGCGGCACGCTGGACGGAAACCTACGCCTACGACGAGGCGGGCAACCAGACCAACGCCTCCTGGCCGACCCGCATGCCGGGCCAAGAGGCAACAGGCCCCCGCGCGTACACCGGCAGCCGTATCACCACAGCAGGCAACGTCCGTTACGAATACGACACAGCAGGCCGCACCACCCTGCGCCAAAAGACCCGCCTGTCCCGCAAACCCGACACCTGGCACTACGAATGGGACGCGGAAGACCGCCTCACATCCGTAGTAACCCCCGACGGCACAAGGTGGCGCTACCTCTACGACCCCCTGGGCCGCCGAATATCCAAACAGCGCATGACGGAACAGGGGGTGGCAGAACAGGTCGACTTCACCTGGGACGGCACGACCCTCTGCGAACAGACAAGCCACACCCCGGGCGCACCGGAATCAGTAACCCTCACCTGGGACCATGACGGCCTACGCCCCCTGGCCCAAACAGAGCGCAAACACCTCACCGACGAAGAAGTGGACGCCCGCTTCTACGCCATCGTCACCGACCTCGTCGGCACCCCGACCGAACTCCTCGACGAACAAGGCGACATCGCCTGGCGCACCAAAACCACCCTCTGGGGCACCACAGCCTGGAACCGAAGCGCCACCGCCTACACACCACTGCGTTTCCCCGGCCAGTACTACGACCCCGAGACGGGGCTGCACTACAACTACTTCCGGCACTACGATCCCGAAACCGCCCGCTACCTCACCTCGGACCCGATCGGTCTCGCCGGTGGCTTCGCGCCGCACAGTTACGTTCCCAACCCGTTCATGTGGATCGACCCTCTCGGACTGTCCCTCCTCGACGTCAGCAAGAACGGCGTGCACATCGTCGTGCACGAGTACGACGTCGACAAGCCGGCGCACGCTCATGTCACCGGTGGCGGGGGTCGCGAGGTCAGGATCGGGCCGAACGGCCACCCCATCGACGGCCAACCGGAGCTCTCGCGCAAGCAGCGACAAGTGGTGGAGCATTACAAGCCGGAGATCAGGAATGCCGTCAGGAAGCTCGGCAGGCGAAATCAGGCGGAGGAGCGGGCTGAACGGGAGCGGCGCGAGGCCGCCAAGAAACCCTGCCCGAAGGGATGAAGCGATGACATTGCACACCGATGTGGCCGAGTTGCTGGCGGAGGCCGGCATCGTCGACGTGGACGTCGACGAAGCCGTCGCGGACGAGCACGTCCGATCGTCCGCGTACCAACGCGTTGTCTCGGTGATCGCTTCCTCGCGGAGCCGCGACCGGGACCGCGCGATCGTGGCCACGATCCTGCGCGACCCCAACGAGATGGGGTCCAAGACGGCGGTGGTCGCCCTCGTGGACGAGATCGCGATGAAGGTGACCGGTCCTGCCGAGTTCCGGCAGTGGTCGGCCGAGCTACTGCCGGAGATCGACCGGCTCAAGGCTGAGGGGTACCGCGAGTTCATCCGCCGCCGCATCCACGACTGGCTGTTCTACCTGTCCATCATGGACGGTCACGTGCCGACACCGGCCGAGTTGGCGGAGGTCACGGACTGGATGCAGCGCGTCCTCGCCGAGGAGTCGACGTCGTCGGCGGTACTCGCCCTGCTCGCCGAGTCAGCCAACACCAGGAAGACACGAAACATCGCGAAGAACCGAGCCGGAAACCGCAAGCCGAGAACGGAATGAGTCGGTAGTGGCAATTGGCAGGCGCGCCGAACGTGTGGCCACCTAGTCGATCGTGATCCGGCCCTTTCCTGAGTCTGATGGCCCGCATAGTACGGCCGTCACGCCTCAACGACGAGGCGATGACCGCGTCTTGATAGCCATGACGAATTCGAGATCCATCCAGCAGTGCAATTCCTCCTGGCCGAGTTCGGCGAGCTGGCGGTAACACTGTGCGACGACGGGGCGTCGAACACGCGAGCGGGCAGGCGCCGAACACGGACCGTCCCCCCGCGACAGCCCCATGCCCGACCGGCCAAGCGCTGCCGACAGTCAGGTGCGGCCGTCGCCCCAGCGTCCCGCGGTGTCTTGCTCGTGCGCACTGGGCACCGGAGGATAGGGACCGGGGTTCCGGACGGGGGTGGCGGGCGTGCGCGAGGCGGCTGCGGTGCTGGGGTGGGAAGCTCCGTTTGATGCGGAGGAGCTGCCGCGGGAGTGGGTGGAGCGGCTGCCGCTGCCTCAGGCGTCATTAGGGGAGCGGATGCGTGCGCTGGGCCCGTTCTTGGAGGCCTCGACACGCGGTCCCGTACACGAGCATCTGCTGGGGGTCGCGATGCTCCGCGCCGGGCAGGTCTTCGGGGCGGCCACATCGCTGCTTTCGGCGCTCGGTGTGGATCCCCGACGGCGTGGTGTGTGGGTGGATGCGGCCTGCGCCTACGCGGCCGCGGAGCGGCTCGAGTTGGCGATGTGGCTGCTGGCACACGTGGTGGCCGGATTCGACGAGATCGGTCCGCATGCCTCTCCCTACCCGGCGCATTCGCCGCGTTCCGCGGAAGCCCACAACCGGCTGGTCGCGGTACGCGACCTGCACCGGCAACGCGCCGACGAGCTGCGCTTCCTCCAACTGCGCACGGCGGTGGACGAGGAGATCCGCGGGCGGCTCGGCGAGGAACCGCTGGGCACGGACCGGCTGTTGCTGCACACGACGGCGCTGATCTCCCTTGGGGAGGCGCAGGACGCGCCCGATCCGTTCGACCGGGCGGCGGCGCTGCTGGAACAGGATCAACTGCCGTTGGTGGGCACCGAGTTGGAGCAATTGGCGCGGATCCGCATCGCGGCCGGTCCCGCGCAGGAGCGCGACGAGGTGCTGGCGCGCCTGCGGCGGATCGCACCTCACTCGAGGGTCCTTGAGCGTCTGCACCAGCCCACCCTCATGGAGCGGCGCATACGAGAGCAGGAGGCCGGCTTCGAGGCGCTGCTGCTGGCGACGGAGGTGGAGCGCGGGCAGCAGAGCCTGCGCGAGCCGTTGGAGCAGCTGCGGCTGCGCGCCCGCGCCTCCGAGCATCCGGAACCGTATCGGGAGGCCCTGTCGCGACTTGGCGGGCACGGGCGGAAGGGGGAGCGCGATGCCGGATGAGGACCCGGAGGCGTGGCCCCTGCAGATCGCGCTGCGCGCCCTGTCGGCCCCCACGTACGAGGAAGTGCTCGCCCACTTCGGGGAGTTGCCGCCGGGCCGGCACGAGGAGGCGGCGGCGTTCCTGCGGCGGCATGCGGAGACGGCCCGCTCCCCCGGCAGCGGGTCGCTCGCGGAGCTGGCGACGTTCCTCGCCGAGCGCTGCGAGGCCCTGGCGGCGGACTCGCCCGCCGACCGGCAGGCGGACGACTCCGGCGACGGCGAGGGATTCCCGCCACTGCTGCGCCGCGCCTGCGCGGCCGAGGGTGTGCTTGCCGCCTACCGGGTCCTTGAGGGGCACCGCGCACTGCTTCCGGACGAGCCGGTGCGGTCGGCGGTGCGGCTGCTTACGGAGTGGGGCACCGACCGGACCCGCAACGCCCACGCGATCGCCGCCCTGGGGCTGCTCACCGAGGACGGTCCGAGCCGGGTGACGGCCCGTGCCGACTGGGCGAACCACCTGCTGCAACAAGGTCGGCACCGCAGGGCGCTGTACCACGCGGCCCACGCGCTCTCGCTGCAGCACGCGGTGGGCGATGCGCAGTCGCTGGTGAACACCTACCTGCAGCTGGCGTCGGTGTACTTCGTGAGGGGCGACATGCCGCGCCGGGCCGAGGTGCTGCAGCAGGCCGCCGCAGCCGTGGACAGGGAGGAGCAGGCCACCTCCGTGGAGGAGGCAGTGGTGCACTTCCAGCTGGCGGACACCCTCACCTCGCTGCACCGCTACCGGGAGGCCGTGCCCTCGCTGGAGCGGGCGGAGGCGCTGGCGGCGCGTCCGGACAGCGACTCGGACGGGTCGTTCATGCCCTCGCGGTGGGACCTGCTCATCCGTCGGGCCCAAGTGGCGGAGGCCGTCGGTGCGATCGGAGCGGCGGCCGACGCCTACCGCGCCCTGCTGGAGCTGCCCGAGATGTCGATGCGGGCCGCGCCGCGCGCATCGGTGGTGTACAACCTCGCCTCCTGCCTGGAGCGCAACAACCGCCAGTGGGAAGCGTTCGAGCTGCTCAGCAACGAGCTGGAACGTGCCGAACAGCAGGGAGCGGCACACCTGAACCTCGTGTCGCTGCGCTGCACGCTGGCCAAACTGCTGTTCTCCGGCACCGATCCGCGCCTGCCCCGCGACCTGCTCTCGCTGGAGTCACAGCTGACGAAGGGCATCTTCGAGGCGGCGGGCTCGACCTACCCGTGCTTCGGCGAGCTGTTCGTCACGATGGGCGATCTGGACCTGTCCGAGGGCCACTACGAGGGCGCGGCCGAATGCTACCGCTATGCCCTGTACGTATCCGGGGACACCGAACACGCGCAGCAGCCGGAGCAGCTTCCCGAGCGGTTACGCCAACGCACGCTGCTGTCACGGCTGCTGCCTCTGGACGACCCCCGTGAGCCGGTCTCGTTCGCCCTCGCCAGGCTGCGCGAGCGCATGCTCCGCCTCTTTCCCGCGGGGTCGGATCAGCTGCCGGACACCCGCCTCCTGTCGCTGCAACGGCTGTGCCGCATCGAGCGCGACCCGGAGCAGCGGAGGCAGCTGGCGGACCGGCTCGTGGAGGGGCTGCGACGCGCGCAGGAGCGGGATGTGCCCCGCACGTTGCAGGACCTGACGGTGCCGGTGTGCGAGACGGTCGCCGAGGTGCGCGGTCCGCTGGTGGCGGTGCGGCTGTTGGAGGAGGTCCTCGTCTCGTACGACGCACACGGCCGGCTCCCGGACCCGGACCTGCCACTGGGCCTGGCTCGGCTGCTGCAGCAGGTGCCGGGTGGGCACCGGCGGGCCTTCGAGGTGCTGCGGCACCACCGCGAACTGCGGTTGTGTGCACGGGAGTTGCATCCGGTGCTGCAGGACGCGGACCAGGCCGCCGGACTCGTCCTCCCGCTGTACGAGGCGCTGCTGTCCCTGCTGTTCGAGCACGGTGAGGACCTGCCGCTGCCCGACGACCGCCCGTCGGCGCTGCTGGCCTTCGACCTGCACGAGGAGGCGAAGGCTGGCGGCGTGGTCGAGGACCTGGCGCGGATGCCGCTGGCCGAGCCTTCGCAGATGCCGCAGCGGGTACGGGAGGGAGAGCAGCGGCTGCTGTCCGCGCAGCGGCAGCTGGCGGGCGGGGACCGTCCGGACCGGGCCCGGGTCTGGCGCGAGTGCGCGCAGGCACTCGCGCCGCTGTACAAGGCGCTGGAACCCTTCGCGCCGGAGTACGTGCGGGTGCGCCGCGCCCAACCGGCCGGGTTCGCCCAGGCGTTGCGTCTCCTGAACGAGGCGGCTCCGGCGGAGGGCATGGTGCTGGCCTCGTACTTCACCGGCGAATCCGAGACGTTCTGCTTCGTGCTGGCCTCCGGCGAGTACGCGCTGCAGTGGCACCGCATCCGGATGGGGCGCGCGCAGCTGCACGCGGCCGCGGAGAAGATCCGCCTCACGGTCGACGGCGACCGCTCCGCCTTTCCCCCCGTCCCCCCGATCAAGCCGCGGCGGCCGGCCCGGCTGCCCCTGGAGGGGCTGGCCGAGCGACTGCTGCCGTTCCAGGAGCTCCTTGAGGGGCGCGGGCTCCTGTGCGTGGCGCCGCACGGGCCGCTGTCCGTGCTGCCGCTCGGCGCGCTGCGGCTGCCGGACGGCCGGTACTGCATCGAGCAGGCGGCGCTGGTGTACGTCCCGAGCATCTCGGGCCTGGCCGCGCTGCGCGCCGCGCCGCCGGCCGGTTCGGGGGCCGCGCTGTGCGTGCGGGTGGCGGCGGAGGAGGACCTACAGGGCGGCGGCATCGGCTTCGAGGCCGACGCGCTCCCCCCTGGCCGCGGCTGGCGGCTGTCCTCCCTCACCGGACCGGAGGCCACCCCCGAGGAGGTCCTCGCCCGCATCGAGCAGGCCGACCTCGCCTACATCGCCTGTCACGGTCACCAGGACCACAGCAACCCGGAGAACTCCGCCCTGCTGCTCTCCGACGGCACCGACCGCCCCAGCCGGCGCGCCGATCCCGCCTCGCGGCGGGCGAGACGGACTTTCCTCCGGGCCCGCGACCTGACCGAGTCGCGCACCCCGTCCCGCGTGGTGCTGCGCGCCTGCTCGGTCGGCTGGCACGAGCCGGACCACCCTGGCGAGGACTTCACCGGCCTCCCCCGCGCCCTGTTACGCGGTGGCACCCGCACTGTCCTCGCCCCGATCTGGCAGGTCGACCGCACCAGCTCCGCCGCCCTGCTCGACGAGGTGACCGGCGCGGTGATGCACGGCCGCCCGCTGTGGCGCGCCCTGTGGGACGCGCAGCGGCGCATGCTCGCCGATGAGGACCGCGCCTACCTGTCCCACCCCTACCACTGGGCGGCGTTCGTCCCGCTCGGAGACTGGAGTTGATATGGCCTACGACGTCCACGCCGAGCGGGCCGCCGCCCTGCCGGACCGAACCGCGCTGCTCGCGCTGGAGGAGATGGCGCACGAGCTGGGCCGGACCTTCCCCACCGGCGTGGCGAACGCGATGCAGGCGCGGCAGGTCCTCGAGGAGCTCTTCGCGCAGGCTGGTGCCGGGGCTCCGCCGCTTCAGGCGGATGATCCGGCAGCCGCCGCCCGCCGTGTGCTGGCCGCGCTCGCGCGCGAGGAGGGCGCGCGGGAACTGGTCGAGGAGGTCCTCGCCGACCCGCCGCAGGACGACCAGATGGGCGGCGAGAACCTCGTCGCTGACCTGACCGTCCTTGCCGGCGTCCTCGCCTTCCTCCGCCTGCACGTCGCCTTCCGCTTCAAGCGTGACAACGGCCGCAACACCGTCGAGTTCCGCCTCGAGAAGAAGCCCCTCACCGACAGCACCCTCTCCACCCTTGTCCGCACCGTCCTCAGCCTGATGAACCGCGAGCCGTGAGCGGGCGCAACGCCTTTTGAACCGCGAGCCGTGCACCCGCGCAGGCACCCTCAGACGCGGCCACCCTCACCAGCGGAAAGAAGCGACTGCCCCCGGGAGCCCTGAGGAACATG
Source organism: Streptomyces sp. NPDC002851 (assembly GCF_053591935.1). NCBI lineage: Bacteria > Bacillati > Actinomycetota > Actinomycetes > Kitasatosporales > Streptomycetaceae > Streptomyces > Streptomyces sp. NPDC002851. Next base: position 61,400 of record NZ_JBSFUT010000043.1, on the reverse strand, counting down.
GTCCTCGCCCACCTCACGGCCCACCCTGGACGGACCCTGCCTCAGCTCGGCCAGACCTGAAGCAGCCACTCCTCGACGCCCTCGTAGTAGAGGTCGTCGCCGATGAGCGCGGCTGCCTGTACGCGGCCGCGGGAGCAGGCCCGCAGCCGGTAGTCGCCGGGCGGGCCCAGTTCCAACTCCCCTCCGGCGGGGGCGTTTTGGAGGTCGCGGACCTGGACGGTTCCGCTGGGGGCGGTGAAGTCGAGTTCCTCGATCACGTCCCATGCCCCGTCGTCGGGCGGCGGTGGCTGGGCCGACCAGGACTCCACGGTCACATCGGGGAAGAAGTCGTTGCCTCCGGTGCTGAATACGGCGCCGCCGGGGCCGGGCAGAGCAACCCGGCCCCGGATGGAGGGAGCGTCCAGCGGTGAGCCCGAGGCCCGAGGGTCCTTCAGTACGAAGGTGCGGTGCTCCACCCGCGGTCGCGCCGTGCAGTGAGCCAGCCGTTCCGCGGACTGCGCCGGGTCCATCGCCGGACCCTCCCCTCTGCTGTCGGTGCTCGCCGGGTTGCGCCTCAACCCCGGATGATCACGTCGTACGGATCCTCGTCCAGGATGCGCTCCGAGGTGTACCAGGAGCCGAGCCTACGTCCCGCCGCCTGGTCGGCCAGCGTGTCCGGGCGCGAAGCCGGGGCAGGGCCCGCGTCGTCCGTGCGGGTCAGGGTCTCCACCACGCGCTCGGGTCCGCGGTCGGCGGTCTCGGCAGTGGCGTTTCCCGGGGTCGTTACGCTCGCTTGGGCTGTGGTTCCTAAGGGTGATTTTCGCCCTCTGCCGCTCAACCGCCCTTCCTTCAACAGGAGATACACCGAACCCTGGCTCAGGCCGCGTCACAGCCTCGGACACGAACACGGACACGGAGCCGGATCAACCGCTATCGACGGAGACAGTGAAGGAAGCGAAGGAAGCGAAGGCGCAACCAGAACGTCCACCACCCCGACGTCCTGGCCGCCCCAACGACGCGAACGCGCCCGCATCCGCCTTCGCATCGCAGCGAGAAAGGCCCCCGTTGGGGCGGCAGACCGCTACCGAGCGCGGCCTGGCCATCCAGCCCGGGCTGGCCGGGAGGCACGGGCGCACCGGCCGGAGTGAGCCAGGTCGGGATGCGCGGCCATGAGGCGGAGAACGGACGCTTCGGCGTCGCTCGGCCTGCCGTCTTCTTGGCTGACGGCAGGCCGCCGAACTCCCGGGTGGCATGCGCCCGGAATGCGTGCAGCGGTGCGCGACGTGCGATCAGCGAGCGGTGCGAGATTCGCCTGTTACATCGCTTCCTTGGCGCACTTCTTGGAGCGCTCGTCCGTGTCCTTGCCTTCCTGGGCCTTCACGTCTTCGATCTTCATCTCGCCGTCGGCGTACTTCTGAAGGTCGTCCTGATCCGCGTCCTCCATCATGACGCCGGTCAGACAGTCGACCATCTTGTCCTGCTTGTCCTGCGGGGTGCCCTCCATGAGCTTGCCGATGTCCTTCTTCAGCGCATCACGCACGGCCGACTCGCTGGGGCCGCCGCAGGCCGACAGCGTGAGAGCGAGAACGGCGGCACCGCTGACGGCGAGGGTCCGGGTTCCCCAAGAGTTCTTTCGCACAGTTCAATACCTTTATGAGTCTTCAGTAGTGCATTACGGTCCCCATATCTCGAGTGCAAAGACGCTTTGCAGCTCGCGAGCAGGGGGAGGTCAGTTTCCCAGCATGGTGCCACCGAAGTCCAGGCGGATAAGCCGCTGTTCCCCAGAACATCCCCACTGATCCATGGATGGGCAAAAAATTCTCTGCCCGTTTTCTGACGCAAATTCATGGCATGCGCGGGCATCGCATCGGGTGGTCCGTTTCGGCGAATCGACCGACACCGTCTCACCAGGCCCCACCCCAACAGGCTCCCGAGCGCCCCGGAGTGTTTCCTTCCGCCCCCACCTCCCGTACGCCGAAGGCCAGTTCGCGACCCCGGATGTCGAAGGCCGGACGGGCCGGGAGATGGTGCGCCGCAGGGAGTCGTCGATGACCTCCTCCAAGCGGGCCTCGTCGTGGGTGGCCATCCGCAATGTCCTCGGGAGGACCGCTCGACCCTCGGCTGGCACTGCTTGACACGTTTCGGTTCGCCACCCCGTGGAGGCGCCGCGCACACCAGTCTGGTCACCACGTGCTGTCCTCTGGGGGGGCGGCAAGTTGATGACCTGCGCCGCCGAAACGTCGATCGGTGGTGGCTGCATCCGCGTACGTTCTCGGGCCTGTTGGCCCGGTACGAGATGAGCCCGTACGTCCAACACGTAAGGAGGGACGTCCGACGGTAGAACCGCCGCACCGTCAACTCGGTCCGTACTGACGGTAGTCAGTGACGTCGAGGTCACTCCGAGGAATGGCCCAGGCTCGACGGTGCCCATTCCGCGTCCGAGCCCGCCGAGGCCACTTTCTGGGCTTTCTGGGCTGCGTCGAATTGGCTGAAGTCTTGCTGCGCCTGGGCATTCAGTTGCCGCACCGTATCCCTGAACCTCCGCGCGACAGGATCGTTGCCCAGCTCCGGTGCCCCTTCGCTCGCGTCGTTGATCAGCGTTTCGACATCCTGCACCGTCAGCTCCCCACACCGGGCCATGCAGCTATAGAGGGCTTCCTCAGCCGCCTTCTGGCACTCCAAGAACTGCTGATCCCGGTGGCCACCACCAGCCTTGGCCCGGTAAGCCTGCGCCACCAGCGCATGGCACGCCGCTGTCGCCGGTTCGGCACACGCACGAGTGTCAGGCCGGTGGGAGAGGACCTGGAGCCGCATCCAAGCTCGTTTCCGTGGCGCCGTGTTGTCTCGCACACGGTCCATCCAGCCGATCATCCCGTTGCCCAAGTCCCGCACCGTGCCCCGAATGGCGTCCGGAGCGATGTCCAGGTATGCCGAAACAGAGGCGACGAATTCAGCCCGCCTGTCGTTCAGTTCCGTGGTGTTGTCCTGCTCGAAGGCTTCCTCCAGCGCGCGCTCGATCCTCGCGACCACGTCCCGAACCCGCGCGAGCCCACTACGCAATTCCTGCCTGTGCATGAACGCTTCGATCAGCGCGAGCTCCCCGTCCGTGCGCTCCGTCCGCTGCTTGCGCTGCTCGGCCTGCCATTCCTCCAAGAGCGGCACGGCGTACGTAGCGGGATCGCGGTCCACCTCAGCGTGGTGCGGGTGGCACAGCAACAACAGATTCTCGTGACTGTCCCGCAGCCGAGCCGGATACGAAGGATCCGGGCGCGGCCCACCGCCACTGTGCGCCCGGATGTGCGCGACTTCGACGAGCACAAGGACGTCGCCGGACGTAGTCGTGTCCGTGACCCGCTGAGCGCAGCCCGGATAGGCGCAACGATCCGCGGTACCGAAGAGCCGCTTCATCAGGGCCCGCGAGTAGTTCCTGCTCATGAGCGGCGAACCTACCGTCGTCGTGCCCGGACCGATGTCGCAGCGAAGCCTCGCCGCCCCGTTGTGCGCGCAGCAAGTGGCGCGGCGGCTCCGCACGGGCTGAGCCCTTCGGTTGGTGACATGCAACCAGGCCTGACGCGAGCAACCCAGTGGCGAACCTTCTCGCCCGAGTCCCCTCCAGCGCCGTACCCCCGGCCGAAGCGATCACAGCATAACGCAATAAAGCACACATAAGCACAACAGTTTCCGTCGCTCACCCTCCTCATCATCCAAGGTTGCATGTAACATCCGAGCTCCGAGCGCTACTCCGTGCCGCGTGCGCCGCACGACAGGCGGAAGGACAGGGAGTTTCATGGACCATGTTGCATGCGACCCCAGTGCCGATGGGCTGCCCGAGGCCATGGCCTCAGCCGTAATCCAGCTGCGCTCCGTGCTCAGCGGCGACGTGGACGACTCCGTGCGCCGGCGGGCCGAGTACTCCACGGACGCCTCCAACTACCGCGTCGTACCGGGTGTCGTCGTCCAACCCCGGGACGCGGACGACGTGCTCGCCGCGGTCGAGATCGCCCGGCGGACCGGTGTGCCGCTGACCTCCCGCGGCGGTGGTACGTCCATCGCGGGCAATGCCATCGGGACCGGCATCGTGCTCGACTTCTCCCGGCACATGAACCGGGTCGAGGGGGTCGACCCGGAGGCCCGGATCGCCCGCGTGCAGCCGGGTGTGGTGCTGTCCGAGTTGCAGCGTGCCGCGGGACCGTACGGGTTGCGGTTCGGGCCCGATCCGTCCACGCACAGCCGGGCCACGCTCGGCGGCATGATCGGGAACAACGCGTGTGGCCCGCACGCGGTCGCGTATGGCAGGACCGCGGACAATGTCGCCTCGCTCACCGTCGTGGACGGCGCCGGGCGGCGCTACACCGCGGGCCGTGGCCTGGATCCCGTACCAGGTCTGGACGTTCTGGTCCGGTCCCATCTCGCCGTGCTGCGCACCGAGTTCGGGCGCTTCGCACGGCAGGCGTCCGGGTACTCCCTCGAACACCTCCTGCCCGAGAAGGGGCAGCATCTCGCCCGCGCCCTGGTCGGCAGCGAGGGCACGGCCGCCGTCCTGCTCGGCGCCGAGGTGAACCTGGTGCCGGTCGCGCCCGCGCGGGTCCTCGTGGTGCTCGGCTATCCGGACATGCCGGCGGCCGCGGACGCCGTACCGGCTCTCCTCAAGCACAAGCCGCTCGCCGTGGAGGGCCTCGACGCCCGCCTGGTCGATGTGGTCCGCCGCCACCACGGCGCCGACCGGGTGCCGCCGCTGCCCGAAGGCGGAGGCTGGCTGATGATCGAGGTCGGTGGGGCCGACGCCGCCGAGGCGCTGCGCACCGGCGCGGCCGTCGCCAAGGATGCCCAGGCCCTGGACCACACCGTCTTCCCGGCCGGGGCGGCCGCCACCGCCATGTGGCGGATCCGCGAGGACGGGGCGGGGCTCGCCGGTCGCACTGCCGAGGGCAAGCAGGCCTGGCCCGGGTGGGAGGACGCCGCCGTTCCACCTGAGCATCTGGGCTCGTATCTACGGGACTTCGAGAAGCTCATGGACGGGTACGGGGTGCGGGGGCTGCCGTACGGTCACTTCGGGGACGGCTGCGTACACGTCCGTATCGACGTACCCCTGGAGCGCGACGGCGATGTGCTGCGCGACTTTCTGCACGACGCCGCTCGCCTGGTCGCCTCGTACGGCGGCTCGCTGTCCGGCGAGCACGGTGACGGCCGCGCCCGCAGCGGCCTGCTGCCGCTCATGTACTCCCCCGAAGCCCTGGATCTCTTCGGGGAGTTCAAGGCGCTGTTCGACCCCGATCACCTGCTCAACCCGGGGGTGCTCGTCGACCCTCGGCCCGTCGACGCGGATCTGCGGCGCCCCGCCGCCCCCACCCTGCCCCTCTCGGCAGGGCTCGCACTCGTCCACGACGACGGCGACTTCACCAAGGCCGTGCACCGCTGCACCGGGGTCGGCAAGTGCCGCGCCGACAACTCCGCTTCCGGCGGCTTCATGTGCCCCTCCTACCAGGCGACCCGCGACGAGAAGGACTCCACGCGCGGCCGCGCGCGCGTGCTCCAGGAGATGGTCAACGGCACGCTCGTGCAAGGCGGTTGGCGTGCACCGGAGGTCCGGGAATCGCTCGACCTGTGCCTGTCGTGCAAGGCGTGCGGCAGCGACTGCCCCGCCGGGGTCGACATGGCCGCGTACAAGTCGCAGGCCCTGCACGAGGCGTACAAGGGACGGATCCGGCCGCGCACCCACTACAGCCTGGGCCGACTGCCCGACTGGCTGTCTCTCCTCGCCCGCACCGGGCGCCTGGGGTCCGGCGTCGCGAACGCCCTCACTCGGGTGCGCCCGCTCGCGCGGGTGCTGCTGCGTCTCGCGGGCATCGACGCGCGCCGCAGCCTCCCGCGCCTGCCCGGTCGCAGCTTCACCCGGCAGTGGCGCCGCCGCGCCCGAGCGCAGGGGGCGGGGCCGCGGGTGGTGCTGTGGGCGGACTCCTTCTCCGACGTGCTCAGTCCGGACGTGCCCCAGGCGGCCGCACGTCTGCTCCAGGACGCGGGCTTCGAGGTCGTGGTGCCCGAGCGGCGTGCCTGCTGCGGTCTGACGTGGATCAGCACCGCCCAACTCGACGGCGCGCGCGAGCGGTTGGCCGGTCTGCTCGACGTACTTGGTCCGTACGCGCAGGACGGCGTCCGCATCATCGGCCTGGAACCCTCCTGCACCGCCGTCCTCCGCTCCGACCTCCTGGAACTCCTCGGCGACGACCCCCGCGCGCCAACGGTGGCCCGGGCCACGCGCACCCTCGCCGAGACGCTGAGCGACCACCTTCCCGAGGGCTCGGCCTGGACCCCGCCCGAGCTGACCGGCCTGACCGCGGTCGTTCAGCCGCACTGCCACCAGCACGCCGTCCTCGGCTTCGACGCCGACCGTCGCCTGCTCGCCGCGGCCGGGGCCGAGGTCAGGGAGCTCGCCGGATGCTGCGGTCTCGCGGGCAACTTCGGGATGGAGCAGGGCCATTACGACGTCTCCGTCGCCGTCGCCGAGAACGCGCTGCTCCCCGCCCTGCGCGGGGCGGACGAGGGCACCGTCTTCGTCGCGGACGGCTTCTCCTGCCGTACCCAGGCGGACGACCTGGCCGGGGTGCGCGGCATCCACCTGGCACAGCTCCTGACCGGCCACGCGGGAGTCCCGAGCCCTGCCGATACCGTGTCCCCGAACACAGGACGGCGGACCGGCGGGCCCGGCCCGGCCTCCTCCTGACGGCAGAGACGGGCGGATGGGAACGTGGCACAGCGACCGGACGGCGAGTCCAGCAAGACCGATCAGCTCGCGGTCGCGATCCGGGACGCCATCCGCCGCGGCGAACTGGCCGGGGGCGAGCTGTACTCGGCGCAGGAGCTCGGGCAGCGCTTCGGCGTCTCCCGTACCCCCGTCCGCGAGGCGTTGCTGCGGCTCGCGGACGCCGGGCTCGTCAGCATCGAGAAGAACCGTGGCGTACGCATCGCCACCACCAGCGAGACCGACCTCGCCGAGATCTTCACCCTGCGGCTGCTCCTGGAGCCGCCCGCCGCGCGCCGGGCCGCCGCCCGCATGACGGACGACGAGCGGGAGCAGCTGGCGGCAGCGCTGCGGGAGATGCGTGAGACCGCGCACGACGTGGAGGCGTTCTTCGCCGCCGACCACCGCTTCCACGAGATCGTCCTGCGCGGCAGCGGCAACCGTAGGCTCGCCGACCAGGTCTCCGCGCTGCGGAACGCCATCACCCTCCAGGGCCGCCGCACCGTCCCGCGGCACCGCGAGGCCCCCCAGGTCATCGCCGAACACGAACGCATCGCCCGCGCCATCGCCGCCCGCGCGCCCGAGGGCGCGGCCCGCGCCATGCGCCACCACCTGCTGAGCTCCGCGGAACTGCTCGTCGCGGAACGGGACTCGGCCGCGTACCTCGACTGGCAGGAGTGGATCGGCTACGAGGACGACCGCGCCGACAGCCGCTGAGCGCCCGCCCGGTACGGTCATGTCCGGCCGACCCGCGGGCGTACGGGGTGTCGGCCCGGGCAAGCAGCGGTACGGAAGACAGGGGAGGCGGTCCACGTGGCCGAGCCGGACGCGACAGACGCAGGGTTCCCGGCGGGCAACGCCGACACGGACGCCGTAGCGGAATCACGGCTGCCGCAGGTGCCGGGCTTCGCCCCGTGGCCTCCGCAGGAGTCCCCGAAGAAGACGGGCAAGGCACTGCGCGAGCAGACCTCCCGTGCCGCGCATGCCGTGGCCGCACCGGCCGAAGGGCGCCCCGACGCGGTCACCGCCGTGGCGGAGTCCAACCGGGGGCGGCTCCCCGAGCTCACCCCGATCCGGGTCGGCAGGATGGCCGCGACCCCGTTCGCGTTCCTGCGCGGCTCCGCCGGGCTGATGGCGTACGACCTGGCCCGTACGCCCGTCACCGGGATCGGGGCGCAGATCTGCGGCGACGCGCACGCGGCGAACTTCGGCCTTTACGCCGATGCCCGCGGCGGCCTGGTCATCGACCTCAATGACTTCGACGAGACGGTGCACGGCCCCTGGGAGTGGGACCTCAAGCGGCTCGCGACCTCCCTGGTGCTCGCCGGGCGCGAGGCGGGGTGCGACGAGGACGACTGCCGCGAAGCGGCCTACGACGCGGTGGGCGCGTACCGCCGCACCATGCGGCTGCTCGCGAAGCTGCCGGTGATCGACGCCTGGAACGCCATCGCGGACGAGGAGTTGGTCTCGCACACGGACGCGCACGACCTGCTCGGCACCCTGGAGCGGGTCGCCGAGAAGGCGCGGAACAACACCAGCGGCCGGTTCGCCGCCAAGTCGACCGAGGTCCGCGCGGACGGCAGCCGCCGCTTCGTGGACGCGCCCCCGGTCCTGCGGCGCGTGCCCGACGCCGAGGCGGCGGCGGTGGCCGAGGCACTCGGCGGCTATCGGGACACCCTCGCTGAGGACCGGCTGCCGCTGCTCGCCCGGTACGCGGTCCAGGACGTCGCCTTCCGGGTGGTCGGCACGGGAAGCGTGGGCACCCGCTCGTACGTCGTACTCCTTCAGGACCACCGCGGCGAGCCACTGATCCTCCAGGTCAAGGAGGCCCGCGCCGCGGTCCTGGTGGAGCAGCTGCCCGTGGCCGGATTCAAGGTGCCGCAGGGGACGCACGAGGGCCGCCGGGTGGTGCTCGGCCAGAAGCGGATGCAGGTCGTCAGCGACATGCTCCTCGGCTGGACGACCGTATCGGGACGGCCGTTCCAGGTACGGCAGTTCAGAAACCGCAAGGGCAGCGTGGACCCGGCGGCGCTCGCCGCCGACCAGATCGACGACTACGCCCGGATGACCGGCGCCCTGCTCGCCCGGGCCCACGCGCACAGCGCGGACCCGCGCCTGATCGCCGGTTACTGCGGCAAGAACGAGGAACTGGACGAGGCCTTCGCCACGTTCGCCGTCGGGTACGCGGACCGTACGGAGGCGGATCACGCGTGTCTGGTGGCGGCGGTGCGGGAGGGACGTATCGCGGCGGAGCTCGGGGTGTGAGGGGCGCGGGACCCCTCAGCGGTCCGATCGAGTTCACGCTTCACGCCAGGCGGAACACTGCCTTGAGCCACTGCTCGGCGCTCTCCGAGCGGAGGAGGGCGCGTCGGTCGGCGGCGCTGCCGGAACCCGGCCCGGCGGCCGAAGCGGTCAGGGCTTGCTCCATGGCTTGGCTCGTCCGGCACGACGTGCAGCGCCACCAGGAAGCCGATGGTGCCGTGCCCGGCGCCGTGCTGGGTGAGGTGGACCGGCGCGACCGAGCCCGGAGAGCGCGGGGAGTCCGACCGCCTGCGCGGCCGAGCTGCCGGGGCCGAGCAGCGGCGGGCTGAGCACCGCGCCGAACGCGGTGGCGAGCAGCACCACGCCGAGCGCGCGTCCCCGGCTGCCCTCCGCCACCGCTCGGGCTGCCGCGTAACGGACCAGAAATATCGACGAGTTGGCGGTGCCGAGCAGCGTGCTGCCGAACAGCATCAGCGGCAAGCTGCTCTGCGTCGCGGAGGGGACGAACGTCCGGCGGAGTTGTATGTTCCGCGGATTTCCCGCACGAATCGAGCCATGTGCGCCCAGGAAGCAATCGCGCTCCCCCACTGTTGGCCACCGTTGTGTGGCATGACCAGGACGACACCGGAGGTCTCCCCGTATGACGTCGATGACGTCAATGAGGCCGATGACGCCGATGACGCCGACCGCGCAGAGTGGAGAGAGCCATGGCTGACACCCTCGCCGAACAGGACACGGTCGCCCGGGAGCGGCGGCTCAGGACCATCGTCGGCACCGGATTGGGCAACGCGCTCGAGTGGTTCGACTGGAACATCTACGCGATGTTCGCGCCGTTCCTGGCCGCCCAGTTCTTCAGTACGACCGACCGCCTGTCGGCGATCCTGTCCACCCTCGCGGTCTTCGCCATCGGTTTCGTGGCGCGGCCGTTGGGCGGGTTCCTCTTCGGCTGGGTCGCGGACCGCAAGGGGCGGCGCTTCGCCATGAGCCTGTCGGTGGGCGGCGCGTCCGCGGGCAGTTTCCTCATCGGCATCTCACCGACGTACGGGATGGTGGGCGCCACGGCCTCGCTGATCCTGCTGATCGCGCGGCTCGCCCAGGGCCTCGCCCACGGCGGTGAACTCCCCTCCGCCCAGACGTACATAGCCGAGACCGCCCCGGCCGAGCGGCGCGGACTGTGGTCCAGCCTCATCTACGTATCCGGAACGCTGGGGATCGTGGCGGGCACCGCGATCGGAGCCGTCCTGGCGTCGCTGCTCACCACGGAGCAGATGGGAGCGTGGGGTTGGCGCGTGCCCTTCCTCCTCGGCGGTGTCCTCGGCCTCTACGCCCTGGTCATGCGGCGGCGGATGCCGGAGACCGCGGCCTTCCGGCAAGCGGCCGAACAGGATGAACAGGATGAGCAGGGCAAGCACGCCGACCGGACCAGCATGTGGCAGGCCATCGTGGGCCACCGCAAGCAGGCCCTCCAGGTGATCGGCATGACGCTCGGCGTCACCGTCACCTATTACGCCTGGGCCGTCTCCGCCCCGCAGTACGCCATCAGCAACCGCGGCCTCGATCCGGTGGGCGCCCTGTGGGCCGGACTGGCCGCCAACGCCGTATTCGTCGCCGTACTGCCGCTGTGGGGCGCGCTTTCGGACCGCATCGGCCGCAAGCCGGTGCTGCTCATCAGCGTCTTCGGCATGGCGGCGGTGGTTCTGCCGCTCAACTCCTTCGTCGACGACCGTGCTTGGCGGCTGGGCGTGGCCATGGCCATCGTGATGATCTTCCTCGCGGGCGCCGGCGCGATTCTGCCCGCGGTGTATGCCGAGCTGTTCCCGACCCGTATCCGCACCGTCGGCGTCGCCGTCCCGTACTCCCTCTGCATCGCGGCCTTCGGCGGGACCGCGCCGTATCTGCAGACCTGGATCGGCGCGGAGCTCGGTAGCGCGTACTTCAGCGGGTACATGGTGGTGCTGCTGCTGATCTCGTCGGTGGTGATCGCCCGGCTTCCGGAGACGCGGGCCCGCACCTTGCAGTGACGGCCCCATCGCCGACTGCCGGTTATTCGTTCCCGGTTGTTCACCGCACGTGTCTGGTAATCGCCACGGCATCACGAAAAAGTAACGAGTCTAGACCCAATCCTCGGAGCCCCAAAGGCTCCGGAGGCCCCAACGCCCCTGCGTGCCAGCGGCGTTGGGGCCCCTTGTCCCGTACGGCCTGCTGATTCGGAGGAACCATGCCGTCCCCTGGCCTCTCTCGCCGCTCCCTGCTCACCGCCACCGCTTCGGCCGCCGCCCTCGCGGCTGCGGGCACGCTCACCGGAACCGGCGCTGCCCACGCCGCCGACCATGGGCAGTCCGGGCGCGGCCGTAAGACGCCCAAGGTCCTGCTCATAGGCCTCGACGGTGCCCTGCTCGACCGCATCGAGGACGCCGACGCCCCGCGGCTGCACGCCCTGATGGCCGGTGGGCTCACCGCTCCCAGCACCATCGCGTACGCCCCGCCCGTCCCGACCTCGTCCGGCCCCGGCTGGGCGACCATCGCGACCGGCGTCCTGCCGGGCAAGCACGGTGTGGTCGACAACAGCTTTCAGGGGCAGAAGTTCGCGCAGTACCCCGACTTCCTCACGCGTGCCGAGAAGGTCGGGCCCGCCCTGAAGACGTACGCGATTTCCTCCTGGCCGCAGTTGACCACGGCCACCGGTGGCGGGCCCGTCTTCTCCGAGAAGGTCGACCGTCGGGACACTCCCGGTGCCGAGTACGACGCGGGTACCACCAAACGTGCGGCCGCGTACCTCAGCGAGGCCGGACCGGACGCGACGTTCATTCAGCTCGACAACGTCGACCACGCGGGGCACGAGTGGGGAGCCGCCAGCCAGGAGTATCTGGATGCGCTCCATGCCGTGGACACTCAGGTCGGGACGATTCTCGACGCGGTCGAGGGGCGTTCCTCGTACGGGGACGAGGACTGGCTGGTGATGGTCACCGCCGACCACGGGCACACCGACGCGGGCGGCCACGGCGGGTTCACCGAACCGGAGAAGGCGACGTTCCTCATCGCCAACGGTGCTGGTCTCACGCCCGGTTCGACCCGTACCGACGCGTCGATGGTCGACATCGCCCCGACCGCGCTCACCCATCTCGGCATCACCGTCGCCGGGTCGTGGGGCCTCGACGGCCGGTCGCTCGTCTGACCCGCACCACAAGCCCGAGGCTTCCGCCGACGGGGAATTCTTGCCTTCCCCTTGCTCTTCTTCCATCGCTCCTCTTCCATCGCTCTTCTTTCGTCGCCCTTCTTTCGTCAATTCAGCGACGAAGTGCCATAGAAGTTTTCTACCGGCCGCATTCATAATTCGTTCCGGCAGATTTCCGTGACCGCATTGACCGGGCCGGGGCCGGATGTCAATTTTGAGGCTCGCCGTGTGAGAAGGAGGAGCAATGGCCGAATTCGATGCCGGACGGCACGTACTTCCCCGGCCGGACCTGCGTCGGCCGCTGACCACCGTGCTCGACGTGCACGATCAGGAGGCGCCCTTCACTCCGGTCGGCCCGGTGCCTCCCCCGGAGAACGCTCCGAACGTGGTGCTCGTGCTCGTCGACGACCTCGGGTTCGGTACCTCCAGCGCGTTCGGCGGGCCGTGTGAGATGCCGACCGCGGACCAGCTCGCCGACAACGGGCTGCGGTACACCCGCTTCCATGTGACGGCGCTCTGCTCGCCCACGCGGCAGGCCCTGCTGACCGGGCGTAATCACCACTCGGTCGGCATGGGCGGCACCACCGAAATGGCCACCGCCGCTCCGGGGTACAACGGATTCCGGCCCCGGAGCGCGGCGACCATGGCCCAGATTCTCCAGGGCAATGGCTACAGCACCGCGGCATTCGGGAAATGGCATCAGACCCCGCCGCGGGAGATCAGTGCGGTCGGGCCGTTCGACCGCTGGCCGACCGGGGAGGGTTTCGACACCTTCTACGGCTTTATGGGGGCCGAGATGAACCACTGGTATCCGCTGCTGTACGAGGGCACCACCCCGGTCGAGCCGGATCGCCGCCCCGAGGACGGCTACCACCTCACCGAGGATCTCGTCGACCACGCCATCGACTGGGTGCGTACGCAGCGCACGCTCACCCCGGACCGGCCGTTCTTCACCTACCTCGCGCTCGGCGCCGCGCACGCCCCGCTGCATGTCGGCCCCGAGTGGCAGGAGAAGTACCGGGGCCGCTTCGACCACGGCTGGGACCGGCAGCGGGAACTCACGCTGCAACGGCAGAAGGAACTCGGCGTCGTACCCGAGGACACGGAACTCGCGCGCTGGGCCGAAGGCGTGCCCCACTGGGACGAGTTGACCGACAATCAGCGTGCCCTCTCCGCCCGTTTCATGGAGACGTTCGCCGGGTTCACCGAGCATGCCGATGTGCAGGTGGGGCGGTTCACCGCCGCGCTTGAAGAACTCGGCGAGCTGGACAACACGGTGTTCATCTACATCCTCGGCGACAACGGCGCCTCGGGCGAAGGCGGGATCGAGGGGACGGTCGTCGAGCACCGGCTCGGGCACGGCGTGGTGGACGACCCGGACGAGATGATCGAGCACCTCGACGAGATCGGCGGCCCGCACAGCTATCCGATCGCGCCTGCCGGTTGGGCGCTCGCTCTGAATACGCCGCACCAGTGGACCAAGCAGGTCGCCTCGCACCTCGGTGGCACCAGGGACGGCATGATCCTGCACTGGCCACAGGGGGTCGCCGAGCGCGGTGGGCTTCGGCACCAGTTCAGCCACGTGATCGACGTACTGCCAACGGTCCTGGACTGCGCGGGGATACCGGCGCCGTACAGCGTCGACGGGGTGGCGCAGCAGCCCATCGAAGGCACGAGCCTGTGGGCGACGCTCACCGATCCGCAGGCGCCCGAGTGCCACCGGACGCAGTACTTCGAAATGTGCGGCAACCGCGGCATCTACCACGAGGGGTGGATGGCGGTCACCCGGCACGGCGTCCCGTGGGAGATGGTGCCGACGCACGGCCGGAGGTTCACCGACGACATCTGGGAGCTGTACGACCTGAACAGCGACTGGAGCCAGGCGCACGACCTGGCCGCCCAACACCCCGGCAAACTCCGGGAGTTGCAGGACCTGTTCCTGATCGAAGCGGCGAAATACCAGGTCTTCCCGCTGGACGACCGGGTCACCGAGCGGGAGAACCCGGCCGTCGCCGGACGCATCGACCTGCTCGGCGACCGTACGTCCGTGACCTACCGCGGCGGAATGCGGCGCTTCACCGAGGAGACCACGCCCAACGTCAAGAACCGCTCGCACAGCATCACCGCGGACATCGACATACCGCCTGACACGGCGGCCGAGGGCGTGCTCATCGCGCAGGGTGGACGGTTCGGCGGCTGGTCCCTGTACGTGGCGGGCGGCAGGCCGACGTACGTCTACAACTACTTCGGGATGGACCGGTACACCGTGCGCAGCGGGGCGGATCTGGCGCCGGGGCGGCACGAGGTGCGGCTCGAGTTCGAGTACGACGGCGGAGGCCTCGGCAAGGGCGGGACCGCCGTGCTCATGGTGGACGGTGCGAAGCAGGCGAGCGGGCGGGTCGAGCAGACCATCCCGTACTACTTCTCCTTCGACGAGACGCTGAATGTCGGGGTGGACCTGAGCACACCGGTGACCGACGACTACCCGGTCATCGACAACGAGTTCACCGGGACGATCCACACGGTGCGCATCGACCTGGACGCCGAGGCCACCGACCCGGCCGAGTTCGACGGCGGGCTGCACAGGCGCGTCATGGGGGCACAGTGAGCTGCTGCGCACCGTCCGGCGGCGGTGGCGGTAGCGGGCGGGCCACGGCAGCCCGCCCGGCGGCTCCTCCCGCCACCTCGCGCGAGAAGGCGACCGAGGGCATGGTGGCCGTGCCAGCCGGTGCGTTCCTCATGGGCAGCGAGGATGCCCTCGCCTATCCGGCCGATGGCGAGGGCCCGGTCCGGACCGTGTACGTCGACGCCTTCTGGATCGACGCCTGCGCGGTGTCGAACGCGGATTTCGCCCGGTTCGCCGCGGAGACCGGATACCGCACGACCGCCGAGCGGGACGGCTGGTCGTTCGTGTTCGCCGGGCTGCTCCCGGACGACTTCCCGCCCACCCGAGGCGTGGTGAGCGCCCCGTGGTGGCGCCAGGTCGAGGGCGCCGACTGGCGGCACCCGGACGGGCCGCGGTCCGCGGTGGACGGCCGGGAAGATCACCCCGTGGTGCACGTCGACTGGCACGACGCCGCCGCGTACTGCGCTTGGGCGGGCAAGCGTCTGCCCACCGAGGCGGAGTGGGAACGGGCCGCCCGCGGGGGCCTGCACGGCAAGGCGTTCCCCTGGGGCGATGAGCGCGAACCGGGCGGACAGCACCGGATGAACGTATGGCAGGGCGACTTCCCCGCGCACAACACGCAGGCCGACGGCTGGTACGGCACCTGTCCGGTGACCGCGTTCGAGCCGAACGGGTACGGCCTTTACAACACGACCGGCAATGTCTGGGAGTGGTGCGCGGACCGGTTCTCGTGCTCCCCTGACCGGCAGGAGCGCGTCGCCAAGGGCGGCTCCTACCTGTGCCACGAGTCGTACTGCCGCCGCTACCGGGTCGCCGCACGCCAGGGACTCACTCCGGACTCGGCCATCGGCAATGTCGGCTTCCGCTGCGCCGTGGACCCGCCGTGATAGCGACGACTCGCCTGATAGCGACGAGACGATGGGAAGACAGTGGAACGACGCCAGTTGGAGTACTTCATCGCGGTCACCGAACACGGCGGATTCACCGCGGCCGCGAACGCGCTCCACGTCGCACAGCCGTCCCTTTCGCACGCGATCCGGGCACTCGAACGCGAGCTGGGCGGCAGCCTCTTCCACCGCCTGCCGCAAGGCGTCACGCTCACCGCGGCGGGTGAGGCGCTGGTCGGACCGGCCCGCCAGGTGCTGCGCGACCTGTCCACGGCCACGTCGTCGGTACGTGAGGTCCTCGGGCTCAGCGGCGGGCGCCTGGACATCGTCTCCCAGACCACCTTGGCGGTCGACCCGCTGGCCGGTCTCCTCGGCCGCTTCCACGCCGCGCACCCCGAGGTCACCGTGCGGGTCATCGACCCGGAACGCGGCTCCGAGGTGGTGCAGATGGTCCGCACCGGCCAGTGCGAACTCGGCCTGGTGGACGCCTCCGTGAAGGCCCTGGGCGCCGGGCCGGAACTCTGCGGCACCGCACTCCCCGAGCAGGAGATGCACGTCGTACTGCCCCCGGACCATCCCCATCCGCGGACCAGCGACACCATCGAGCCGGCGGAACTGGCCGCACTCGACCTCGTCGTCACGCCGCGCGGGACGGCCACCCGGGACACGCTCGACGAGGTCTGCGCCCAGGCCGAGGCCACACCCCGGATCGTCGTGGAGACCACGCACCGGGCGATGCTCGTCCCGCTGGTCCTCGCCGGGGCCGGAGCGACCCTCCTGACGACCTCGATGGCCGAGGACGCCGCTCTCCACGGAGCCCGCATGCTGTCCACCCGCCCGCGGCTGCTGCGGCACGGCAGGCTGGTGTGGCGCTCCGGGCCGCTGTCTCCGGCCGCCCAGGCCTTCGTCGATCTCGCGTTTCCCGTGGCTGAATAACGGAGTTCGGTCCGACGCGGGCCTTCTCGTAGCCATGTGACGTGTGCAATGGTACATGTCACACACTCTCCGTGGACATGACAGCACCCGGAGGTCATCTTGTTACGCACACCCCCCACGAGAACTCTCGTCCCTCTCCTGACCGTTGCCCTGGCGCTGTGCCTCGGGCTCACCCTGCTCACCACCACCAGCGGTCGGGCAACCGCGACCGGGACACGGGCAGCCGAAGCGTCCGAGGCGCGCTCGGGCCCCGCCCCGCAGCCCGCCACCCCCACCGAGGCAGCCGCGCTGCACGACACCACGCCCGCGCACGCATCCGCGCCGCCGTACGACAACCCCTCGAAGCGACCGCCGTCGCGCCCGCACAAGGCAGCACCCCGCACGGCACCGGGCGACGGCGGCCAGGCGGCGTGCGATGTGGCCGACTTCGCCTCGAAGACCGGGGACGCTCTGGTCCAGCAGATCAAGATCTCGCAAGTCGGCTGCATCAATACGCTGTTCGGCGTGACCGGCACGGACGCTCACGCGCTCTTCCGCGAGGAGCAGATGGTCACGGTGGCGCATGCGCTGCGGGACACCGCCGCCACCTACCCGGGCGACAACAGCGATGCGATCACGCAGGTGGTGCTCTATCTCAGGGCGGGCTACTACGCCCAGTACAACGACCCGGACTCCGTCGGCGACTACGGCCCCGCCCTGAAGAGCGCCATCCAGGGCGGCCTGGACTCCTTCTTCGGCTCCGCCCACGCCTTCGACGTCAGCGAGGCCAACGGTCAGACGCTGGCCGAGTCGGTCACCCTGATCGACAGCTCCGGCGAGGGCGCCCGCTATCTCGACGTGGTCAAGCGGCTGTTGGCGGACTACGACTCGTCGTACGACGCCTTCTGGTGGATGGTCTCGGCGGTCAACAACACGTACACCGTGCTGTTCCGCGGGCACCAGTTTCCGGAGTTCGTCTCCGCCGTCGCGGCCGACCCGAGCGTCCTGACCCAGCTGCGCGACTTCGCCGTCACGCACGACGGCCTGCTCGGGACCGACAAGGCGTATCTGACCTCCAATGCCGGGCGCGAGCTCGGCCGCTTCCTGCGGCACACCCCGCTCCGCGACGTCGTACGCCCCTTGGTCAAGGAGCTCCTCGGGCGCAGCGAGATCACCGGTCGCACGGCACCGCTCTGGGTCGGTCTGGCCGAGATGACGGATGAGTACGACCAGGAGAACTGTCCGGAGTACGACACCTGCGACCTGCGGGAGCGGGTGCGGGACGCGGTACTGAAGGTCGAGCACACCTGCGCCCCGAGCCTTCAGATGGCCGCCCAGGAGATCGCGGACACCGAACTCTCGGCGACCTGCGAAAGCCTCCTCAACCAGGACGATTTCTTCCACGGCGTCGTCCAGGACGACGGGCCGGTCAAGGACGACAAGAACACCACCCTGGAAGTGGTCGCCTTCAACTCCCGTACCGACTACCAGACGTACGCCGGTCTCCTCTTCGGCATCGACACCAACAACGGCGGCATGTACCTGGAGGGCGACCCCGCCCAGGAGGGGAACCTGCCGCGCTTCATCGCGTACGAGCAGCCGCAGGGTGGCGAGTTCCAGATATGGAACCTCAACCACGAGTACACCCACTACCTCGACGGGCGCTTCGACATGTACGGCGACTTCGAGGAGGGCATGAAGACGCCGACCGTGATGTGGGTGGAGGGCGTGGCCGAGTACATCTCGTACTCGTACCGCGATATCTCCTACGACGATGCCATCGACGAGGCGGGCAAGAACACGTACAAGCTCAGCACCCTCTTCGACACCACCTACGACAACGCGGACACCACCCGCATCTACCCGTGGGGGTACCTGGCCGTCCGCTACCTCATCCAATCGCACCCGGACGACGTGACGGCCCTGCTCGGCCACTACCGCACGGGCGCGTGGGGCGCCGCCCGCACGCTGCTCACGGAGACCATCGGTACGCGGTACGACGCCGACTTCGCGGAGTGGCTGAGCCAGTGCGCGACCGGCGACTGCGGCGGCACTTCACGAGCCCGCTGACTCACACCAACGCAGGCCGGGAGAGCAGCAGCAAACTGTGGGCCCCGACCGGGACTCCACTACCCGCCTTGTACTCCACCTCGTCCGGCACCGCCCGCGGATCCGACGTATCGATCCGGGTCGTCCAGCGCTCCCCGTACGTGGCGTCCGGCAGTACGAAGATGACCGGCTCGCGGCCGCTGTTCAGCAGGAGCAGGAAGGAGTCGTCCACCACGGGCCGTCCGTGCGTGTCGGGTTCCGCGATCGCGTCGCCGTTGAGGAAGACGCCGATGGCGTGGGCGTCGGGGCGCTGCCAGTCCTTGGCCGTCATCTCGCGGGCGTCGGGGCGCAGCCACACCAGGTCGGGCAGCGGCTGGCTCTCGTGCGTCGGGGTCTCGCCCTGGAAGAAGCGGCGGCGGCGCAGGACCGGGTGGGCGGCGCGGAGGTGGATGGCGCGCCGGGTGAAGTCGATCAGCTCGCGTTGTGCGTCGGTGAGGTCCCAGTCGATCCAGGAGAGCGCGCTGTCCTGGCAGTAGGCGTTGTTGTTGCCGAGCTGGGTGCGGCCGAGTTCGTCGCCGTGGGCGAGCATCGGGATGCCCTGCGAGAGCATGAGGGTGGCGAGGAAGTTACGCTGCTGGCGTGCGCGGAGCGCCAGGATCGCCTCGTCTGTGGTGGGGCCTTCCACGCCGCAGTTCCATGAGCGGTTGAAGTTCTCGCCGTCCTGGTTGTCCTCGCCGTTGGCCTCGTTGTGCTTGTCGTTGTACGAGACCAGGTCGCGCAGCGTGAAGCCGTCGTGTGCGGTCACGAAGTTGACGCTGGCGCGCGGGCGGCGCCGCTCGTGCTGGTAGAGGTCCGAAGACCCGGTCAGACGGGAGGCGAACTCGGCGAGCGTATGGTCCGCGCCGCGCCAGAAGTCCCGTACCGAGTCCCGGTAGCGGCCGTTCCACTCCGACCAGAGGGGCGGGAAGTTGCCGACCTGGTATCCGTCGTCGCCGAGGTCCCACGGCTCGGCGATGAGTTTGACGCGGCTGACCACGGGGTCCTGCTGCACCAGGTCGAAGAAGGCGGAAAGCCGGTCCACGTCGTGGAACTGCCGGGCCAGCGTCGCCGCCAGATCGAACCGGAATCCGTCGACGTGCATCTCGGTGACCCAGTACCGCAGCGAGTCCATGACCAGCTGAAGCACATTGGGGTGCCGCATCAGGAGGCTGTTGCCGGTGCCGGTGGTGTCGAAGTACCGGGCCGGATCGTCTTCGGCGAGCCGGTAGTACGAGGCGTTGTCGATGCCGCGGAAGGCGAGCGTGGGGCCGTTCTCGTTGCCCTCCGCGGTGTGGTTGTAGACCACGTCGAGGATCACTTCGAGCCCGGCCGCGTGCAGCGCCTTGACCATCGACTTGAACTCGGTGACCTGCTCGCCGCGGGAGCCGTGCGCCGCGTACCCGTTGTGCGGGGCGAAGAAGCCGATGGAGGTGTACCCCCAGTAGTTGGACAGGCCGCGGTCACGCAGAAAGCCGTCCTGGATGTACTGGTGCACCGGCATCAGCTCGACCGCGGTCACACCGAGCGAGGTCAGGTGGTCGAGCACCGGCTCGGTCGCGAGGCCCGCGTAGGTGCCCCGCAGCTCGGCGGGCACCCCGGGGTGCGTACGGGTCAGGCCGCGCACATGCGCCTCGTACACCACCGTCTCGGAGTACGGCCGCCGCGGCGGGCGGTCGTCGTCCCAGGGGAAGGCCGGGTCGGTCACCACCGAGAGCAGGGTGTGCCCGGCGCTGTCGGCCGGTTCGGGCCCGCGGGCCGCGTGCTCGAAGAGCGACCGGTGGTTGTCCATCTGCCCTTCGAAGGCCCTCGCGTACGGGTCGAGGAGCAGCTTGGCGGGATTGCACCGGTGGCCGGCCGCGGGATCCCACGGCCCGTGCACCCGGTAGCCGTAGCGCTGTCCCGGGCCGACCCCGGGCAGATAGCAGTGCCATACGAAGCCGTCGACCTCGGTGAGGGTGACGCAGTCGTACGTGTCGTCGTCATCGACGAGCACGAGGTCGACCCGTTCGGCGACCTCGCTGAACAGGGCGAAGTTGGTTCCCTCACCGTCGCAGGTGGCGCCCAGGGGGAAGGGGTCGCCGGTCCACGTACGCACGCGGTTTGCCTCCGTAGGGCGTGTCCCTGAAGGGGGCCTCGTCCTCAAACGCCGGACGGGCTGAATTTGATGGCGACGGGGGATTCGTACGGCACCTCCTGGGCCTCGCGCAGGCTGGGCGCGGGGGTGGCGGGGGCCAGGTGGGCGGGTTCGGGAGTGCGGACGCGGCGCGAGAACCAGATGATCTTGCCGTTGGTCGCCGGGCAGCTGCCCCAGCCGTCGCTCAGCGCGGCGATCTGCGCCAGACAGCCCCGCGGCCCGTAGTGGTGCCGGGGAATGTCGGGCGAGTGGTCCGACACGGCCGTGATGAGGTGCTGCCCGTTGCACCACATCTCCACAACGCTCTGTTTGTCGGCTCCGTGTTCGTCGATCGCGCGCAGCAGGACGTCGGTCCCGCGACAGACGGGTTCTACGAGAACCCCCAGACCCCAGTGCCGGAGATGCGCGGCCAGGATGCGGCTGACCTGGCCGATCTTCTCCGGCGTGACCTCTACGTCGAGGTGGTAGTAGCAGGGGATCACTGCGTTCATCGCTGTTGACTCCTCTCCGCGAAGCTCCCGCTCCTCCGCAGCCTGATCGACCGGGCTTCCACGACGCATCGCTCCCCATGCGGAGCATTCGGTACGAAGCGCTCTCAATACGGAGCGTGAGTACCGATCGCCGTTGAGTAAGGACAAGCGTGAGAGCACTGCTCCATTCGCGCAACACGAGCGCTCCGACGCTCCGTGCTTGAACGTCCAACAGGACGCTGCGTATCCCTTCGTGCACCATGAGTCATGGAGCTCGGGAGACTGGAAGGTGACAAGCGTGATGCTGCTGCCGGACAGAGCCGAGGTCGCACGGCACCTGGATCAATACCGCGCGTGGGAGCGGCTGTTGCGCGTCTACCCGGACGACCGCAGCGTGCGGACGAATTTCGAGAACACCGCGTACACCCTGTGCGTGTTGATGGGCGAGTGCACGGCACGGGTCGCGGCCGACGTGGCCGAGCGTTACTTGCACCCGCGGACAGCGAGCCGGCCGGAGCCGGCCGCGGAGGAGAGGTCGATGGCATCAGCTCCCGGGACGCCTTCCGTTCCCGTCCCCGTCCTGGACGTCCATCCGGTGGTCGACCGCGGCCGACTCCCGGTGAAGGCGGTTCCCGGCGAAACCTTCCAGGTCACGGCCACCGTGTTCGGTGAGGGCGACATACCGGTAGGCGCCAACGTGGTGCTGCTCGGCCCCGGCGGCCGTGTCGGACCCTGGACGCCGATGAGGGAACTGGCCCCGGGCAGCGACCGCTGGGGAGCCGAGGTCACGCCGGACACGGTCGGGCGGTGGACGTACGCCGTGGAGGCCTGGGCGGACCCGGTGACGGACTGGCGGCGCGCCGCCGAGATCAAGATCCCGGCGGGCATCGACACCGGGCTCGTCCTCGAAGAGGGCGCGGCCCTCTACGACCGTGCGGCGAGCGCGGTCCCGCCGGGTGCGCAACGCGAGGTGCTGCTTGCCGCGGCGAACGCGTTGCGGGACGAGTCGCGTGCTCCGGCCGCCCGCCTGGCGGCCGCGCTGACCGCGGAGGTGGGCGCGGTGCTCGCGCGGTACCCGCTGCGCGAGCGGGTCTCCCGGTCGCGTGCGCTGCCGCTGGTGGTGGAGCCTCGGCGGGCGCTGTACGGGGCCTGGTACGAGTTCTTCCCGCGCTCGGAGGGTGCGATCGTCCGCGAGGGTGAGCCACCGGTCCCGGGGACGTTCCGCACCGCGGCGGAGCGGCTCCCGGCAATCGCGAAGATGGGCTTCGACGTGGTGTATCTGCCGCCGGTCCACCCCATCGGCAGGACCTTCCGCAAGGGCCGCGACAACGCTCTGACCGCGGACGTCCACGATGTCGGCGTGCCCTGGGCGATCGGCTCGCCGGAGGGCGGGCACGACGCGGTCCACCCGGATCTGGGCACCCTTGACGACTTCGACGCGTTCGTGCGCCGGGCCGCCGAGCTCGGGCTGGAAGTCGCCCTGGACTTCGCGCTCCAGTGCTCTCCCGATCACCCGTGGGTGGAGAAGCACCCCGAGTGGTTCCGGCACCGCCCGGACGGCACGATCGCGTACGCCGAGAATCCGCCGAAGAAGTACCAGGACATCTATCCGATCGCCTTCGACCGGGACATGCCGGGCCTGATCGAGGAGACCGTGCGGCTGCTGCGGTTCTGGACGGGACACGGCGTACGGATCTTCCGCGTCGACAATCCGCACACCAAGCCCATCGCGTTCTGGGACCGGGTGCTCGCGGAGATCAACAACACCGACCCGGAGGTGATCTTCCTGGCCGAGGCCTTCACCCGGCCGCAGATCATGCGGACCCTGGCCCAGGTCGGTTTCCAGCAGTCGTACACGTACTTCACCTGGAAGAACACCAAGCAGGAGCTCACGGACTACCTGACCGAGCTCTCCGCCGAGACCTCGGCGTATCTGCGCCCCAACCTGTTCGTGAACACGCCGGACATCCTGTCCGGCTACCTCCAGGACGGTGGCCGTCCGGCCTTCGAGGTGCGGGCGATCCTTGCCGCCACGCTCTCGCCGAGCTGGGGCATGTACGCGGGCTACGAGTTGTGCGAGAACACGCCCGCCGGTGCGGGCAGCGAGGAGTACCTGCACTCGGAGAAGTACGAACTGCGCCCGCGCGACTGGGCGGCGGCCGAGAGCGAGGGCCGCTCCCTCGCACCGCTCATCACCTCGCTCAACCGGATCAGGCGAGGCCACCGCGCCTTGCAACTGCTCAGGAATCTCCATTTCCACCAGGCCGACAACGACGCGGTCATCGCCTACAGCAAGCGCGATGGCGACGACGCGGTTCTGGTGGTCGCCAACCTGGATCCGCACCAGATCCAGGAGGCCACGGTCACGCTGCACCTGTCGGCGCTCGGACTCGACCAGCACGAGACCGTGCCGGTGCGCGACGAGCTCTCCGGCGACACCTACCACTGGGGCAGGACCAACTATGTGCGCCTTCAGCCGGGCGGCGCTCACGTGCTGACCGTCGGCCGGAGGTCCGGGGGTTGTTCCCCGGGTCAGCACAGCAACGTCCTGCGACCGTCCACCCCGTCGACCGGAGGGTCACCCACACAATGATCGTCAACGAGCCCGTCCAGGACACCTTCGAGGACACCCCGGCCAAGGACCGCCACCCCGACTGGTTCAAACGCGCCGTCTTCTACGAAGTCCTCGTCCGCTCCTTCCAGGACAGCAACGGCGACGGCATCGGCGACCTGAAAGGCCTCACCGCAAAACTCGACTATCTCCAGTGGCTCGGCGTGGACTGCCTGTGGCTGCCGCCGTTCTTCAAGTCCCCACTCAGGGACGGCGGTTATGACGTCTCGGACTACACATCCGTACTCCCGGAATTCGGCGATCTCGCCGACTTCGTGGAATTCGTGGACGCCGCCCACCAGCGCGGCATGCGCATCATCATCGACTTCGTCATGAACCACACCAGCGACCAGCACCCGTGGTTCCAGGAGTCCCGCACCAACCCCGACGGGCCCTACGGCGACTACTACGTCTGGGCCGACGACGACAAGCAGTACCAGGACGCCCGCATCATCTTCATCGACACGGAGACCTCCAACTGGACCTTCGACCCAGTCCGCAAACAGTACTTCTGGCACCGCTTCTTCTCGCATCAACCCGACCTCAACTACGAGAATCCGGCGGTACAGGAGGAGATCCTGGCCGCGCTGCGGTTCTGGCTGGACCTCGGCGTCGACGGCTTCCGGCTCGACGCGGTGCCGTATCTGTACGCGGAAGAAGGCACCAACTGCGAGAACCTCCCGGCCACCCACGCCATGCTCAAACGCGTCCGTAAGGAAATCGACGCGCACTATCCCGACACCGTGCTCCTGGCGGAAGCCAACCAATGGCCCGAGGACGTGGTCGACTACTTCGGAGAGTTCGAGGGCGGCGGCGACGAGTGCCACATGGCGTTTCATTTCCCCGTCATGCCGCGGATCTTCATGGCCGTACGCCGCGAATCCCGCCACCCCGTCTCCGAAATCCTCGCCAAAACCCCGGCCATCCCGTCCGGCTGCCAGTGGGGCATCTTCCTGCGCAACCACGATGAGCTGACCCTCGAAATGGTCACCGACGAAGAGCGCGACTACATGTACGCGGAGTACGCCAAGGACCCACAAATGCGCGCCAACATCGGGATCCGCCGCCGCCTGGCCCCGCTCCTCGACAACGACCGCAACCAAATCGAGCTGTTCACCGCCCTATTGCTGTCCCTGCCCGGCTCACCGATCCTCTACTACGGCGACGAGATCGGCATGGGCGACAACATCTGGCTCGGCGACCGTGACGCCGTCCGCACCCCCATGCAGTGGACCCCCGACCGGAACGCGGGCTTCTCCTCCTGCGACCCGGGACGGCTCTACCTGTCGACGATCATGGACCCGGTCTACGGCTACCAGGTCACCAACGTCGAGGCGTCGATGTCGTCCCCGTCCTCGCTGCTCCACTGGACCCGCCGAATGATCGAGGTCCGCAAGCAGAACCCGGCCTTCGGCCTCGGTACGTACACCGAACTGCCGTCCTCCAACCCGGCGGTGCTCGCCTTTCTCCGCGAATACGAAGACGACCTGGCGCTGTGCGTGCACAACTTCTCCCGCTTCCCGCAGCCGACCGAGCTCGACCTGAGCGCGTACACCGGGCGGCATCCCGTGGAGCTCATCGGCGGCGTGCGGTTCCCGGCCATCGGTGAACTGCCCTACCTGCTGACGCTCGCCGGACACGGCTTCTACTGGTTCCGGCTGCGCACCAACCTCCCCCCACGCCGCCCGGCAGAGCCCGACGTACGCCTGTGAAGGGAAGTGGCGCAGCATGCTGAAGACCGCACAGCAGTCGCACGACAGCCTCCGCCCTCCCCTGCTCCAGAGCGCGCCGGCCGGTCCTCCGCAGCTGATGACCTCGCTGGCGGGGCCGCTGCGGGAGTGGCTGCCGAAGCAGCGGTGGTACGCGGGCAAGGGCCGGTCGATCACGGATCTGTCCGTGGTGTCGATGACCGAGCTGCACCCGGGCTGTCTGCACCTGCTGATCCGTACCAGGGACTCCGGGTCGTCCGAGCACTGCTACCAACTGCTGCTCGGCGTGTGCGAGACCCTGCCGCCCCGGCTCCATCACGCCGCGATCGGGCGGCCCGGCTCGGGCCCGCTCGCGGGGCTCACCGTGTACGACGCCCTCCTGGACCCCCGGTCGGCGGGGCTGCTCCTCGAACGTCTCCGGGCCCCGGGCGCGGTGGGGCCGCTCCGGTTCGAGAACGACGGGAAGACCGTGGTGCCCGCCGGGCTCGCGCCCCGGCTGCCGGACGGGGAGCAGTCCAACACCTCGCTGGTGTACGGGGATTCCTTCATCCTGAAGGTGTTCCGCCGCATCCAGTACGGCATCAATCCGGACCTGGAGGTTCCGTGGGCCCTTGCCCGCGAGGGGTGCGCACGCGTGCCCGCCCCCGTGGCCTGGTTCTGGACCAGCGAGCCGCGCATGACGACGCTCGGGGTGCTCCAGCCGTTCCTGCGCGAGGCGACGGACGGCTGGACGCTGGCGCTCCAATCCCTCACGGCGGGCAAGGACTTCACCGACGAGTCGTACGAACTGGGGCGCGCCACGGCCGAGGTGCATCTGGCGCTTGCGCAGGTCTTCGGGCCCGGCCGCCCGGACCGGCGCGGGGGCGCCCGCCTCGCCGCGGCGATGACCGAGCGCCTGGAATCCACCGCCTGCCAGGTACCGGCGCTCGGTCCGTACGTGTCCCGCCTGAAGGCCGCGTACGACGCCGTCGCGGTACGCGGCCTGGGCCGCCCGCCCCAGCGGGTCCACGGCGATCTGCATCTCGGCCAGGTCCTGCGGGCCGGGCACCGGTGGTTCGTCATCGACTTCGAGGGCGAACCGGCCCGCCCGCTCGCCGAGCGCAAGCACGCCCAGGCCCCGGTACGCGATGTGGCGGGCATGCTCCGCTCCTTCGACTACGCGGCCCACGCCCGGCGCCCTTGGCGGCCCGAGTGGGCGCAGCGCTGCCGGGAGGCCTACTGCGCGGGCTATGCCGCCGAGTCGGCGTGGGACCCGCGGGCGCAGTCCGAGCTCTTGCGGGCGTACGAGACGGACCGTGCGGTGTATGAAGCGTTGTACGAGGCCAGGCACCGTCCGGACTGGCTGCCCGTGCCCATGGCGGCAATCGCACGTCTCGCGGAGGGTCGATGAGGTCGATGAGGTCGATGAGTCTTACGGCAGCAGTGGAGCTCGATGGGGAGAGCCGCAAGCGCCTGCTTTCGGGCACGCACCACGACCCGCACGCACTGCTCGGCGCGCATCCGATGCCCGGCGGCGTGTCCTTCCTGGTCCTGCGCCCGTACGCGCAGGCGGTGACGCTCGTCGTCGACGGGCGGGCCGTGCGGCTCAACGATGTGGGGGACGGGTTCTTCTCGGGCGTGCTGCCGCTCCCGTCGATCCCCGCGTACGAGCTGCGGGTGACGTACGACGGCCGGGAGCGCGGGGTCCAGGATCCGTACCGTTTCCTGCCCGCCCTGGGCGAACTCGATCTGCACCTGATCAGGGAGGGCCGCCACGAGGAGCTGTGGAAGGCCCTGGGCGCACACCCGATGACTCACCAAGGCGTGTCCGGTACGCGTTTCACGGTGTGGGCGCCCAATGCCCGAGGGGTGCGGGTGTGCGGGGACTTCTGCCACTGGGACGGCACCGCGTACCCGATGCGTTCGCTCGGCTCGTCCGGGGTGTGGGAGCTGTTCATCCCCGGCACCGGCGAGGGGGACCGCTACAAGTTCGACCTCGCGCGCCCCGACGGTACGCATACGGTGCGCGCGGATCCGATGGCCCGCCGCACGGAGGCGCCTCCGGCGACCGCGTCCGTGGTCACGGAGTCGGCCCACGTCTGGGGAGACGCCGCGTGGCTGGCGCACCGGGGCGATCGCCCCGTGCATCAGGCGCCCGTATCGGTGTACGAGGTGCACCTGCCGTCCTGGCGGCCAGGATTGACGTACCGCGAACTGGCCGAGCAACTTCCGTCGTACGTCAAGGACTTGGGCTTCACGCATGTGGAGCTGATGCCGGTGGCGGAGCATCCGTTCGGTGGCTCGTGGGGCTACCAGGTGACGGGCTTCTACGCCCCCACGGCCCGGCTCGGCACGCCGGACGACTTCCGATGCCTGGTGGACGCGCTGCACCAGGCGGGCATCGGGGTGATCCTGGACTGGGTTCCGGCGCACTTCCCCAAGGACGACTGGGCGTTGGCGGAGTTCGACGGCACACCCCTGTACGAGCCGCAGGACTCGCGCCGCGCCGAGCACCCCGACTGGGGCACGCTCACCTTCGACTACGGCCGCACCGAGGTACGCAACTTCCTTGTGGCGAACGCGACGTACTGGTGCGAGGAGTTCCATGTCGACGGCCTTCGGGTGGACGCCGTGGCCTCGATGCTCTACCTCGACTACTCGCGCGACGACGGCCAGTGGGCGCCCAACGAGCACGGCGGCCGGGAGAACCGGGACGCGGTGGCGTTCCTTCAGGAGATGAACGCGACGGTCTACCGGCGCTGTCCTGGAGTGGTCACCATCGCCGAGGAGTCGACGGCGTGGGACGGCGTCACACGGGCCACCCATCACACCGGCCCCAACGGCTTCGGCGGCCTGGGCTTCGGCCTGAAGTGGAACATGGGCTGGATGCACGACTCCCTGGAGTACATCAAGCACGAGCCGGTGCACCGCCAGTACCACCACAACGAGCTGACCTTCGCCATGGTCTACGCGTACAGCGAGAACTACCTGCTGCCCGTGTCGCACGACGAAGTCGTCCACGGCAAGGGCGCGTTGGTCTCGAAGATGCCCGGCGACTGGTGGCAGCAACGCGCCAACCACCGCGCCTATCTGGCCTATATGTGGGCCCACCCCGGCAAGCAACTCCTCTTCATGGGCCAGGAGTTCGCACAGGGAGGTGAATGGTCGGCGGAACACGGCCTGGACTGGGGGCTTCTGGACGCCGCCTGGCCCGCACGACCGGACCACGAGGGCGTACGGCGGCTGGTGCGGGACCTCAACCACCAGTACCGGGACGTGCCCGCCCTGTGGGAGCAGGACACGGTGCCGGGCGGATTCACCTGGATCTCGGCGGACGCGGCGCAGGACAACGTGGTGGCGTTTCTGCGGTTCGCCACGGACGGGACGCCGTTGCTCGCCGTGTGCAACTTCTCGCCGGTGGTCCGTCACGACTATGCGCTCGGGGTGCCTGAGACGGGCGGTCCGTGGCGCGAGACGCTCAATACCGACGCGGCCTGCTACGGGGGTGGCGAGGTACGGAACGTCGGCCCGCTGCGTCCGGAGCCCCAGGGCGCGGGAGGCTTCCCGGCCCGCCTGCGCGTGACACTGCCCCCGCTGGCCACACTGTGGCTGAGGCCCGGGTGACGGACATACCGGGTCCGCCACCCCCGGCCGCCCAAGTGTGGTGTGCGCCGCCATACACCAGGTAGCCCGTCGGCCCCTACGGTGCCGGACACCCGGACCGCTCCCGAGCTCCGTGCGCGGCGGGCGGCCCGGCACAGCCGCATGTCACCGAGGGAGCCGCTATGCCATCCCCCCACCGCCCGTTCCGCCCGCTCGCCGTCGTCCTACTCGTCGTCTTGCTCGCCGTCGGAGTCGGCCTGTTGCCCCCTCCGGGCGCGCCCGCGCAAGCCGCCCCCGCGCGGGCCGCGACCGCCGCCACGGACCTGACCGAAGTGCCGGACTTCGGGCCCGATCCGGGACACCTGAACATGTACGTCCACCGGCCCTCGGGGCTGCCCGCGAAGGCGCCCGTGGTCGTCGCGCTGCACGGCTGCACCCAGAGCGCCCAGGTCTACGCCGACAACTCGGGGCTGGTGGAGATCGCCGACCGTGACGGGTTCCTGCTCGTCCTCGCGGAGACCACGTCCGCGAACAACCCCAGGAAGTGCTTCAACTGGTTCCAGCGGACGGACAACCAGCGGGGCCAGGGCGAGGCCGCCTCGATCCGGCAGATGGTCGCCCACGCGGTCTCCGCCTACGGTGCCGATCCTGAGCGGGCCTACGTCACCGGCCTGTCCGCCGGGGGCGCCATGACCTCGGTCATGCTCGCCACCTACCCCGACGCCTTCTCGGCCGGGGCCGTGGTCGCCGGGCTCCCGTACGACTGCACCAAGGACCACAACCCGTTCGTCTGCATGGACCCGGGCGTCGACCTCTCCCCCGCCCAGTGGGCCCAGCGCGTACGCGACGCCCACCCGTCCTGGACCGGACCCTGGCCCCGTATGGCCATCTGGCACGGCGACCAGGACACCACCGTCGTACCGCGCAACGCCGACGAACTACGGGACCAGTGGACCGCGCTGCACGGCCTGTCCCAGACACCCACCCGCACCTCGACGATCGGCCCCAACTCCACCCGCCACGAGGAGTACGCCACCGAGGCGGGCACCGTCGCCGTCGAGCTGAACCGCGTGCCCCGCATCGATCACGGCACCCCCGTCGACCCGGGATCCGGTCCCGAGCAGTGCGGCAGCACCGGTGCCCCGCACTTCCTGGACTCGATCTGCTCGAGCCATTGGGTCGCCGGGTTCTTCGGGCTCGGCAGGTCAACTACCCGTCGCTGAAGCGACGGAGGCTACCGCTCCCCTGATAATTCGTATTAGCGCTGTACGAGTCATTGACGCCCCCGTGAGCGGCGGCCAACACTGGACCCATGACCGCGCTAATGCGTATTAGCGGAGGAGCGGAGGCGAGGCGTTGTGGCCAGTAGCCGTCCGGGGCGACGGATCACGCAGCGGGACATCGCCAGGATGGCCGGTGTCAGTCAGCCGACCGTGTCCCTCGTGCTCAATGGGCGAACCACCGCGGACAAGGCCGGCGTTCGCATTCCGGAGGAGACCCGTGAGCGGGTGCTGAGGGTGATACGGGAGTCCGGGTATGTGCCCGACCCCGTGGCCAGGCGGCTCGTCGCCCGGAACAACCGGATTCTCGGGGTGTTCACGTACGAGGCGGTGTTCCCCAGCGCCACCAACGACTTCTACCACCCGTTCCTGGTCGGCATAGAGGAGGCGGCCGAACTCGCGGGCTGCGACTTGCTGTTGCTGACCAGTGCCTCCGGCGCGGCCTCCGTGAACGGCGGGCGCAGGCGCGCCCTCGGGGAGGACAACCGGCTGCGGCTCGCGGACGGTTGTCTGCTGCTCGGGCGGTCGCTCGACCGGGAGGATCTGACGCGGATGGTCGCCGAGGAGTACCCGTTCGTGGCGATCGGGCGGCGCGACGATGCCGGTGGCCCGGTGCCGTATGTGGGGGTCGACTATGCGACCGCGGTCGGGCAGATCGTCCGGCTCGCGGTGGAGCGCGGTCACCGTCGTCTTGCCTATCTCGGGCTGCCCGCGGAAGCGGAATCGTCCGCGGATCGGCGGCGGGGGCTGCTCGACGCCGCCGAGGAGGTGAAGGGGAGCGGGGCGCGGGTGGTGCTCGAGGAGTTGTCGGGCGGGCGGGATGCCGGTGAGCTTCTGGTGGCGCTCCGGGCCGCGCGGGCTTCGGTGGTTCTCGTCGAGCACTTCGCCACCGCCGTGGACCTGGTGGCGGAGGCCGAGCGGCAGGGTCTGCGCGTGCCCGCCGATCTGTCGGTGGTCACGCTCGGGGATCCGACCACGCCCGTACCGACCGATGTGGACTTCTCCGGGTTCCGCATCCCGCGGGAGGAGATGGGCCGTCAGGCGGTCGAGCTCCTGGCCGACATGCTCGAAGGGAACGCCGGGACGACGCAGCGGCTGCTGCCCTGTGAGCTGGTCACCGGCGCCACCCTCGGTCCACCTGCCGTCGCTTGAACCATCGGCGCCCCCACCGCCGCATGCCCAGTGGATCCAGTGGATCCATCAGCGCGCCACACCGGCGCCCCACGCATGTCTCGCGTGTCTTGCATGTCTTGCATGTCTTGCATGCCCAGCGGAGGGAGCACAGATGGAAGCGGAGGTCCTCGTCGTCGGCGGTGGGCTCGGCGGAGTCGCCGCGGCACTGGCCGCGCTGCGCGCGGGTCGGCGGGTGGTGCTGACCGAGGAGTACGACTGGCTGGGCGGCCAGTTGACGAGTCAGGCCGTACCGCCGGACGAGCACAGCTGGGTGGAGCGGTTCGGGGTCACCGCGAGCTATCGGGCGCTGCGGGAGGGGATCAGGGATTACTACCGCAGGCACTATCCGCTGACCGCGCGCTCCCGGGCTTGGCGCGAGCTCAACCCCGGTGCGGGGCACGTGAGTCGGCTCTGTCACGAGCCGCGGGTGGCCGTGGCGGTGATCGAGGAGATGCTCGCCCCGTATCGGGGCAGCGGGCGGCTGCGGGTGCTTAAGCCGTACCGTCCGGTGTCCGCCGGGACCGAGGGCGACCGGGTCACCGCGGTGACGGTGGCCCATCGGGTGGACGGCGGTGAGATCACCATCGCCGCGGAGTACGTTCTGGACGCCACGGAGACGGGTGAGTTGCTGCCGCTCACCGGCACCGAGTACGTGACCGGCTTCGAGGCGGGGTCCGAGACCGGCGAGCCGAGCGCCCCGGACGAGGCGCAGCCGCTCAATATGCAGGCCGCCTCGGTGTGTTTCGCCGTGGATCACGTCGACGGGGACCACACCATCGACAGGCCGGAGCGCTATGACTTCTGGCGCACGTATCAGCCGGAGTTCTGGGGCGGTCCGATGCTCTCGCTGAGGGCGCCCAACCCGCGTACGAAAGAGGTCACCGAGCGCGCCTTCTCGCCCAATCCCGACGACGATCCGCTGGCCGTCGTCGCCGATCAGCGGGTCAGTGCCGGGGACAGCGATCTGTGGACGTTCCGGCGGATCGCGGCCCGGCGCACCTTTCTCCCGGGTGCGTACGACAGTGACATCACACTGGTCAACTGGCCGATGATCGACTATCTGCCGAGTCCCGTCTTCGAGGTGCCCGACGCGGAGCAACACCTCGTGGCGGCACGCGAGTTGTCGTACTCCTTCTTGTACTGGTTGCAGACGGAGGCTCCGCGGGCGGACGGCGGTACCGGCTTTCCGGGGCTGCGGCTGCGCGGTGATGTGACGGGGTCGGCGGATGGGCTCGCGCAGGCGCCGTACATGCGCGAGTCGCGGCGGATTCGTGCCGAGTACACGGTGGTGGAGCAGGATCTGTCGCTCGCCGTGCGGGGTGACAAGGGCGCGGTGGCGTACGGCGACACGGTCGGGGTCGGGATGTACCGCATCGATCTGCATCCCTCCACGGGCGGCGACAACTACCTCGATGTGGCGTGCTGTCCGTTCGAGATTCCCCTGGGGGCGCTGATCCCGCGGCGGATGGAGAACCTGCTGCCCGCCGGAAAGACCATCGGCACGACGCACATCACCAATGGGGCGTACCGCCTGCATCCCGTCGAGTGGAACGTCGGTGAGGTGGCCGGTGCCCTTGCCGATCACTGTCTGCGCCACGGGGTTTCCCCTCGTGCCGTGCGCAACTCCCCCGGTCTGTTGGCCGACTTCCAGGACCGCCTCACCGGCGACGGCGTCGAGCTGCGCTGGCCCGACATATCCGCTTACTGAACGAGTAGTTGAAGGAGTGTGTGGGATGGAGAGCACGCAACGTCGGCGGATGCGGGCGGTCGGCTTCGCGGCGGCCCTCGCCGTCACCCTGGCCGCCGGGTGCTCCAGCGGGAGCGGCGGCGCTTCGGGCGGTGACGGCAAGCTGCGGATCGCCGTCTGGACGGCGAGCAAGGACCACCTCGCGCTGCTCAACGGCATCGCGAAGGACTTCAAGGCCGAGCACCCCGAGGTCAGGAGCATCACGTTCGAGTCGCTCGACCCGGCCGACTACACCACCGCGCTGAGCACCCAGCTCGCCTCGGGGAACCCGCCCGACCTGGGCTGGATCCTGGAGACGAACGCGGCCGATTTCATCGAGAACGACACCCTGGTGGACATGGCGCCCGCGATGGCGGCCGAAAAGGGCTATGCCGCCGACGACTTGGAACCGGCGCTGCTCAGCCAGTGGAAACGGGGTGACTCGCTCTACGCCTATCCGTTCTCCAGCTCGCCGTTCGCCGTCTTCTACAACGCCGACGCGCTGGCGAAGGCGAAGGCGGACGACCCGGCGAAGCTGGCCGCGGCGGGCGAGTGGGACTGGGAGGCGCTCTCCAAGGCGGCCAAGAAGGTCACCGATGCCAAGACCGCACGGTACGGCCTGCTGGTGCACGAGTTCGACTACAAGAACTGGGACCGGCTCTACCCGGTGATGAACGCCTACGGGGCGCATCCCTGGCCCGACAAGGACTCCTGCGGGTTCACCGACCCGAAGATGACCGAGGCGGTCGATCTGTTCCGGCGGATGGCCTTCGACGATCACTCCACCCCGGCACCCGGTGAGCAGGCCGACTTCTTCTCCGGGGAGGCCGCCATGTTCATCACCCAGGTGAGCAAGGTCGGGCCGCTCGCCGACGTGAAGTGGAAGTGGGACGCGGCACCGCTGCCGACCGGGCCGGGCGGCGGTGACCAGGTGATCGGGCAGGCCGGTCTGGGCGTCTTCGCAGGCGGCAAGAACCTGGATCTGGCCAAGGAGTTCTATCTCTTCGCCACCAACAAGGAGAACGCCGCGAAGCTCGGCCAGTTCTTCCCGCCACCGCGCACCTCTCTGCTTGACGCGGAGACCCTCTCCAAGACCAATCCGCTGCTCAGCAAGGAACAGTTGCAGACGGTCATCCTCGACTCGCTGAAGTCCGGCAAGGTGCGGCCCGGTCACACGCAGTACGCCAAGATCAACGAGCAGACCCGGGCCGCCCTCGACGCGGTCTGGAAGCCCAAGGCCGACACCGGCAAGGTCCTCGCCGACGTCTGCGACTCCATCAAGCCGCTGCTCGGGTCGGGCTCGTGAGCCTGACCCGCAGGGCCCCGGCCCCGGCAGCGTCCGCGCGGCCGACCGTACCCCTCAAGGTGCGGTCGGCCCGCCGGGCGGCCCCCGCGCGGAACCCGACGCCGAAGTGGCGCCGCCGGGACAGGTACGCCGGGTACGCGCTCATCGCCCCGCAGATGCTCGGCTTCGTCGCCTTCGTGCTCGGCCCGCTCATCGCGGTCGTGTACTACAGCTTCACGAAGTACAACAACCTCACCGGCGAGATCAGTTTCATCGGCGGCGACAACTACCGGGCCCTGCTCGAGGACCCGCTGGCCGTCGAAGTGGCCAGGAACACCGCGCTGTTCTCGGCCGGCCTGGTGCCGTTCAACATCTGTCTGGCGCTGCTCCTCGCCGTCCTGCTCGACCAGGGCATGCGGGGCACCGTGATCTTCCGCGCGATGTTCTTCTCACCCACCGTCGTGTCCATCATCGCGTGGACCATCCTGTGGTTCTTCCTGCTCAGCAAGGACGGTGGCGTCAACCTGCTGCTGCGTACGGTGGGCGTCGACGGGCCCAACTGGCTGCGCGAGCCGGACACCGCGATGTTCTCCGTGATCCTGGTGCAGGTGCTCAAGGGCGTCGGCATCAACATGGTGCTCTTCCTCGCCGCCCTCCAGGCCGTACCCACCGAGCTGCGGGAGGCGGCGCGGGTCGACGGGGCACGCGCCTGGACGGTGTTCCGCCGGATCACACTGCCGATGATCAGTCCGACCATGCTGCTCGCCGCGATCGTCACGGTGATCGGCTCGCTCCAGGTCTTCGGCCAGATCCTCGTCCTGACCCGCGGCGGCCCCGGCAACTCCACCACGGTGCTCGCCTATTACATCTACCAACAGGCGTTCAAGTTCTTCGAGCTCGGCTACGCGAGCGCGCTCGCGGTGGTGCTGTTCCTCGCCGTGCTGATCCTCACCGCCGTGCAGTGGTGGTTGCGCAAGAAGTGGGTGTTCCATGAGCAGTGAGGCGATGAGGGCGAGCAGTCCCGCGATGACGGCCGCCGCCCGGCGCCGCTCCCGGGAGGCGGCGGTCAAGAAGGGTCTCCTGTACGGGCTGATGCTCGCCCTGTCCGTGCCGTTCGTCGCGCCGCTGCTGTGGATGGTGAGCAGCTCGCTCAAGCCGATCTCGGAGATCTTCTCGTACCCGCCGTCGCTGCTGCCGAGCGAGTGGCGCTGGGAGAACTACGCCCGTATCTCCGACTACCAGCCCTTCGCCCGGCAGTACTTCAACAGCCTCTACATCGCGGGGCTCGTCTCCGCGGGCAGTGTCATCGTGTCGGCGATGGCCGGGTACGCGTTCGCCCGGATCCGGTTCGTGGGCCGGGGCCTCATGTTCGTACTGCTGCTCACCGCGCTGCTCATGCCCAGCGAGGTCATCATCATCCCGCTGTTCCGCCTGTTCTCCGAGATCGGCTGGACGGACAGTCACCTGCCGCTGATCCTTCCGGCGGTGTTCGGCGCCAACGCGGTCTTCGGCACGTTCATCATGCGGCAGTTCTTCCTCGGCCTTCCGGGCGAACTGGAGGAGAGCGGACGGCTCGACGGCCTCGGGCGCTTCGGCCTGTTCTTCCGGATCGCGCTGCCGCTCGCCGGTCCTTCGCTGTCGGCGGTGGCGCTCCTGTCCTTCCTGCACAGCTGGAACTCGTTCCTCGAACCGCTGGTGTTCCTGCGTACCGCGGAGATGTTCACGCTTCCGCTCGCGCTCACCCAGATCGTCGACATCCACGGCGCCCCGGTCTGGAACGTCCAGCTCGCGGCGAGCACGCTCACCGTTCTGCCCGTCCTCGCGGTCTTCCTGGTGGCGCAACGCTGGTTCATCAAATCGATCGTCAACAGCGGCCTGAAAGGCTAGCCATGGAATTCCTGAACGTGTCCGGGGACCGGCTCACCACCGCGACCGGGCGGCCGGTGGCGCTGCGCGGGGTCGGCCTCGGCGGCTGGATGATGATGGAGAACTTCCTCAACGGGTTCCCCGGCACCGAGCACCAGGCCCGAGCCGCGCTGCGCCGCACCATGGGCGCCGCGCGGGCGGACCGGCTGTTCGAGCGGATCCTGGACGCGTTCTTCACCGAGGCGGACGCGTCGTTCATCGCTGACACCGGCCTCAACTGCGTACGCATCGCGGTCAATTACCGTCACCTGTCCGACGACGCCGATCCGTTCGCGATCCGGCAGGACGGGCTGCGCCGCCTCACCGCCGCCGTCGACGCCTGCGCACGGCACGGGCTCTATACGGTCATCGACCTGCACGCCGCCCCCGGTTTCCAGAACCAGTCCGAGCACAGCGACAATCCGGCCCACCATGCCTGGCTGTGGACCCACCGGCACTTCCAGGACCGGCTCGTGGTGATCTGGGAGGCGCTCGCCGACCACTTCGAGGGACGGCCCGAGATCGCCGGATACAACCTGCTCAACGAGCCCGGCGACGCCACCGGCGAGGTGATCGGCCCGTTCTACCGGCGCCTCGTCGACGCCGTGCGGGCCGTCGACCCCGCGCATGTGATCTTCCTCGACGGCAATCGGTACGCCAACGACTTCGACGTCATCGGCGGCGACTTCGAGAACACCGTGTACTCCGTGCACGACTACGCCCTGGCCGGGATCCGCGACGCCGCCACGTATCCCGGCGAGGTGCGCGGCCAGTATGTCGACCGCGGCTTCCTCGAGGAGCGGTTCCTGGAGCGGACCGCGCACAGCCGGAAGACCGGAACGCCCCTCTGGGTGGGCGAGTTCGGGCCGGTGTACTCGGGCGACCCCGAGGTGGACAAGCACCGGTACGCGGTGCTCCGCGACCAGCTGGAGATCTACCGCGAGCACGGCGCGGGCTGGTCGATCTGGACGTACAAGGACACCCATCTGTCCGGGCTCGCGAGCCTCGATCCCGGCTCGCCCTGGGCCCGGCTGCTCCGGCCGATCCGCGAGAAGAAGGAGCGCCTGGGCACCGAACCCTGGTCCACCGGTGAAGACGGCCTCCGACATGTCCTGGAGCCGCTTGACGCACTGCTCGCCGCCGAGTACCCGGCCTTCGAGCCGCCGCCGTTCGGCAAGCGCTGGTATGTGCGCAGGCTGGTCCGGGAGCTGCTGCTCGGGGAGCCCATGATCGAGGAGTTCGCGGCGCTCTTCGCGGACGTCGACGACGCCGGGGTTGAGGCGCTTGCCGGGTCGTTCCGGCTTGACGCCTGTGTGCGTCGGGCGCCGCTGGTGTCGCTGCTCGCGGAGTTCTGCCGCGGGTAGGCCCCGCCGGGTGGTTTTTCTCCTCTATCCCGCCCCTTCCCGACAGTGTTCGATATGCGGCTGACGCCGCGCGGGGGGCTCCGCCCCAGACCCCCTCCATCGGCCTGAACGGCCTCGTCCTCAAACGCCGGACGGGCTGTTTGGCTGCCTCCTGAAAGGTGACCAGCCATGCGCGACCCGATCGACACCCGCGTAAGACCGGCCGCGAGCCTTCCCGGCCTCTCCCGCCGGGCTCTCCTCGCCGCCGCCGGTGGCGCCGCCCTGCTGACCGCCGTACCCACCAAGGCCGAGGCCTCCAAGGCGGCCGGGCTGCCGCTCCTGGAACCGTTGCCTCAAGGCGCCCCCGACCGGGCGCAGTTCGCACCTGAGGAGCAGCGGTACGCGGCCTACCTGGTGATCCTCGCCCCGATGGCCAACGACATCGAGGACAGCGACCCGGCCACGTACGGCTGGTTCACCGGCGGCTGGTGGCGCACGCCCGCCGAGCCGTACAACGCCCGCATCCAGGAGCACGTCTTCACGCTGAGCTGGTTCTACGCCCATGCCCGGCCCTGGAATCCGTACGCCGGTGATGCCGCGCTGCTCGCCCGGCTCGACGCGGCGCTCCAGTACTACCTGCGGCTTCAGCACGACGACGGCTCGTGGCCGGAGTACCGCCCCACCGAGCACTCCCGTGCGGCCACCGGCTTCGGCCTCATCTATCTGAGTCGTACGCTGCAGAATCTGCGGACCGCCGAGGTGCTGCCCGAGCGGCGGACGGAGCTCCGGGCCGCGCTGCACCGGGCGATGACGTGGTTCCTCGACCCGGACAACGCCACGGTCTGGGTCGATCCGCTGGTGTACGCCAACCAGTACATCGCCGGGCTCGCGGGCTCCGCGCTCGCCCTGCGGCTCGACCCGGATCCGGCGCTGCGCGAGCGGTGGGCGGAGCGCATCGGGTTCGTCGCCGAGCACGGGCAGAGCGCGCACGGCTTCTTCCATGAGCCGCGCGGCATGGACGTCGGCTACAACTTCGAGGTGATGCTCTCCGACATGGCGGAGATCCACCACGTCACCGGCGATCCGACGATGCTCTCCATGACGCGTAGGTTCGCGACCTGGCTGGGCTACACCTTCGTGCACGAGCCGGACGGCTCCGGCTTCTTCACGAATGCCGCCGCGTCCGGGCGTACCACCGTCCGGGCCTACGACTCCGTGCTGCACGAGCCCGACCGGACGCACCTGGGCTCCCTCTTCGTGCCCGAAGTGCCCGCGCTCGCCCCGTTCTTCACCCCGCGTGAGGACCGTGCCGCCGTACGCGCGGACTGGGCGGCGGACCCGGGCCCGGTGCCGCCGCTGGTGCGGCCGGGCACCTCGCCCCGGATCATCGCCCACGCGGCGTACGGCGAGGCCTTTCCCAGCCGCGCGCAGCGGGCCGCCGCGCTCGCCGAGCTGCCGTATCTGCGCCAGGACAGCTTCGCCGAGCTCTTCCGTGACGGCGGCCTGGAGTACCTCTTCGTCCGCCGCCCGGGTCTCTACCTGGGCGGCTTCTTCGGCCGTCGGCCCACCAGTCTGGTCCGCGCGGGGCTGACCTTCCTGTGGCACCCGGACGCGGGGATGGTCGTGTACTCGCTCAACAGGAGCGCCGACTGCTGGTCCACGGCGCTGACCGACGGGCGGCTCGACGCGGGCGGCGACCTTCCGGCCGAGTACTACGCGGGCACGCCGGGCGCCCGCCGCTGGACCTTCGACGCGGCCTCCGCCTCCCCCTCTCCCTCTCCCTATCCCGACGCACCGTTCGCGGTCCGCTACCGCACCCCCGACTCCGCGGTCACCACCGAGGTCACCGTCACCGCGCGGTCCCTACGCCGGGTCGTACGGGCGGCCGGTGCGGCGGCGGCCGAGCAGATCCCGCTCGTGCTGCACCCGACCGATGAGGTCACCTTCACCGACGGCACCGCGGCGGCCTACGGCGCCACCACCACGGCACGCGCGGACGGCCTCACGCTGCGGCGGGGCGGCACGACGGTCCGGTTCCGATGGGACGACCCGCGCACCGCCACCCTCACCGGCCGTCCCACCACCTATCTGCGGGGCGGCGCCCGCCGCACGCACATGCTGCGGGTGCCGCACTCCGGTGCCTTCGCTCTGACGGTCGGGTTCAGCTGACCCGGGCCGCGCTGCCGGTTGCCGCCAGCTGTGCGGTGAACGGGTGGCCGGGAGCCGCCAACACCTGCTGTGCGGAGCCTCGTTCCACCAGTTCGCCCTCGTCCAGTACGGCGATCCGGGTGGCCAGGGCCGCGGTGTCGAGGTCGTGGGTGATCAGGACCAGGGCCAGGTCGTCGCGGTCCCGCAGCAGTCCCGCGAGCAGGTCGAGGAGCCCGCGGCGGGTGACGGCGTCCAGGCCCGAGGTGATCTCGTCGCACACCAACACCCGCGGGCGGGCGAGCAGGGCCCGGGCGAGGGCGGCGCGTTGCAGTTCACCGCCGGAGAGGGCACCGGGCCCTCGGCGTACGAGTTCCTCGGTGAGGCCGAGGCCGGTCAGCGTGGCCAGCGCCTCGGTCCGCGCGTCCGGCTCGGCCAGGCCGCGGAGCCGTACCGCCGTGCGGGCCACCTGGCCGAGGACCGGGCGGTGTTCGTCGAAGGCGGCCTTCGCGTCCTGGAAGACGTACTGCACCGCGGCCAGTTGCTCCCGCGTACGGGCGCGCACACTGCGCGGCAGCGGGGAGCCGTCCAGGACGAGGTCGCCGTCGTGGTCGCGGTGGAGTCCGGCCAGGCAGCGGCCGAGCGTGGTCTTGCCGCTGCCGGAACGGCCGACGACGGCCAGACACTCCCCCGCGCGCAGGGTGAGTTCCGGCATGCGCAGCACGACGGCGCCACTGTGCCGGGCCTTGAGGCCGGGTCGGGGTACGTGCAGGACGGCGCCGCCCGGTCGTCTGCCGCGCCCCTCGTGGGCGAACTCCGTGTGTTCGGCGAGGAGTTCACGTGTCCAGGGGTGGCGCGGGGCGAGCCAGATGCGCTCCGCGGGCCCCGATTCCACCACCTTTCCCTCGCGCATGACGAGGATCTCGTCGGCGAGGGTGCGTACGACGTCCAGGTCATGGCTGAGCAGAACCACGGCGATGCCCTGCCGGGCGACGGTCGTCAGGTGGTCGACGACGTGGCGTTTGGTCAGCGGGTCGAGGCCGGTGGTGGGCTCGTCCGCGACCACGACCCTGGCCCCGAGCAGCAGTGCCTGCGCGAGGACGACGCGCTGCTGCTGGCCGCCCGACAGCTGGTGCGGGTAGCGACGCAACAGGGCCTCGGCGTCGGGGAGTTGGGCGCGGGCGAGCGCATCGAGGACACGTGCGGTGGCGGCGGCACGGCGCTCCCGTCTCGGCAGGTCGCGCACCTGGGCGCGGGCGATGTCCTTGAGCAGCGCGTCGACCCGGCGGGCCGGGTTGAGGACGGCTGCCGGGTGCTGGGGTACGTAGCCGACCAGGCCGTCCGGGGCGCGGACCTCGCCGGTCACCTGAGCGCTGTCCGGATACTCGCCGAGCAGCGCGAGCCCGGTGGTCGTCTTGCCGCTGCCCGACGCGCCGACCAGGGCGGTGACCGTGCCCGGCCGTACCCGCAGGCTCACCCCGTCGACGATCGCCCGGCCGTCGATGTCGACGCGCAGGTCCTTGATCTCCGCGACGGTCTCCGTCACCGCGTTCATGTGTGGCGCCTCTTCATCCGGTACTTCATCCGGTACTTCTTCCTGCGCTCCAGTGCGGAGTCGACGAGCAGATTGCCGCCCATGGTCAGGGCGACGATGAGCAGCGCGGGCACCACCACGGCCCAGGGCTGCACGAACAGGCCGGTGCGGTTGCGGTCGACCATCACCGCCCAGTCGGAGGCGTCCGGTTCGACGCCGACGCCGAGGAACGCCGCGGTGGCCACGAGGTAGAGCACGCCGGTGAAGCGGACGCCCGCGTCGGCGGCGAGGGTGCGCACCGACGAGCGGCCGACATAGCCGACGGCGGTGCGCCACCACGTCTCGCCCTGCATCCGCAGCGCCTCCACGGCCGGGCGGGACGCGGCCTCCGCCGCGGTGGCGCGGACGATCCGGGCCGCGTCCGGGATGTTGACCAGCGCCACCAGGAGCGCGAGTCCCACCGCCCCGGGCGTGAACACGGCGGCGACGAGCAGCACCATCAGCAGCGACGGCACCGCGAGCAACACGTCGAGGGGCCGCATCAGGAGCTCCTCCAGCCATGTGCGGTGGGTGAGCGCGCTGATGAGGCCGAGCGGCAACGCCACCAGGTACGCGAGGGCCGTCGCGGCGAGGGCGACGAGGACCACCGAGCGGCCGCCGAGCAGCACCTCCCGCCACACGTCCCGGCCGACGAAGTCGGTGCCGAGCCAGTGCCCGCCGCCCGCCGTGAAGGAGGCGGCCCGCGGCCCCGGTTCGCCCGCGAGCAGCGGTCCGAGCAGGGCGAGGACGAGCGGTACGCCGATGATGAGGGCGCCGAGCGCGAAGCGCGCGTGTGCGTGCGTGCTCCTCATGCGGCGACCTCCCCTCGCGGTGCGAACCGCCGGGCGACCAGATCGGCCCCGGTGTTGAGGACGACCGTGAGGACACCGAAGACGACGGCGAGGCCCTGCACCACCGGGATGTCCCGTTCGGCGACGGCGTTGATCAGTACGGTGCCGAGTCCGGGGATCACGAAGAGCGCCTCCACGACGATGACTCCGCTCAGCAACCAGTCGATGGTGCGGGCCAGTTGCTGGGTGGCGGGGGTGATGGCGTTGGGCAGGGCGTGGGCGTAGCGGATACGGGCGCCCGGGATGCCGTAGCGGCGGGCCTGGGCGGTGTACGGCGCGGCCAGGGCGTCGATCATTCCGGCGCGCACCAGGCGGGCGAGGGTGCACACCGGGCGGGAGAGCAGGACGAGGACGGGCAGGACGAGCGCGGCGGGGTGGGCGAGCAGGTCGGTGCCGTAGCCGACGGCGGTCGGCGGCAGCCACTCCAGGCGGATCGCGAACACCGTGATCAGGAGCACTCCGCAGGCGAACTCCGGTACGGCGTAGAGCCCCAGGGTCGCGGAGCTGACGAGCCGGTCCGCGAGCCTGCCCTCGTGGCGGGCGGCGAGCACGCCGAGGCCGACGCTGAGGGGCACGAGCAGCAGGACGGTGAGCGTGGCGAGCAGCAGCGTCGGTCCAAAG
Organism: Streptomyces sp. NPDC002851; assembly: GCF_053591935.1. Taxonomy (NCBI): domain Bacteria; kingdom Bacillati; phylum Actinomycetota; class Actinomycetes; order Kitasatosporales; family Streptomycetaceae; genus Streptomyces; species Streptomyces sp. NPDC002851. The sequence continues at coordinate 18,321 of NZ_JBSFUT010000043.1, read as the reverse complement.
CCGTCGGCGATGTACGTACTGACCGGGCGGCCGGAGGCCAGCGAGGTGCCGAGGTCGCCGTGGAGCAGCCCCACCGCCCAGTCCACCAGGCGTTCCACGGCGGGCCGGTCGAGGTGCATCGACTCGCGGATGGCGGCGATCCGTGCGGGGTCGGGCTGGTCACCGGCGAGGGCGACGGCGGCGTCGCCCGGCAGCGCCTCGGTGAGGGCGAAGACGAGCAGCACGACGGCCGCCGTCTGTGCCGCACCGAGCAGCAGCCGCCGGGCGATCCAGGACTTGAGTCCGCTCACGCGAGCCACACCTTGTCGAAGCGGGCCCAGTCCAGGGAGTTCGCGGGTGCGTCGGTCTCCACTCCGCGGACGTTACGGGCGGTGCCGATGATCCAGTCGGCGAAGCCCCAGACCAGGAAGCCGCCCTCGGCGTACAGGCGGCGCTGCATGCGCTGGTAGACGGCGGCGCGCTGCTTCTTGTCCTTGGTGGACTGCGCCTGCTGGTAGAGGGCGTCGAAGTCCTTGTGCTGCCAGTGGGTGGCGTTGGTGGTGGAGTCGGTGAGCAGCCGCTGGGAGATGTGCGTCGCGATGGGCATGGCGCCGGAGCGGTAGGAGCAGAGGGTGCCGTGGTCGAGGATGTCGTTCCAGTAGCTGTCCTTGCTGCCGGTCTTGACCTTGATGGTGACGCCCGCCTTGGCGGCCTGGTCGCGGAAGATCGAGGCGGCCTCGGTGAATCCGGCGGCGACCGGTGAGGTGTCGAGGGTGACCGTGAGGTCCTCGGCTCCGGCCTTCTTGAGCAGGGCCTTGGCGCGGTCGAGGTCCTGTTCGCGCTGCGGGAGGCCGTCGGCGTAGTACTCGTATCCCTTGCCGAACAGGTCGTTGCCGATCTCACCGGCCCCCGACAGGGCGCCTTCCACCAGCTCCTTGCGGTCGGCGATGAGGAAGAACGCCTCGCGGACCCGCTTGTCGTCGAAGGGCTTGCGGTCGGTCTTCATGGCGAACGCCTGCATGCCGCTGTTGCGAAGGCGGACGATCTCGATCTGTCCTTTGCCCTCGTGGGCGCGGCCGGTGGTGGGGTTCAGCTCGTGGGCGTACTCGACCTGGCCGCCGAGGAGCGCGTTGACGCGTGCGGACTCCTCGTTGGCGACGACGATCTCCAGCTCGTCGAGGTGCGGGGCGCCGTCCCAGTAGTCCGCGTTGCGCTTGAAGACGGCGGACTTGCCGGGCGCGAAGGAGACGAAGCGGAACGGGCCGCTGCCGACCGGCTTCTTGTCGAAGTCCTGCTCGCCCTCGGGGACGATGTACGCGCCGAACGCGGCGAGCACGTTGGGGAATTCGGCGGTGGGCCGCTTGAGGACGAACTCGACGGTCCGCTCGTCCAGGGCGCGGCTCGCCTTGAGGTCGATGGGCTCCAGGTCCGCCTTGGCGCGGAACGCCTTCTTCGGGTCGGCGATGCGGCGGTAGCTGTAGAGCACGTCCTTGGCGGTGACGGGCCTGCCGTCGTGGAAGGTGGCCTTGCGCAGGGAGACCTTCCAGCGGTCGAGGCCCGCGTTCGGCTCCCAGCCGGAGGCGAGGCGCGGCTGGGCGGACAGGTCGGCGCCGTAGTCGGCGAGCTTGTCGAAGAGGGCCTTGGCGCGGGCGACGTCCCCGAAGAGGTTGCTCAGATGCGGGTCGAGGGTCTCGCTCGCCCCGCCGCCCGCGAAGGCGGCCCGCAGCCGACCGCCCTTGTGCGGCTTGCCGCCGCCCTTGGCGGAGGTGTCGGCGGAGCCGGAGGAGCCGCATCCGGCGAGGGCGAGCGCGCCGAGGCCGACGGCGCCCGAGGTAGCGGCCAGGAAGCCGCGGCGGCGCAGACCGGGGAAGCGGGCGTCGTTACTGGGTACGTCGGTCATGGCGGTGTCCTTTGCTGTGCGAACGGTGGAAGTCGTGGGGGGCGGGGCTCAGTTGGCCTGCGTGCGGCGGGCGACGAGGTGCAGCCGGTCGGCGTCCGTGGCCGCACCCGGTGCGTCGCCCTCGCGCCAGGGCGGTTCGGTGCGCGGGCCCGGGCCGTCGTACAGCGCGAGCACCTCGAAACCGTGGGCGGCGAGCACATGGCGCAGCTCCTGCGGGAACAGCAGCCGCCAGGCGGAACGCTGCTCGACCGGTGCGGACCCGTCGTCGGCGGTCCACACCCTCGTACGGCGCAGGAGTTGCGCGGTGCGGTCGACGTACAGGGTGGTGGTGGAGCGGTAGGCGGTGCCCTGCCAGGTGAATCCGTTGACGCGCGGGGCGTCGAGGAGTTCGGTACGGCCCAGGAAGAAGGCGCCGTTACGCATCTCCGCGACGAGCAGCCCGCCGGGGGCGAGGCAACGCCGGACGGAGGAGAGGAATCCGTCGAGTTCGGCGTTCGTGTGGCAGTAGAGGAGCGCGCTGTCCAGGCACACCACGGCGTCGAACTCCCGCTCCGGCAGTGTGAATGCGCGGAGATCCGCGGGGACGTAGTCGGGACCCGGGTGGTGGACACGGGCGTACGTCAGCATCGCCTCGGAGAGGTCGGCGCCGGTGACGGTGCGGCCCGCTGCGTGCAGATGCGCGGCGTCCCGGCCGGTGCCGCAGCCGATGTCTAGGACCCGCACCCCGGGCCCGTACCGCCGCAGGCAGTCCTCGGCCCAGCGCCCGGCGAGCCGTTCGGGGTCGGGGAAGCGGGCCTCGTACAGCTCGGGATTGTCGGTGAGCAGGTTCTCTGTGGTCTCGGAGGTCTCGGAGGTCATCGTCATGCGTCGCTCACTCATGCGTTCGCCGGTACGGGTTCGGGCGGGGCGGGAAGGACATGGCGCCGGTGCAGCCAGGCCACTGAGCCCGCCGAGGCGAGGCCGAAGGCCAGGCAGCACACCCAGGGCAGCCAGGGCAGGCCCGCGTGCGCGCCCGCGTCCATGGCCCAGCCGACGACCGTGTTGCCGACGGCGGCGGCGATGCCCGAGACCACGTAGAACAGGCCGAAGTAGGTGCCGGTGAGCTCGGAGCGCCCGAAGCCCGGGATCAGCTCCATCACGAACGGCGAGGCCATCATCACGCCGAGGTACAGCAGCAGGGCCCCGATCAGGACGGGCACGGCACGCAGGGCCGCGTCGGTGAAACCGTCCGGTGCCGTTTCGTACCCCGCCGCGATGATCGGCGGTACGAAGGACAGTCCCATCAGGGCGAGCCCGACGCTGATCCAACGCGCCCTGCTCCCGCGCCGTTTCAGCGCACGCGTGACGCGTAGCTGAAGCCCGAGGTTGGTGAGGGTGCCGACGAGGAAGACGATCCCGGCGGCGCCGTCCCAGCCGGTGGCGCGCCGTGCGCCGTCCGGGAGCAGCAGATACAGCTGGTTCTCCATGGTGAACAGGCCGACCATGGCGAGCGCGAAGGCCAGAAAGCCCCGGTTGGCCACCACTTCGCGCCAGTCGGCGATGACGCTGTTGCCGCTGGGCTCGACCTCGCGGGCCGGGAGTACGACGGCCTGGGCAAGGGTGAGGACGGCGAAGATCCCGGCGGCGGTGAGTGCGGAGGTCTGGAAGTCGACCAGGAGCAGGGCGCTGCCGAGCAGCGGTCCGACCAGGGCTCCGGTGGTGGCGAAGACGTTGAACAGGGCGAACGCCTCCGCCTTGCGCTCCCCCGCCTCCAGGGCGAGATAGGCGCGTACGGCCGGGTTGAACAGCGCCCCGGCGAGCCCGCTGAGCACGGACGCGGCCAGGAGCACGGGCAGCCCGTCGCCGAGCGCGAACGCGCCGAAGCCGATGGTGCGCAGGGCGCATCCGGCGATGATGACGCGGCGCGCGCCGAGCCGGTCCGAGGCCGAGCCGCCGATGAGGAAGAGACCCTGCTGGCTGAGGTTGCGTACGCCGAGCACGATGCCGACGACCGCCGCCGAGAGCCCGAGATCGTCGCTGAGGTGCAGGGCGAGATAGGGGACGAGGAGGTAGAAGCCGGTGTTGACGCCGAGCTGGTTGACCAGGAGGAGCCGGATGGCGAGCGGGAAGCCGCGCATCTCGCGCCAGGTGTTCAGCACGCGTCCGCCTCCTCCGGATTGTCGCGCAGGCGGCGCGGGCGCACCCCGAGTCCGGGTTCCGGACCGGCCGTTACGGTCCCGTCGGTGCCGCCGATGCCCGTCCACGGGTCGTCGGCGAGCAGCAGATGCCCGTCGAGGTCGACCCAGCGCGCCCGGTCGACGAGGTGCACGGCGGGGGCGATGCCGAGGGTGCTCGCGGTGAGACAGCCGAGCATCAGCTCCGTGTCCGTGCCCGCGATCAGTTCGGCGATCCGCAGGGCGGCGGTGACGCCCCCGCACTTGGCGAGCTTGACGTTCACGCCGTGGACGCGTCCGGCGAGGCGTCGGGCGTCCTCGAAGTCGACGGCGTCCTCGTCCGCGATGATCGGGAGCGGCGACTTCTCGGCGAGCTCCGCGAGGGCGTCCGGTGTGCCTGGCGGCAGCGGCTGCTCCACGGCCTCGACGCCCAACTCGGCGTATTGCGGAAGGAGTTGGAGTGCCGTGTCGAAGCTCCACGCCCCGTTGGGGTCGAGCAGCAGGCGGGCGTGGGGTGCGGCGGCGCGTACGGCCCGTACGCGTGTCAGGTCGTCGGCCGGGTCCGGGGCACCGGCCTTGACCTTGAGCACGGAGAATCCGCCCCGGGCCAGCTCGGCGGCCTGGGCTCCGGCCTGCTCGGGTGGGGTGATGCCGATGGTGCGGGCGGTCGCGGCGGCGGGCTTGGCCGAGGTGGCGCCGAGGAGTTGGTGGACGGGGAGCCCCGCGCGCTTGCCCGCCAGATCGAGCAACGCCGACTCCACAGCCGCGGTCACGCTCGGTGGAACGCCCGGACGCCCGGCTTCCCGCAGGGCCTCCAGAGCGCTCTCCGGGTCGGGGAAGTCGCTCAGCCACGCCGACTCGGCGTGCAGGAGACGCTCCAGGGCCGCGGCGTCGAGGCCGTAGTACACGCTGCTGACGGCCTCGCCATGACCCGACTGCCCGTCGTGTTCGACGGTCAGCCATACGGCGTCGCGGGCGGCCATCGTGGCGCGGGATATGCGCAGGGGTTCGGTGAGTTGGAGATGTACGGTGCGCAGCCTTGCCTTCACGGGTGCTCTTCCACTGGGGTGCTGACTGGGGTGCTGAGGGGGTCGGTGACGGTGCGGCACCGGGTCCATCCGGTGGCCTCCACGGCCCGGGGGTGCGGGATCTCGACGGGGCGGGCGGCGGCGGTGGCGTGGCCGATGCCGTGGGCGGCGGCGAAGTCGTCGTCGTACACGCTGCTCAGGTAGCGGTGCGGCCCGTCGGGGAAGACCGTGGCGACCACGGCTCCCGGGTGCACGCGGGCGGCCCAGGCGGCGACGAGCGCGGCGGCCCCGGTGCTCCAGCCGCCGCTGACGAAGGCCCCGGCGGCGAGGCGACGGCATGCGTCGGCGGACTCGGCGGGGCCCACCCAGTGGACCTCGTCGAACGCGTCGTAGGCGACGTTGCGCGGATGGATGCTGCTGCCCAGGCCGCGCATCAGGCGGGGCCGCGCGGGCTGCCCGAAGATCGTCGAACCGGTGGCGTCCACGCCGATGAGCCGCAGGCCCGGCCAGTGCCGCCGCAGCGGCCCGATGATGCCCGCGCTGTGTCCGCCGGTGCCGACGCTGCACACGAGGACGTCCAAGTGGTCGAGCTGGACGGCCAGTTCGGCGGCGAGCGAGGCGTATCCGGCGGTGTTGTCGGGGTTGTTGTACTGGTCGGGCCAGTACGCGTCCGGGAGTTCCGCTAGCAGTGCGCGCAGCCGGGCCAGGCGCGCGGCCTGCCAGCCGCCCTCGGCGGCCGGGCGGTCGACGAGTTCGAGGCGGGCGCCGTGGGCGCGCAGCAACTGCCGCATGGAGGGCTCGAGTTCGGTGTCGCCGACCAGCACGATCGGGTGGCCGAGGGCCTGGCCGGCGAAGGCCAGACCGATGCCGAGCGTCCCGGAGGTCGATTCCACCACCGGGGCGCCGGGGCGCAGCTCGCCGCGCTCCCGGGCACCGAGCAGCATGGACACGGCGGCCCGCGCCTTCATGCCACCGGCGCCGAGCCCTTCGAGCTTCGCCCAGAAGCCGGGCTGCGGGCAGGGCAGATCGACGGTGACATGGGCGAGCGGGGTGCCGCCGAGCAGGCGAAGGAGCTCCCGGTTGCCTTGTCCGGGCGGGCGGAGCAGGGCCTCAGTGGCCGCGGCGGCCGTGGTTGCCGTGGTCACCGGGCGGCTCCGTTGCGGTGGGCGTTGCGGTGGCCGTAGTGGTGAATGGTCCCCGGGCCGCCGTCCAGCCAGAAGAAGGGGTACGGCTCGGCGCACACCGCGCTCACTCCGGCGCCGATGAGCGGGGGCAGCACCGCACTGCCGGTCTGCGCGAACATCACGAGCTGCTTGTCATGGCGCTGCGCGTGCTCCCGCAGCGGCTCGAAACTGCCGTTGCCGAGGGTCATCCCGGACGCGAGCACCGCGTCACAGCCCGCCGACTCGGCCAGGGCGTCCGTGCGTACGGGCTCGCCGAACTCCGTCGTGCCGCCCTTGAGGTCGCACGGGATGTAGCGCAGGCCACGCGCCCGCAGCGCCTCGAGCAGCGAGTTGACCACGCCCACGACGAGGACGGTGGCCCCGGGCTCCGCGTCGATCAGTGCCACGACGGCCCGGGCCCGCGCCCGCGACTTCTCCAGCGACGAACCGGCGGGCAGCGGGACGGGCTGCGCGCCGTTCTCGGGTCGGTGCGGCCGGACCCGCAGCAGATACGCGTCGAGAGCCGCCACCCGCACCGAAAGCCGCTCGTGGCCGAGGAGTTGGGCGATGTCCGCACCGACGCACTCCTCGACGGCCCCGTCCGGCAGCTCCCCCGGCTCGACCGCACAGGACCCCACGGCCTCACCAAGACGCAGGCTGAGCACTTCGTTGCGGTACCCACCGCTGCGCCCTTCGTGCCGTACCGCCTGCCGCGTGGTGAACGCCACCGAGATCCGCTCGGCGCGCGGATCGGGCCCGAACTCCCCGCGCAGGACGCCCTGGACGAGGTCGTCGTACGACGCGGCGGTGGTCCGTATGGCGCTGGTCCGTATGTCCGTGGGCGAGGTCATCGGGAGGCCACCACCTGGGGACGGAGCGTGGCGAGCAGCGCCTCGACGCGGGCGCGGGCGCCGGGTCCGTCCGCGTCGCCGGCCATGACATGGCCGAGGTACTCGTTGTTGCTGCCCGCGGCCTTGACCGTCTTGCCGGGCTCGGCGAGCTGAAGCTCCAACAGGCCCTCCGCTGCTCGCACTTGCTCGGCCCCGTCGATCGCTGTCAGTGTTCCGCCGCCGTCCGGCACGAGGAAACCGATGGCGGCACTGCTCAGGCCGGTGGCCCTGCGGCTCAGATCGGGTGCCTGTCCCAGCGCCACGTCCACCGCGGCGGCGGCGAGGTCGATACCGGTGACGTGGCGGACGAGCTCGGTGATGCGGTTGCCCGCGGGCCGGGGGTTGACCTCGACGACGCGTGGCCCGTCGGCGGTCAGCTTGATCTCGGTGTGGGTCACGACCTCGTCGAGGCCAAGCGCCTTGACGGCCTGCACCGCGGTGTCCACGGCGGCCTCGGTGTCCGCCGCCGGGAGCGCGGCGGGGAACATGTGGCCGGTCTCGATGAAGGCGGGCGCCCCGCCCACGCTCTTGTCGGTGACGCCGACCACGTGCGCGGCACCGGCGTACGACACGGTCTCGACGCTGACCTCCGGGCCTTCGAGAAGTTCCTCGAGGAGTACGACGGGGTCGCGGCGCTGTCCGCGGGCGTTGACCGGGAAGTCGGCGAGCGCCCGGTAGGCGGCGGCGAGCGCGGACTCGTCATCGACGCGGCGTACGAACATTCCGGCGCACAGGTCCACGGGCTTGAGCACCAGCGGATAGCCGATCGCGCGGGCCGCGTCGGCGGCCTCGGCCAGGCTCGTGCACTCCGCGAAGCGCGGCCCGGGCACCGCGGCCTCGGCGAGCACGCGCCGCGTCGCGTCCTTGCGGCAGGCGGTCTCGACGGCTTCGGCCGTGGGTCCGGGCAGCCCGAGGCGGTCGGCTATCCGTGCGGCCGTGGGCAGGTAGTAGTCGCAGGAGGTGATCACGCCGTCGAAGCGGAGCGCCTCGTGGGCCCGCTCGACGAAGGGCAGCAGCGCCTCGGTGTCGTTGGTCTCGGTGGTGAGCACATGGCGGGCCCCGAGCAGCGGGTGCGCGGCGCCCTCCGGAGCGGAGCGCAGGTAGTGGTGCAGGTCACGCGTGAGGAACGTGAACGCGTGACCTGCCTCGCGGATGGCCCGTGGCAGCAGCCTGCTCATCGATCCGACCCAGCTCTCGACCATCAGCAGATGTGCCACAACGTCCCCTTTTCACAACGTGGTTGAGCGGTCCCGGTCCGCCGACGGCTGCTCGTGGCAGACCGGTCGGCTTGACCGAGAGGGACCTTATCGATAATCGTTTTCATTGTCATCTGGTGCGGCTCGGCGCGCCCGCCGCGCCAGAACGCCACCTCTTGGAAACGCGAGTCCCGTGCCTCCTGCCATACGCCCCAGCCGCTCCCGCCTTGCTCTGTACCGCTCCCGCCGTGCGCTGTGCGCGCTCACCGCCACAGTCGCCGCCCTCGCCACGCCGACCGCGGCCGCTCCCGCGCAGGCCGACTCGCACGCCGCGGCCCCGCTCCGCTTCGGCGCCTGCCCGGAGTCGGTGCCCGCGCCGCCCGCACCCGACCGCGTCGAATGCGGCACGCTCGAGGTGCCGCTCGACTGGGACCGGCCGGGCGGCACACACCTCCGCATCGCGGTCTCGCGGGTACCCGCCTCCGGCACGCCCGAGGAGCGGCGCGGCATTCTGCTCGTCAACCCCGGTGGTCCTGGCGGCTCCGGGCTCCCGTACGCCGTCACCAAGCGGGCGAAGCTGCCCGAGAGCGTGCGCCGCGCGTACGACGTCATCGGCTTCGACCCGCGCGGCACCGGGCACAGCGCCCCCGCCGACTGCGGCCCGATGGGTGGGCTCTTCGACAGCCCGGGCGCCGACCCCGTGCCGGTCGGCGCGGCGGCGGAACAGGCGTATCTCGACGCCCTCGACCGGCTGGCGGACGACTGCGCCACCGGCGTCGGGGACGCCCTGCCGCACCTGTCGACCACCGCGACCGCCCGCGACATGGACGCCATCCGCGCAGCGCTCGGCGAGCCGCGCACCGGCTTCCTCGGCGTCTCCTACGGCAGCTACCTCGGCGCCGCGTATGCCGCCCGATTCCCGCACCGCGTCGGCCGTATGGTGCTCGACAGCGTGGTCGGCCCGTGGGACTGGTACGACTTCGACGTACGGCAGAGCCGTGAACTCCTGCGCCAGCGCGCGGTGTTCTTCGCCTGGGCCGCCCGGCACGAGGGCCGCTTCGGGCTCGGGGGCGACGCGGCCGCCGTACGGACGGCCTACGAGCGGACCCGGCGCGGGCTCGCCGCCCGGCCCCAGGACGGCTTCGGCGCCGCCGAGTTCGACCGCGCCGTGTACCGGGCGCTCGGCCGCACCGAGCGCTGGGCGCCGCTCGCGGACGGCATCCGCGCGTACCTGCGGGACGGCGACGCCGCCGGGCTGCGCCCCGCGGAACCCTTCGGCAACCCCGACTCACGTACCTACGAATCCGCCAACCGCACCGTGAAGTGCGCGGACGGCCCCGGCCCCACGCCGTCCCGCGTCCTTGCCGACCTGCGGCGCATCCGCCGTGAGGACCCGCAGCCGGTCCTGACCGGCATGGAAGCCTCCGCCTGCGCCTACTGGCACCACCGGCCGCACCAGCGCACCCGGCTCGGCAGCCCCGCGGCGCCGCCCGTACTCCTGGTCGCCTCGGAACACGACCCCGTCACGCCGATCGAGGGCGCGCGCCACCTGGCGCACCGGCTGCCGGGCTCCCGCCTGATCACCCTGCACGACGACTACTCGCACGGCGTGTTCGCCAGCCGTGGCAACGCATGCGTGGACCGGACGACGGCCGCGTACCTGATCGACGGGACGGTGCCGGAGGCGGATGTGCACTGCGCCGGGCCGGGGCTGCCCACTCCCTGACGCCGCACTCCAGTTAGCCATCCACCAGGAGACCCGATGGACCGCCCGTACACGATCCCCCCCCGCCACCCCGGCCGACCTCCCGGGCGCGCGCCGACTGATGCTCGACACCTTCTACCAGGACTTCGGATACGGCTACGTGCCCGCCTGGCACCACGACGTCATCGCGCTCGAGGACACCTACCTCCACGACCCCCGCCACCTGCTCCTGGTCGCCCTGCACGACGACGAAGTGGTGGCCACGACGGGCGTACGGTCGGCCGGTCCCGCCCATCCCCCGCATCCCCGTTGGCTCGCCGAGCGCTATCCCTCGGGCAGCACCGCACAGATCGTCCGGGTGTACGTGCGACCGGAGCACCGGAGGGGCGGACTCGCGCGGACGCTGGTGGGACAGGCGTGCGACTTCGCCGCGGAGACGCCCGGCTACGACAGCATCTACCTGCACACCAACGTCAACGCACCGGGTGCCGAAGGCTTCTGGCGCAGCCTGGCCAAGGAGGTCTTCGACGCCCGCACCACGGGAGAGCACGGGCCCGGGGTGGGCACGGTGCACTTCGAGATCCCCATGCCGTAGGCGACACGTCGGACCCTTCGGCACCAAGGCCCTGTCTCCCCCGAGACAGGGCCTTTGACGTGGCCTAGATGGCCCCGCGAATGGCCCGCTCGAAACCCTCGACATGGCTCCGCGCCATCTGCGCCGCCTTGTCCGCGTCACCGGCGACGATCGCCTCGAGCAGCGGCCCGTGCTCCACGACGTGCCCGGCCATGTCGGAGAGGCGGTCGATGAACAGGCACCAGATGCGGGTCGCCAGGTTGTCATGGCGCACGAGGGTGTCCTCGAGGTACGGGTTGTGCGTGGCGGCGTAGATGGCGCGGTGGACCTCGAGGTCCAGGCGCATCAGCTCGGCGGCCTCGTGCTGACCGGAGTCCATACGCTCCAGCTCCCGTAGCAGGGCGGTCAGGGCCGCGCGGTCCGCGGCGGTGGCGCGCCGTGCGGCCTGGGCCGCGGCCAGCGGTTCCAGCTCCTGGCGGACCTCGGAGATATGGGCCAGGTCCGTGATGTTGACCTCGGTGGCGAAGGTGCCGCGCCGCGGGTAGGTCGTGATCAGACGCTCGTACTGGAGCCGCTTGAGGGCCTCCCGGACGGGGGTCCGGCCGACGCCGAGCGACTGGGCCAGCTGATCCTCGTTGATGGGTGCGCCCGGGCGGATTTCGAGCATGACGAGCCGGTCGCGGATCGCGCGATAGGCGCGCTCGGCGAGTGACAGCTCCTCGCCCTTGGGCTCGGTCGCCACGTGCTGCATGAAGTCCCCTTGACCCCTTGACCTGTCCGGCGAAGCTCCCATACTTTAGCGCAGCAGCTGATATATCAGTTGGTCATTAGTTGGCTCTCAGGATGGTGCGCAGATGGCAACGGACCCGTCGATCACCACGGTCACCCCTCCCTTGTCCCTCCTCAATCTCCCGCTCAGCACGCTTGACCCGGATGTCGCCGCCGCTGTTGACGCCGAGCTGCACCGCCAGCAGTCCACGCTCGAAATGATCGCCTCGGAGAACTTCGCTCCGGCCGCGGTCATGGAGGCCCAGGGGTCGGTCCTCACCAACAAGTACGCCGAGGGCTACCCCGGCCGCCGCTACTACGGCGGCTGTGAACACGTCGATGTCATCGAGCAGCTCGCCATCGACCGGATCAAGGAACTGTTCGGCGCCGAGGCCGCGAACGTACAGCCGCACTCCGGCGCGCAGGCCAACGCGGCCGCGATGTTCGCGCTGCTCAAGCCCGGTGACACGATCCTCGGGCTCGATCTGGCGCACGGCGGTCACCTGACCCACGGCATGCGCATCAATTACTCCGGCAAGCTCTACAACGTCGTGCCGTACCACGTGCGCGAGTCGGACATGCGCATCGACATGGACGAGGTCGAGCAGCTCGCGCTCGCCCATCGGCCCAAGATGATCGTCGCCGGTTGGTCGGCGTACCCGCAGCGCCTGGACTTCGCCGCGTTCCGGCGGATCGCCGACGCGGTGGGCGCGTATCTGATGGTGGACATGGCCCACTTCGCCGGGCTTGTGGCCGCGGGCCTGCACCCGAGCCCGGTGCCGTACGCCGATGTCGTGACCACCACGACGCACAAGACCCTCGGCGGGCCGCGCGGCGGGGTGATCCTCAGCCGCGCCGAGCTCGCCAAGAAGATCAACTCCGCGGTCTTCCCCGGCCAGCAGGGCGGCCCCCTGGAGCATGTGATCGCCGCGAAGGCCGTCGCCTTCAAGGTGGCCGCGGGCGAGGAGTTCCAGGAGCGGCAGCAGCGCACCCTGGCCGGGGCCCGCATCCTCGCCGGGCGGCTGCTCGCCGACGATGTGGCGGAGGCCGGGATCACGGTGCTCACCGGCGGTACCGAGGTCCATCTGGTCCTCGTCGACCTGCGGAACTCCGCGCTCGACGGGCAGCAGGCCGAGGACCGCCTGCACCGCATCGGCATCACCGTCAACCGCAACGCGGTGCCGTTCGACCCGCGCCCGCCGATGGTCTCCTCAGGCCTGCGGATCGGCACCCCGGCCCTGGCCACCCGGGGCTTCGGCGACCCGGAGTTCCGCGAGGTCGCCGACATCATCGCCCAGGCCCTGAAGGCCGAGCAGCTCGACGACGTGAGCGCGGGCCTGCTGCGCGACCGGGTCGAGAAGCTCGCCGGCGCCTTCCCCCTCTACCCCCACCTGTCCGATCTGACCGACCTGCCCCACCTGAACGGAGACGCGGCATGACCACCAAGCCGCTGCCGGAGCATCCGGACTTCCTCTGGCGCAATCCCGAGCCGCGCTCCTCGTACGACGTCATCATCGTCGGCGCGGGCGGCCACGGCCTGGCCACCGCCTACTACCTCGCCAAGGAGCACGGCATCACAAATGTCGCGGTCCTGGAGAAGGGCTGGCTGGCCGGCGGCAACATGGCGCGCAACACCACGATCATCCGCTCCAACTACCTGTGGGACGAGAGCGCCGCGATGTACGAGCAGGCGCTCAAGCTGTGGGAGCGGCTGCCGGAAGAGCTGGACTACGACTTCCTGTTCAGCCAGCGCGGCGTCCTCAACCTCGCACACACCCTCCAGGACGTCCGCGAAAGCGTCCGCCGGGTCAACGCCAACCGCCTCAACGGCGTCGACGCCGAATGGCTCGAGCCGGACGAGGTCGCCAAGGTCTGCCCCATCCTCAACGTCTCGACAAACACGCGGTATCCGGTCCTCGGCGCCACGTACCAGCCGCGCGCCGGTATCGCCAAGCACGACCATGTCGCCTGGGCGCTCGCCCGCCGGGCCGACGAGATGGGCGTGGATCTGATCCAGGGCTGCGAGGTCACCGGTTTCCTCAAGGACGGCAACCGGGTCGTGGGCGTCGAGACCAACCGCGGCCGCATCCACGCCGGTCGGGTCGGTCTCGCGGCCGCCGGGCACAGCAGCGTGCTTGCCGAGCGGGCGGGCGTACGGCTGCCGGTGCAGTCGCATCCGCTCCAGGCCCTGGTCTCCGAGCTGCACGAGCCGGTGCACCCCACCGTGGTGATGTCGAACCACGTGCACGTCTACGTCTCCCAGGCGCACAAGGGCGAGCTGGTGATGGGCGCGGGCGTCGACGCGTACAACGGGTACGGGCAGCGCGGCTCCTTCCATGTGATCGAGCATCAGATGGCCGCCGCCGTCGAGCTGTTCCCCATCTTCGCCCGCGCGCATGTGCTGCGGACCTGGGGCGGCATCGTCGACACCACCGCGGACGCCTCGCCCATCATCAGCACCACGCCGGTCGAGAACCTCTACGTCAACTGCGGCTGGGGCACCGGCGGTTTCAAGGCCACCCCGGCCGCCGGACTGACCTTCGCGCACACCATCGCGACCGGCGAGCCGCACCCCCTGAACGCCCCCTTCGCCCTCGAACGCTTCACGACGGGCGCACTGATCGACGAACACGGCGCCGCGGCCGTGGCCCACTAAGCGACCCCGAGGAAGTGCAGGCACGCCCCCACGCCGCCCAGCACGCACTCTCGCCGCACCGGCCGAAGGCCCTAGTAGCTCCGCTACGAGGACCTTCACCCGGCACACCGAGAGCACGCACCGAACGACGCGGGAACACACCCGCACTTCCCCGGCGCCGCTAGCCCCCCAGGCCCCGCTGAAAGAAGGACACCGTGCTGCTGATCACCTGCCCATGGTGCGGTCCGCGTGACGAGACCGAGTACCACTACGGGGGACAGGCCCACGTCCCCTACCCCGAGAACCCCGCGGACCTCGACGACCGGCAGTGGGCCGAGTACGTCTTCTACCGCGACAACCCCAAGGGCCCCTTCGCGGAGCGGTGGATGCACGCCACCGGCTGCCGCCGCTGGTTCAACGTCCTGCGCGACACCGCCAGTTACGAGGTGCTCGCCGTCTACCGGCTCGACGAGCCCCGCCCCGCACCCACCGAACCGGCCGGAGAGACCCGATGACCGACAAGCCCGACCAGACCCACCGGCTACCGCACGCGAGCCGCGTCGACCGCAGCACCACCCTGCGCTTCACCGTCGACGGCCGGGAGCTGACCGGACACCCCGGAGACACCGTCGCCTCGGCGCTCCTCGCCAACGGGATCGCCGAGACCGCCCCCTCGATCTACCGCGGCCGCCCGCGCGGCATCGTCGCCGCGGGCGTCGAGGAGCCCAACGCCCTGCTCCAGATCGACGGCCCCTGCTCGGAGGGCATGCTCCCGGCCACGACGGTCGAGCTGCACGACGGCCTGTCCGCCATCACGCTGTCCTCGATGGGCCGCCTCGACCCGACCCCCGACCCCGCCGTCTACGACAAGAAGTACGTCCACACGGACGTCCTGGTCATCGGCGCCGGACCGGCCGGTCTCGCGGCCGCCGCCGCTGCCGCCGACTCCGGCGCCCGCGTGCTCCTCCTCGACGACAAGCCCGAGCCCGGCGGTTCGCTGCTCTCCGGGCGCACCGAGACGGTCGGCGCACAGCCCGCCCTCGACTGGGTCGCCGAGGTGCGGGCGGCTTTGGACGCCTCCCCCGAGGTCACCGTCCTGCAGCGCACGACCGCCTTCGGCTCGTACGACGACAACTATGTGCTCGCGCTCCAGCGGCGCACCGACCACCTCGGGGCCGAAGCCCCGGAAGCGTCGAGCGGCGTCTCGCGCCAGCGGCTGTGGCACATCCGGGCCCGCCAGGTGGTGCTGGCGACCGGTGCGCACGAGCGTCCCCTTGTCTTCGCGGGCAACGACCGGCCCGGGGTGATGCTCGCCGCGGCGGTGCGCTCGTACCTCAACCGGTATGCCGTGGCGCCGGGTTCGCGGGCCGTGGTGAGCACGACCAACGACAGTGCGTACGACACGGTCGCGGATCTGCACGCCGCCGGGATCGACATCGCCGCCGTCGTGGACGCGCGTGCCGAGCTGTCCCACCGGGCCGCCGAGGTCGCCGTGGCGACCGGGGTGCGGGTTCTGACGGGCAGTGCGGTGGTCGACACCGCGGGCGAGGGCCGACTCACCGGCGTCACCGTTCAGGGCCTCGACGAGAGCGGTCACCTCACCGGTGTGCCCCAGTCGTTCGACTGCGATCTGCTCGCCGTGTCGGGCGGGTGGAGCCCGGTGGTGCATCTGCACAGCCAGCGGCAGGGGAAGCTGCGCTGGGACGGGGACCTGGTCGCCTTCGTGCCCGAGGGCGCCGTGCGGGACCAGCAGGTCGTGGGTGCGGCCCGTGGGACGTACGACCTGGAGGGCTGTCTGGCCGAGGGGGCGCGGGCCGGTGCGCTTGCCGCGTCGGAGGCCGGGTTCCTGGTTCCGGTGCCCGCACCCGGCGAGGCCCGTGGCTCGGGTCCGGTGCGCGCGCTGTGGCTGGTGCCCGCGACCGACGGTGAACCCGGCGGCTGGGACTCGCACTTCGTGGACCTGCAACGGGATGTCACGGTCGCCGATGTCTGGCGGTCCACCGGTGCCGGGATGCGCGGGGTCGAGCACGTCAAGCGCTACACCTCGCTCGGCACGGCCAACGACCAGGGCAAGACGTCCGGCGTCAACGCGATCGGGGTCATCGCCGAGGCTCTCGGCTCGGACGCGTCCCCCGGAGAGATCGGCACCACCGCCTACCGGGCGCCGTACACGCCGGTGGCCTTCGCCACGCTGGCCGGGCGGGAGCGCGGCGAGCTGTTCGATCCGGAGCGTACGACCTCCATCCACAGCTGGCATGTCGCCCAGGGCGCGGAGTTCGAGGACGTCGGGCAGTGGAAGCGGCCCTGGTACTACCCGCGGCCCGGTGAGGACATGGACGCGGCCGTGGCCCGCGAGTGCCGCGCGGCCCGAGAGGGCGTGGCGTTCATGGACGCCTCCACCCTCGGCAAGATCGAGATCTGGGGCGCGGACGCGGGCGAATTCCTCAACCGCATCTACACCAACGCGTTCAAGAAGCTGAAGCCCGGCATGGCCCGCTACGGCGTCATGTGCAAGCCGGACGGCATGATCTTCGACGACGGTGTGACGCTGCGCCTCGCCGAGGACCGCTACTTCATGACCACCACGACCGGCGGCGCCGCCGGGGTCCTGGACTGGCTGGAGGAGTGGCTGCAGACCGAGTGGCCCGAGCTCGACGTCCACTGCACCTCGGTGACCGAGCAGTGGTCGACGATCGCCGTCGTCGGCCCCCGTTCCCGGGAGGTCGTCGCCCAACTCGCGCCCGATCTCGACCTGTCGAACGAGGCTTTCCCGTTCATGGCCTTCCGCGAGACCACCCTGGCCTCCGGTATTCCGGCCCGTATCTGCCGGATCTCGTTCTCCGGCGAACTCGCCTTCGAGATCAACGTCTCCGCGTGGTACGGCCTTTCGGTCTGGGAAGAGGTCGACGCGATCGGGCGGCCGTACGACATCACGCCGTACGGCACCGAGACCATGCACGTGCTGCGGGCCGAGAAGGGCTTCATCATCGTCGGCCAGGACACCGACGGCACCGTCACGCCGCAGGACGCGGGCATGTCCTGGGTGGTGTCGAAGCAGAAGGACTTCGTCGGAAAGCGGTCGTACGCCCGTGCCGACACGACCCGCGCCGACCGCAAGCACCTGGTCGGCCTGCTGCCGGACGATCGCACGACCCGGCTCCCCGAGGGCACCCAACTCGTCGCGCCGGACGTGCCCCTCACGCCCGAGGACGGTCCCGTACCGATGCTCGGCCATGTCACCTCCAGCTACCACAGCCCGGCCCTTGGCCGCCCGTTCGCCCTCGCCCTGGTGACGGCGGGCCGGGACCGGGTCGGGGACACGCTCCTCGCCCCCGTCGGCGACGACCTCGTACCCGTCCGGGTCACCGAACCCGTCCTCTACGACCCCGAAGGGACCAAGCGCGATGGCTGAGCCGACGATCGACACAGGCGCGGGCCCGGTGGCGCTGCGCCGAAGCCCCCTGGCCCATCTGGAGGAGCGGATGCGTGCCGCCGCCGTCACCGGCGCCCGCGGCGTCGCGCTGACCGAGTGGCCGTTCGTCACCATGGTCGACGTGCGGGTCGACCCAGCCTCCGAAGCGGCCGACCGGATCGAGAAGACCCTGGGTGCCCCGCTTCCGCGGGAGTGCGGCGACACCACGACATCCGGCGCTCATACGGTGCTCTGGCTCGGGCCCGACGAATGGCTGGTGCTGTCCCCGGCTGAAGAGACCGCCGTGGCCGCCGAGTTGACGGCGGCGCTCGGCGGGGACCCGGGCTCGGTCGTGGACGTCTCGGCGAACCGCACCACCCTGGAGCTGACCGGCCCGGCCGCCCGGGAGGTCCTGGAGAAGGGCTGCCCGCTCGACCTGCATCCGCGGGCGTTCGGTCCCGGGCGGGCGGTGTCGACCACGGTGGGACCGGTTGCGGTGGTGCTCTGGCAGGTCGATGACGGGCCGACGTACCGGCTGTTCCCGCGGTCCTCGTTCGCGGACTATCTGGCGCGCTGGCTCATCGACGCGATGAGCGAGTACCGCGCGCCGGAGGTGCCGTGATGGCCGAGCACGTACTCACCCTCGACTGTCCCGAGGCGCCCGGCATCGTCCACGCCGTCTCGCGGTTCCTGCTCGACCACGGCAGCGACATCGTCGACAACCAGCAGTTCGGCGACCGGCGCAGCGGCCACTTCTTCATGCGGGTGCGCTTCGCCGCCCCCGACGGCGAGGAGACCACGGAGCGGCTGCGCCGGGACTTCGAGCCCAACTCACCCCAGCAGACCTCACCCGCATGCGCCGCCAAGGCTTCGGCGCACTCACCCAAACCCAAGCCCTCACCACACTCGACACCGCAC
>NZ_JBSFUT010000042.1:0-75454 GCF_053591935.1 Streptomyces sp. NPDC002851 | reverse complement strand
GGTCAGGGCGGTCCTTGGATCGTGTTACGGGCTCTCAGCGTCGCGGCACGTTGTTCGAGGAAGGCGCGGGCGGCCGGGTCGTCGCTGAGCGCCACCGCCTCGGCGAACGCTGCTACGGCCTCCGCCCTTCGGCCGAGGCGTGCCAGCAGGTCGCCGCGCGTCGCATGGTAGGGCTGGAACCGCTGGCGTTCGGCCGGCAAGCCGTCCAGCAGCGCCAGCCCGCGTTCCGGGGAGTCCGTGTGTGCCACGACGGCCGCGTGCGCGACGCGGCTTCCCATACTCGGCGCGACCGCGACCAGGGCCGCGTAGAGGGTGCCGAGCGCGGCCCAGTCGGTCTGACCGGTCCGGGCCCGGTCGCAGTGCACGGCCTGGATGGCGGCCTCCAGCTGGAACCGGCCCGGTGCCCGGCCGGGGCGTTCGGCCCGCCGCAGGTACTCCTCCCCGCGTGCGATGAGCGCCCGGTCCCACCGGGCCGTGTCCTGCCGGTCCAGCGGTACGTAGGTCCCGGCGGACGTCGCCCGGGCGGCTGCCAGCGCCAGCAGCGCCGCCAGGGACCACGCCTCGGGCTCATCGCCGAGCAGGGTGGCCGTCGTGACGGCGAGGTGCACGGCCTCACCGGCGAGCGGTTCCCTCTCGCCCCGCCTCGGCCCGGCCAGCGCGAAGCAGCCGTAGATCGCCTCCAGCACCCCTGGAAGGCGCTCGGGCATGGCCTGCCGTCCGGGGATGACGAACGGAATGCGCGCGTCGCGGATGCGCCGCTTGGCACGCACCAGCCGCTGCGACATGGCACCGGCGGGCACCGCGAAAGCCCGTGCGATCTCGGCGGAGTCGAACCCGAGCACGGTCTGCAACATCAGCGGCGTGCGGACGTTGGCGGCGATGGCCGGGTGAGCGCAGACGAACAGGAGGGCCAGCCGCCGGTCCGGGATCGCGTCCGGGTCGAGATCCTCCAGGGGTGAGACGGCGTCCGCGCCGGTGTCGGTGGCCGCCTCCAGTGGCTGGTTACGGCGGTGCGCGGCGGATTTCCAGACGTCCCGCTGCCGGTTCCGCGCGACCGTCAGCAGCCAGCCTTCCGGGTTGCGCGGCACGCCGTCCCGTGGCCAGGCGGTCAGGGCCTGCTCGAACGCCTGCGCCAGGGTGTCCTGGGCGAGTTCGAGATCGCCGGTGGGGGCCGCCAGCAGCGCCACCAGCCGGCCGAATGAGGTCCGCGCGGTGCGCTCGGCGACGGACGCGACCTCCGCGGCCGTCCCGACCGTCCCGGCCGTCTCTGCCGTCCCGGCCGTCTCTGCCGTCCCGGCCGTCTCTGCCGACTCGCCGGTCATGAGGACGGAACCCATCTCCCGTCGTCAAGGTGCACGGCACCGGGCCGGATCTCGACCGTGCCCCACGAAGCGGGGGGCGCCTGCCGCGCCCACTCAAGGGCGGCGTCGAGATCCGGCACGTCGATGACGATCACACCGCCGAGTTGCTCCCTGGTGTCGGCGAACGGCCCGTCCTGAATGCGCGGCTCTCCCTCGACCAGGGTGAGGGTGGTCGACATGGCCGACGGCTGCAACACCTGGCCGCTCACCAGCACGCCGGCCTGCTCCAGCGTCCCGGCGTAGGCCGCGAAGGCCCGCATCCCGGCGGCCATCGCCTCCTCGCCGATCGACTCGTCGGTCTCCTCGCCGTAGTGGAACAACAGCATGTACCGCATATCGCCACCCTTACACAGCCGTGCCGGACCGACCGTGTCGCTTGACCCGGTACCGCGCGACCATGACGCCGGTCGTGGACGTGACCGACTCCTCCAGCTCCAGATCGGCGCGTTCCCCTTCGCCGAACAGCCGGGTGCCCGAACCGAGCACGATCGGGTGGATCAGCAGAACGTACTCGTCCACCAGCCCCGCCGCGTGGAGCGAACGCACCAGTTCTCCGCTGCCGAGGACGGTGATCACCCCCTCGACGTCCCGCTTCAGCGCGGCCACGGTCTCGCTCGCCTCTCCGGGCAGGAGGGTGGAACGGGGGAAGGCGAGCTCGGTGCCCGCGTCGCGCGAGACGACGTACTTCCGCTGGCCCACCAGAGCCTCGGTGAACGGATTGGGCTCCGGCACGGAGGTCCAGTAGCCCAGCAGGTCCTCGTACGTCCGCCGCCCGAACAGCATGGCGGTGGTCCTGCCGATGCTCGAACCGGCGAACTGCCCGATCACCTCATCGCCGTAGCCGTCCCCCCACCCGCCGTGGCGAAAGCCGGCACGCGTGTCCTCGTCCGCCCGTCCCACGCCCTGCATGACTCCGTCCAGGGTCACACTTTCGAAAATACTGATCGTGCCCATGACCGATCGCCTCCTCCTCATCGCCTCCCGGACCACGGCATGTGGCCCGGCATAGTGATGACGAGCCGGGGAGAGCCGGACAGACATCCCGAAAGAAATTTCTCTCCCGCCACCGTCGCGCCGCCCCCGCAGCCGTCAGGACGGGCCGTGGTGCCCAGTCCGCGACGACGACCCGGCGGCGGTGCGCAGGCGGCGGGAGCGACGGATGCGGGAGCCGGTGCTGACCGCCTACGAGTACCGGTGCGCCTTCTGCGGATACGACGGCAGCGCTTCATCGGCCATGGCCCCGCCGCCCGCGACCACGTTCCTCGTGACGGCCATCGCCCTCACCACACGTTTTACCGAGGGCACCTCGAGGCGTTGAGCTGCGTTGCCGAGGAACTGCTCCTGAGGCTGCTGCTCGCCAGTGATGTGAGCAGGATCGGACACCACGGTGGCGGCGACCTGGAGGTCCATATCCGTTCGGCGGCTGACCTTCGGGTGGCCCTGCCTCTGCTCCGGGCGGGTTTCGGCGCGGCGTGAGCGCGGTGCGCCTCAGCGAAGGGCCGCCGAGGCGGTCGGCACCAAGTCCTGGAAGGCCGGCCGGGGCTCAGTCTCATGCTCGGCGCGGGGGTTCCGGAAGCTTGGTCACTGCGGGTGCTGCCGGTCGTTGCCGGGGTTTCGGTGGTCGTCCGGGCGGTTGTCCGTGTCCTGGGGCGGCATCACCCTTCCCTCGATCACTTGCGGCGGGCTGTTGTGGCTTTCGTCGTCGGCTGTCCGGTCCTTCTTCATGGCCTTGGCCTCGGCCTTGAGGATGCGGGCGGATTTGCCTGCGGAGCGGGCGAGTTCGGGGAGCTTCTTGGCGCCGAGGATGAGGATGACGACGATGAGGAGGATGGCGAGTTCGCTTATGCCGAGCATGGAACCGGGGCTCCTGTCACAGGTGGGCGGCGATGGCGGGCATGAGGTCCTTGAAGGTGCGACCCGCGGCGGGTTCGCCGATGGCCCGCATCTGCCAGCCGCCTCCGTCGCGGTGGACCTTGGCCATGATCTGGGCGGTGTGGCTGCCGCCGCCGGTGAGGGTGTAGCGGGCGAGTTCGGCGCCGGTGTTCTCGTCGACGAGGCGGCAGAAGGCGTTCTGCACCTCGGCGAAGGTCTGTCCGGTGAAGGAGTTGACGGTGAAGACGATCTGGTCGACGTGTGCGGGGACGCGGGCGAGGTCGACCAGGATCGTCTCGTCGTCGCCGCCCTGGCCCGCGCCGCCGACGAGGTTGTCGCCGGTGTGGCGGACCGAACCGTCGTCGCTCGTCAGCTGCTGGAAGAAGACGACGTCGACGGGCTCCTGGCCCGCGAAGAGCACCGCGGAGGCATCGAGGTCGATCTCGCCACCTCCGGTGAGCTTGGCCAGGAAGCCCTTGCGGGGTGCGGACTTCCAGCCCAGGCCCATGCGTACGGCCGTGAGGGCGCTGCCGTCGGACTTGCTGAGGCTGATCTGCTGGCCCTTGGTGAGGTTCACGGACATGGGTGCGGATTCTCCTGGCTGTAGTGCTGATGGGGTGTCAGTCGGATGCGGGTGGGGTGTCGTTCCCGGCGTGCGTGGTCCGGTGGTCGGCGAGGGCGGTGCGGAGGTACGGCAGCATGCCGCGTTCGAGGAGCGCCTGGCGCCATGCCTCGCGGGCCTGTTCGGCGTCGGCCGTGTACAGCCGTATGCGGGTGGTCGAGTCGGTCGTACGCCGACGCTGGGCCGACAGCAGGAGTGCGGTGACCCCGATGACGGCGCCGGCGGCCGCGAGGGCGGCGCTGATCCAACCGGCGGTGATGAGCGGGGCCGCCAGGTCGGCCTCGGCGCCCGTCAGGCGGAGGGCGTAGCCGAGCAGCAGGAGGATGGCCGCCGCGGCGGCGGAGATGAGGGGGGCCAGGACCGCGAGCGCGGGGAGCAGAGCGACGCCAGGGCGCGGCCCGCACCAGGCACCCCATGTGGTCGGCGGCCGGGTCAGGGGCTCGGAGGATGCGGGCTGTGCTGCCGTGGCGGCGCGGGCTCGGAGGTAGGCCCGGTATTCGCTCTGGGCGGCGGCCGTGATCTCGTCGGCCGCGGCGAGGGCCCGGGAACGCACCTGGGCGAGGGTGGGCGCGGACGGCTCGGGGGGCAGCAGATCGCGGATGTCCGCGGCGTCGAGTGCCAGGTGCAGGACCAGCTCGAAGTCGCCGCGGTCCTCAGGGCGTAGCGAGGTCGAGCGGATCATGGCCTCCCCCGGCCGGTATGGGTGATGTCGGGACGACGGGTCGGATTCGGCACCGTGATGGACGGTCGCCGGGGTGCGGCCGCGAGGGCTGCTTGCCCGGCGGCCGCCCATGGGTGGAGCCGCCAAGGGGTTCAGACGTTGACGCCGAAGTCCTGGGCGATGCCGCGCAGTCCGGAGGCGTACCCCTGGCCGACGGCGCGGAACTTCCACTCGGCGCCGTGCCGGTAGAGCTCGCCGAAGACCATGGCGGTCTCGGTGGAGGCGTCCTCGGAGAGGTCGTAGCGGGCGATCTCCTGGTTGTCCGCTTGGTTGACCACGCGGATGAAGGCGTTGCGGACCTGGCCGAAGGACTGGCCGCGGTTCTCCGCATCGTGGATCGAGACCGGGAAGACGATCTTGCTGATCTCGGCGGGTACGGCGGCGAGGTTCACCTTGACGGCCTCGTCGTCGCCCTCGCCCTCACCGGTGAGGTTGTCGCCGGTGTGCTCGACCGAGCCGTCCGGGCTTGTGAGGTTGTTGTAGAAGACGAAGTGCTGGTCGGAGAGGACCTTGCCGGCCTCGTCGCACAGCAGCGCGGAGGCGTCCAGGTCGTAGTCCGTGCCGGTGGTGGTGCGCACGTCCCAGCCGAGGCCGACCAGTACCGCGGTCAGGCCCGGGGCCTCCTTGCTGAGCGATACGTTGCCGCCCTTGGCCAGGGAAACTCCCACTGTCTTCTCCTCCTTGGTTCACGGGGTGCCGGTCGTATCCGGCCTGAAAGGAACGGGACGAATCTACAGGAATGTAGAAGCATGTGGGTGGGGTGTCAGCGCCTGTGGCCGTGAACCGCCTTTCGGCGAGCGGCGGTTGGCCCGTGCACCCCCGGGGTGCGGTCAGTCGCGGGAGTGGCCGAAGAGGATCCGGTACCCGACCAGGAGGACCAGGGCTCCCGCGATGGCCGAACCCCAGGTGGCCAGGTCGAAGAACTCCTTCTGGATCGGGCGGTCCAGGAACGTGGCCGAGAGCCAGCCGCCCAAGAACGCGCCCGCGACACCGATGAGCGTGGTGCCGATCAGGCCGC
Organism: Streptomyces sp. NPDC002851; assembly: GCF_053591935.1. Lineage (NCBI taxonomy): Bacteria > Bacillati > Actinomycetota > Actinomycetes > Kitasatosporales > Streptomycetaceae > Streptomyces > Streptomyces sp. NPDC002851. Next base: position 69,860 of record NZ_JBSFUT010000042.1, on the reverse strand, counting down.
CCGGATCGCGCCCGGGCAGAAGGATCTTGGCGATGGCTCCGGCGAGCAGGCCGAGGACGATCCAGCTGACGATGCCCATATCTGTTTCCCTCCCGTTGTTCACGTTCGCGAGCCGCAAGTAACCCCGCGCCCCTGGTGGTGGGGAATCGGAGACGCGCAGCGGTCCGGGCGGCGGCCGGTGCGCGCCCGGCCGACTCCAAGCTATCTACAGGTGTGTAGAGCGATCCAGAGGGGGTGGTGCCATCGAGGCGGCCGAGCCCGTGAGTCATTACGATGAGCCGCCGGTCCCGGAAGGTGGGGGGCGGCAGGGACGGAGGGAGGCGAAGATGGCACGGCGCAAAGGCTCGGACGGTCATCGGCGGCGCGGGCAGGGCGAGTTGGAGGCACTGGTGCTCGCCGCGCTGCGGCAGGCGTCCGGGCCGGTGACGGCGGGCTGGGTGCAGGAACGGCTCGGCGGCGACCTCGCGTACACCACCGTGATGACCATCCTGACCCGGCTGCTCGCCAAGGAGGCGGTGACCCGGGAGCGCCGCGGCCGGTCCTTCGTCTGGACGCCGGCCGCGGACGAAGCGGGCCTTGCCGCACTGCGGATGCGCCGCATGCTCGACGCGGAGGCGGACCGCGAGGCGGTTCTGGCCAGCTTCGTCACCGGCCTCGGCCCGGACGATGAAGAGCTCCTGCGGAGCCTGCTGGGGCAAGCCACGGAAGAGCCGGAGGACTGAGCCTGCCGTGGGGATCTTCGTCTTCCTGCCGCTGGTCCTGCCCTTAACGGCCTGGCCGATCGCCCGCATCGCCGAGAACCGGCTGCACCCGCGCACCGCCACCCGGCTGCTGACCGCAGTCGCGGGCGTGATGGCGGTGTGCAGCACGCTGTGCCTGGCTCTGATCATGGTGGTCGGCACCGCGCAGCTGCCCGGCAACCCGTTGCCGGACGGCTGGTCCGATCCGGAGGTCCGGGCGGCTGTCCCCTTCGACGAGATCGCCGGGAAGGTGGCCATCCCGGCGCTCCTCGCCGTCGCCGTGGCGTGTGGCCGCGTCCTCGTCCGCCATCGCCGGGTGCGGCGGCGTGCCTGGGCCGCCCTGGCCGGACTGCGCCAAGGGCAGGTGGCCGTGCTCCCGGACGCCGCCTCGTACGCGTACGCCCTGCCCGGGGACGGTGGGCCGGGTCGGCGGGGTGGCCGGATCGTGGTGACCACCGCGCTGCTCGACTTTCTGGACAGCGGTGAGCGCCGGGCGCTGTTCGCGCACGAGCGCGCACACCTGGCCGGGCGTCACCACCGGTATCTGCTCACGGTCCAACTGGCCGCCCGCGCCAACCCGTTCCTGCGCCCGCTGCGCACCTCCGTCGCTTTCACCGCCGAGCGGTGGGCCGACGAGGACGCTGCCGAAGCGGTCGGAAGCCGTACCGCCGTGGCCCGCGCGATCGGCAAGGCCGCCCTCGTCGCCCGCCCGGCCCCGGCCCCGACGCTGGCCCACTTCGCCGCGCCCGGGCCCGGACCCGTGCCACGCCGGGTCGCCGCGCTGCTCGGCCCCGCGCCTCTGGCGCGCATCTGGCCGCCCGCCTTCACCTCGGTGGGCCTGGCCGTCTGGGGCGCCGCGGCCGGCACGGTGGCGTCCGCCCTCTCGTCGGCCAACTCGGCGGTGACGATGGCGGCCATCCTGTACGCGGCCACCCCGCTGTAGACCCGGACGCACCGCGCCCGTTTCCGCCGGCTCGGGCTCCCTCCGTGCAGGGCCGGTCGTCATGCCCGCCACACCCCCATCGGCGCGGGCCGGCGCGGCACCGCCGTGGCACCGATCGCGGCCCCGTAGGCGTCGGCCGCCTCGGGACTGAGGTACGGGGGCAGGCGCAGCAGCACGGGCCCGCAGAGGTAACCGTGCTCGGCGGGCGCAGGCACGTCGACGGCGGCCTGGAGCTGCTCGGCGCGCAGCCGGGCGGACTCCGCGTCGTCGAACACCTCGATGACACCGCCGAGATGGACGCTCCCCGTGTCGGCGGCGGCCACGGCCCCACCGTCGATCCGCCGGTCCTCGAAGGCCGCTTTGCTGCGGTAGCCCCCGGGGCGGCCGAGCAGGCCGTCCGGGTCGCTGGCCCGGCTGTGGAGCGTGACGTTCTCAACCGGCAGCCCGGCCTGCTCGAGGCGCCGCCAGATCCCTGCCGCCTCGCTCGTGACCGGCGCGGGCGCGGGAGAGGCGGCAGCACGCTCGGGTTCAACCGCGACAGGACACGACAACAGGACACGACATCAGGACACACGGACGACGATGCCGGGCCCGCAGACGGCGCCCGCGGGCCCGGCATCCGTGGGCCGGGGTCGGCTCAGAGGTCGAACTCGTGCGGGGGCAGGTCGAGGGCGTAGCAGGCTTCGCGTACGACCTGCTGTTCGTCCTTGTCGAAGTCGCCGTCGGCGCCGCCGATGACGATGCCGATCTGGACGACGGCCCGTGCCTCGGCGGGCTTCTTCTTGGCCTTGGCGATTTCCTGCATCACGCTGACCTTGCCGAAGTCGAAGTCGGCGGTCAGCTTGTCGCAGTTGGCCTCGAACCGGCGCCGCAGATCGTCGGCGTCGAAGTTCTGCAGCACCTCATTGGTGGCGATGAGCTGGGCCACCTTCTGGCGCTCGGAGGCGTCGATGGAGCCGTCCGCGGCGGCGACCAGGGCACAGATCGCCATGCTCGCGTCGCGGAAGGCGCCGCTCTTGAGGTCGTTCTTCTTCGCGAGGAGCTGAGTCTGCATCTGGGCGGCGGACTCTTTGAAGCGGTCGAACAGGCCCATGGGAACTCCGTATGTCACGTCTCAGGGGTGCTCTGGGACGGGGCCCGGCCCAGAGCGATCTTCTACGTCACTGTAGAGGCTAGCGGGGTGACGAAGAGGGCCGTATCCCCCTTCATCGCCCCGCTCATCACCCTGCTTCGTCACTCCGCTTCGTCACCCCTCCTCTTCCTCCTCGTCGCCCTCGAAGAAGTCGCCCACCTCGTCCACGACTTCGGCGGCCACCATGCCGCCGACGACACCGACCGCGAGACCGGCCGCCCCGGCGGCGACGGCGGTGCCCATGCCGGGCCCCGAACGGTGGTGGCCGTCACCGTGATGGCCGTCACCGTGATGGCCGTCGTGGTGCGGGTGTCCGGAGTGGCCCTCGTGCCCGTGCCCGTATGCGGCGTGCGAGCCGTGCGCGCTCCGGTGCTCGATCAGCTGGCGGATCCAGCCGTCGACTTCGCTGTTCCAGTCGACCGCCTCGGCCCCGTGGTGGTTGACGGAGAAGCGGGTCGGCGCGTCGTGCCCGGAGGAGAACAGGCCGCCGCGCTTGTCCGCCTCCAGGACCACGTCCATGCCGCCCGGGTCGGCGAGGAAGGTCACCTCGATCTCGTTGACCGCGTGCGCGTACTCCGGCGACGGGGTCAGCTCGATCTCCTGGTAGAAGGGCAGCTGCTGGCCCGTACCGCCGATGTGCCCCAACTCCAGGTCGGCCGAGCGGAATCCGAAGCCGAGCTGACCGAGAGCTTCCAGGACCGCCTCCTGCGCGGGCAGCGGCGCGACCGTGAGCGGATCGAGGTCACCCTTGTCCTTGGCGCCCGCCACCGCCAGCTCCGTGCGCACCCCGAGCACGATGCCGAGCGGCTGGCCGTGCAGCTCCGTGACCGGCGTCTCCCAGGGCAGCATCACACTGAACGGCACGCTCTGCTCGGCACCTTCGGCGAGCCGGAAGCCGCCGCCGACCGTGAACCGCTCAAAGGCGACGAAGCCCTCGCTCTCGCCCTGCTCGTGCTCGGCCTCGACCCGGGCCACCAGCTCCAGGGCGATGTCGTCGATGTCGAAGTCGGCGTTTCCGCCCTTGAGGTGAACCTGTCCGGCCAATGCCCCGCCGGGCCGGACCGGACCGGGGTCGAGGACTGTGTCCACCGTGGGGCCGCCCACGCCGAGCGAACCGAGCAGCCGTTTGAACACCATCGTGGCGTCCACTCCTTCACGTGAGGATCTTTCCGTAGCCCTTCAACAGCTTGTGTCTACAGGGCTGTAGAAGCATAGAGCGGTCCCGGCGAGCCTCGAAGACGACGGCCACAGACCGGAGTTGAGCGTGACCGGAACGGGTGCAGCGATCAGGGGTGCGGCTGGAGCCGGGCGCCCCTGAGCCGCCCCTGACTTATCCCCGGTCTTCCCCTGATCCGGCCCCCCTCCCGGAGACGGAGGCTCCGTCCCCACCCCCCGAGGCCGGGTGAGGAATTGCCTGGTGGTTCAGGTGTGAGAGGTCAGGGACGGGCCGAAGAAAGGCTCATTCCGGCCCGTCGTCCCGCCTTCTCGCCGAGGGCGGAATGTTGTCCTCCGGGAGCGGAGCAATGGTTCGCTGTCGCCGGTCACATCAGCAGTCCAGCAGTCCAGCAGTCCAGCAGTCCAGCAGGGCAGCAGGTCAACAGGGCACGGGACGCGGAGGAACGCTCATGCGCGGGTACAGCAGGCGTGGTGTCATCATCGGCGGCGCGGCCGCGGTGGTGACACTGCTCACCGGGGCAGGACAGGGGCGTAGTCGGGCAGCGGAGCGGAGGCAGCGGGCCCCGCTGGCTGTGGTCACGGGTGAGGGCGGTTTCATGTCGCCGACGACGGCCCCCGCCGGCGACGTGGCCTTCCGCGTGCACACGACGGGCCGTACCACCGGCTTCGTCGGCCTGGCCCAACTCCGTGGCGGGGCCAGCGAGGACGAGTTCCGCGCACGGCTGCGACGTGTCTTCGAGACCGAGGGGGCGGAGAACATCCAGGCGGCGAGGGAGTTCGCCGCCACCGCCGAACTGTTCGGCGGGGCACAGACCCATCCCGGCCAGGACCTGACCTTCACCGCACACCTGGAGCCGGGCCGCTATCTCGTCCTCGAATTCCTGGACTTCCAGGGCGACCGTGGCCGGGAACCGGAACCCGGCCAGGAATACCTCCGCACCCTCACCGTCACCGACGCCGCGGACGATGGAACACCGGCGCGCCCCGCCGCCGTCCTCACGGCCCGCGACGTACCCGGCCAGGGGCCACGCTTCCAACTGGAGGGCCACATACTGCCCGGCAGGACCCTGCGCTACGTCAACGCCATGGGCAGGGATCAGGTGGACGAACTGGTCTTTTACCCCATCGACGACGACTCCGTCACCGAGGACGACCTCCAGGCGTTCTTCGACGGCAGCACTACGGAGCCGCCGTTCGACATGGCCAGGGTGCTTGGCACCCCGCCGCTCTCCCCCGGACGTCACGTGACCCTGGAACTGCCGCTGAAGCCGGGCCGGTACGCCGTCGCCACGTGGGCCAACAGCCTCGAAGACGCCCGTCCCCTCGCCGCGCACGGCCAGTACTTCATCACCACCGTGTACTAAGACCTCTGACGCAACATGGTCCGCAGGCGTCACCAGCAGGCCATGCCCGAGCCGGACCCGTCGTCCCGGACAAGTCCGCGTACGAATGATCCGACTGAAGGAGCCACGGTCCCGCAATGGGTGAGCCTCCCGGTACCAGCCGTGCCACATCCCGCCCGCACCGCGTGAGCCAGGGAGCGGGGGTGGCAGGGTGACCGGGGTCCTGCACGCCGAGAATCGTTACCCGGATCCACGTACGAGAACGGAGCCACCTTGTCCGCCAGATCGACGGACCCCGACGTCCCTGGGCACTGTCCCGGACCATCCCGCCTCCCTGAGCTTGAGCTTGAGAGCGGCACGCGGCGGGGTGGTGTCCGTTGAGTGCTGTCCTCGGCCTGCTCGCCGTCCTTGTCCTGACCGCGGGCACCGGCTACTTCGTGGCCCAGGAGTTCGCGTACGTCGCCGCCGACCGCATCGCCCTGGCCCGTGAGGCCGAGGCCGGGGACAAACGGGCCGCCCGCGCCCTGAAGGTCCTGGAGCGGCTGTCCTTCATGCTCTCCGGCGCCCAGCTGGGCATCACCGTCACCGGCCTGGTCGTCGGGTTCCTCGCCGAGCCCTCCGTGTCGGCGCTGCTCGGTCCCGCGCTCGACGGCACCGGACTGCCGGACGGAGCGGTCTCGGCGATCTCCGTCGTGGTGGGCTTCCTGGTGGCGACCGTCCTGCAGATGGTCGTCGGCGAGCTCGCGCCGAAGAACCTCGCGCTCGCCGTGCCCGAGCGACTGGCCAAATCCCTGGCCGCCTCCACGCTGGCGTACCTGAAGGTCGTCGGGCCGGTGGTGCACGTCTTCGACGGCGCCGCGAACAAGCTGCTGCGCAAGGTCGGCATCGAGCCGGTCGAGGAACTGCACCACGGCGCCACCCTGGAGGAGCTCAGCCACCTCATCGGCGAATCCCACGAGCAGGGCCACCTGCCGCGCGAGACCGCCGAACTCCTCGACCACGCTCTGGACTTCTCCGAACGCACCCTGGACGAGGTGATGGTGCCGCGCGCGGACGCCGTGTTCGTGCGCAAGGACGCCACCGCCGCCCAAGCCGTGGGCCTGATCGCCAAGCACGGTCACTCCACCTACCCCGTCCTGGGCGACCACCCCGACGACGTCGCAGGCGTCCTCGGCGTCCGCGAGCTGATGCGGCTGCCCGCCGCCCGCTTCGAGGAGGACACGGCCGGAGCGCTGGCCCGCCGCCCGCTGCTCCTGCCCGACACCCTGCCGCTGCCCGACGCGGTGGCGCAGATGCGCGAGCGCGACGACGAGTTCGCCGTCGTCCTCGACGAGCACGGCGGCGTCGCGGGCGTGGTGACGTACGAGGACATCGCCGAGGAACTCGTCGGGGACATCGCGGATGAGTCCGACACCGTGGTGGCGACGGCCGTCGCGGAGGCCGACGGCGGCTGGCTGGTGGACGCGGGCCGCCGCCTCGACGAGGTCGCCGACGCCACCGGCGTCCACCTGCCCGAGGAGGACGACTACGACACCGTGGCCGGACTCGTCATCGACCGCCTCGGCCGCTTCCCGACCGTCGGCGACCACCTGACCGTGCACCTGCCCGACGGCGGCCGCGCCGCCATCGACGTACTGGCCCTGGACCGGCACGTGCCCGAACGGGTCCGCCTCAAGCAGCAGCCCGCCACCGATACCGCCGCAGCCGACGAGGAGGCCCGTGCATGAGTTTCCCCATGGCCCTCTTCGTCACGCTCCTGCTCCTGATCGGCAGCGGCTTCTTCGTCGCCGCCGAATTCGCCCTGGTCGCAGCCAAACGCCACCGCGTGGAGCAGGCGGCCGCGGCGGGGCAGCGCGGCGCCAAGTCCGCGCTCGCCGGCATGCGCGAGCTCTCCCTGATGCTCGCCGGAGCCCAACTCGGCATCACCATCTGCACCCTGGGCCTGGGCTCGATCTCCAAGCCCGCGATCTCGCACGAGATCGACCCGCTCCTGGAGAAACTCGGCCTGCCCGCAGGGCTCAGCTACGGCATCGCCTTCGCCGTCGCCATGGTCATCGTGGTGTTCCTGCACATGGTGGCCGGTGAGATGGCCCCCAAGTCCTGGGCCATCGCTCACCCGGAGCGCTCGGCCATGCTGCTCACCCCGCCGTTCCGGGCGGTGGTCACGGCAGTACGCCCGCTGCTCTGGCTGCTCAACAAGGTCAGCAACGCGCTGGTACGGCTGTGCCGGGTCACCCCGCGCGACGAGCTGACCTCGGTCCACAACCGCGAACAGCTCACCCACCTCGTCGCCGAGTCCGAACGCCTCGGCCTGATCAGCCCGACCGACTCCGAGCTGCTCACCAGCTCCCTCACCGAACCGCAGACCCCGGTCCGCGACCTGCAGACCCCCGCAGACGAGATCACGTCGGTGCCGTCGACGGCGGATGTCGAGGAGATCCTCCGGGTGGCCGCGGCCACCGACCGCACCCGGCTGCTCGTCCGCGACGGCGCCACGGTCCTCGGCTCCATCCACGCCCGGGACGCCCTGGTGGCCCGCGCCCGCGGCAAGGCCACCACCGCCGGGGACCTGGCCCGCCCGGTGCCGGAATTCACCGGGCACCACACCGTCACCCACGCCCTCGAGGAACTACGGCGACGCCGTGCGACGCTCGCCGTGGTCTGCGACGACTCCCGCCGCCTTACCGGCCTGGTCAGCCTCGACGACCTGCTCGCACGGCTGATGGAGCCACGCCAGGCAGGGTGACGACGGCCCCGAGGCCACGACCGGTGTTACCGGTGTTACCGGTGTTACCGGTGGTCAAGCCCACACGCAGGAGGGTTGTGCGGGTGCGGCGTCCAACAACTACAGTGCCGTAGATGTTTGGCGCTGACGCTGCACCCGCAACCCTTGTAAGACGGCAGATCGCTGCTCCGGGTTCCGCCGGGGAGGGATATCCGTGAGCGACATGCTGCGCGCGTCGCGCCGAACGGGCAGTCCCCTTCCGCCCACGCGCCAGGTGCCACCGCAGGAGTCGGTCCGCGCAGCGGTTCCGAAGGCGGACCGGCCAAGCAGCCAAGGCAAGGCAGGCAAGCAGCGGGACGCGTTCTTCGACAACGCCAAGTACCTGGCGATCGTGCTCGTCGCGATGGGGCACGCCTGGGAGCCGTTGCGCGACGACAGCAGGGCGGCCGCCGCCCTGTACATCTTCGTGTACACCTTCCACATGCCGGCGTTCATCATCATCTCCGGCTACTTCTCGCGGAGTTTCGACGCGAGCCCCGGCCGCCTGAAGCGCCTGGTGACCGGCGTCGCCGTGCCGTACGTCCTCTTCGAAGTGGCGTACTCGATCTTCAAGCGGTACGCCGACGACGACCCGACGCATCCGATCAGCCTCCTCGATCCCTGGTACCTGACGTGGTTCCTGGTGGCGCTGTTCATCTGGCGGCTGACCACGCCGCTGTGGCAGCTGGTCCGCTGGCCGCTGCCCATCGCGCTCGGTATCGCGGTGCTCGCCTCCGTCTCGCCGGACATCGGCGACGACCTCGACCTGCAGCGCGTGCTGCAGTTCCTGCCCTTCTTCGTACTCGGCCTGTGCCTGAAGCCGGAGCACTTCCAGCTCGTACGCAACCGCAGGGCCCGGCTGCTCGCCCTCCCGGTGGGCGTGGCGGCCCTGGTGTTCGCGTACTGGGCGGCGCCGCGGATGAACGCCGCCTGGTTCTACCACCTCGTCAGCGCGCAGGAGTTGGCCGCGCCGTGGTGGTCGGGTGCGGTGATGACGCTGGCCCTGTTCGGCTGCTCGCTGGTCCTGACGGCGTGCTTCTTCGCCTGGGTGCCCGGGCGGCACCTGTGGGTCACGGCGCTCGGCGCGGGCACCCTGTACGGCTACCTGCTGCACGGCTTCCTGGCGAAGGGCTCCCGCTTCTGGGACTGGTACGAGGTCGACTGGGTGCACACTCCGTGGGGCGCGATCGTCATCACGCTGTTCGCCGGGGCACTCATCACCGCGTTGTGCACCCCACCGGTGCAGAGGGCCTTCCGGTTCGCCATGGAACCGAAGATGGAATGGGCCTTCAATCGGGACACCGTGTCCTCGTCGCGCGAGGCGTCGAGATGAGTGGCCTACGTGAGTGGCTGAACCGGCAGCATCGGTCGGCTGACGGGGCAGTGCGCTTCCGGCTCACCCGCCCGGAAGGTGGTCCGGCAGGTCTCCGCGTCCTTGTGGCCGTGGACCACCACGATCGGACCGTCGGGCACGTCGACCACCAACTGCGCCGACTGCTCGACCGGGTTCACCATCGAGATCTCCCTGGCAGCTGCACTTCTGGTACCGCAGCGGGTGCGTTACGTACTCCTGGCGGTCGGCGCGGGCTCCCACCTGAGCATCGCCGTGAGGATGGGCCTGTGGAGCTTCGGGTCGGCGATGGGGGCGGGTCTGTTGCTGCTGCACACCACCGACCTCGGGCTGGTGGCTGAGCGGGTCGAGCTGTCGGCCACGTCGTACTGGAATGGGCGCCTCCTGGCGAGACCCGGATGCGTACCGATACGGGTGTGTCGATCGTGGCGATGCTGCGCCGCGCGAACGCCATCCCTCGCCCGGCTCGGAATTGCGGCTCGCGGTCCTCAACGCCGTGCCCGGCGCCGCCCTGGCACTGCTCCTCGGGTGGGGGCCGGTGGCGGCCGCGGTCCTGGCCGGAGTCGCCTGGATCTCGTCCTCCGGCGTCATCGCCAAGGTCCTCGGCGATCTCGGCCGCCTCGGTAACCGCGCGACGCCGGTCATCCTGAGCATCCTGGTCCTCGAAGACCTGGCCATGGCCGTCTACCTGCCGATCATCACGGCCCTCCTGGCCGGAGTGAGCATCGCGGCCGGAAGCGTCACGCTCGCCATCGCACTCGGCGTGGCCGCCCTCGTCCTCTTCCTCGCGCTGCGCTACGGCCGGGTCATCTCCCGCTCCGTCTTCAGCGACGATCCGGAGAAGCTCCTGCTCTTCGTGCTCGGCCTGACCCTGCTGATCGCCGGGCTCGCCCAGCAGCTCCAAGTCTCCGCCGCAGTAGGCGTGTTCCTGGTAGGCGTCGCCCTGTCCGGGGACGTCGCCGAGGGCGCGCACAACCTGCTGTCCCCACTGCGGGACCTGTTCGCCCCTGGGCGCTGCTCACGAGCCAGGACACGGTGTTGGTACCGGCCGCGCTGGCGTTCTACCTCGGTGGCGCCATCGGCTTGGCCCGGCACCTGCCAGGAGGACACCAGGCAGCACCCGGTGTCCGCTGCTGTGGTGCTCACCGCGCTGATCGTGCTGTGGTCGGTGAGCGTGGTGCGTCTGGCATGGCGGATCAAGCGGCAGCGTTGTTGCTGATGACCTCGCCAGGACCGATGGCGCTCCTCGTCCGGTGGCGTGGCGGACAGATGTACCGAGTGGACGGCATCTCCCAGATGCGGTGGGACACTCTGCCCAAGACGACGTCCCGGACGTGCCTGCCGAAGAGCTGGTCACGGGAGATGATGGAACCGATCGTGTACGGCCTTGTGTTCGGCGGCCGTTGAGGGTGATCCCGGCGGTGGGAGGCGACTGCGCTTGCGTTTGTGCCGGTGAGGAACGTCGCGACCAGCATCGCCGTGTAGCCCGGTCTGGACAACAAACAAGGCCCAGGTCGATGACCTGGGCCTTAAGCGTGGAGCGGGTGACGGGAATCGAACCCGCGCTCTGAGCTTGGGAATCGCCGGTGATCTGGCTGCAGTTGGAGCGCTGACCTGCATGAACGGATGCGGATGGCTGTTCCTGGAACTGCCGTCTGCCCCGTCGTTCACCGGTGCTCCCCGCCCAGTCGGGCACGCATCGGGCACGTGGCGTAGGCCATGGGGACAGCCTTGGTCGTGTCGTGAGCACTGCTTCAGGATTTTTGCACAGGGCCGTGGACCGATCAGGCTGCCCGTAGTACTTCAATGGCGCTTATGAGCGAAGGGATCTACACCCTTGCGGGTGCAGTTGTTGGAGGACTCGTAGGCGTCCTGGGGACCATAGGTGCGGCACGCATCACTGGACGGGATCAGAGGCGAAACCAGCATGAGCAGTGGCGTCGTCAATTGCGCAGGGATTCATACAGCCTGTTCCTTATCCGGGCAGGAGCGGCACTCCGCGCCGCCAACACAGCCCATGAATCTGCCCGCACAGACGCCGATGACGTCGCCCAGTGTTTCCATGAGTTGGAGACTGCATACGGACAGCTAGAGGAGGCGGCAACTTTGGTGACGCTGGAGGGACCAGAGCCTATAGCGGACGCTGCCGTGAATGCCTACTTCTGTATTGGAGCCTGGAAGAACGCCTTGCGCGCAGCGCACAGTGGCCCCCCTGAGCTTCAAGACGCGGCCTGGGGCCGGGCGTTGCAAGCGAACAGCGACTCCGAGCAACGCGTCGAGGAGTTTGCTCCCCTGTGCCGTGGGTTGCTCGATCAGAGCTAGGCCAGAGCCCCCTACGCCTGGCCGTGGCACCGTCCGACCTGGCGCGAGGCCATGGCGCTCCTGAGAGACAGTCAAGCCCCGGCCACCGTCGAAGGTATGTTGCTACGCTCTGGTTGTTCGCTAGTTGAGACTAGGGGCAGGAGTCTGGGGTTCGATTCCCCTGGCCACCTTCCTCGTACTCGTCTCGGCCGCGTTGGCACTCAGGTTCACCCTTCTGACCCTAGACGGCTCTACGTCAGAAAGTCTGAATAACACCGCTGCACGAGGGGAGAGCAATATGAAACGAATGCGGAAGTCCATTAAGGCCGCTCTGAATGTGGCCGCGACGGTCGTAGAAGGTTGCGCAGCTGGTCTGCTGCTTCCTGTCTGAGCTGGCGAGCCCAGAGCCCCGAAGCCAATCGCTTCGGGGCTCTGTACTTTTCCCCACTACGGCCCCGCCCGCCCTGAAGAGCAAGCAGCCCTGCGCCGACCGGACGTCAGCCTCGACCCTCTCGGCATCTGGATCCGCACCGCAGAGCCCGAGCTGAACACCGGCCGCCGCGTTCCCGGCGATACCAAGTCCCGTGCGGGCAAGCGGTTCATCGTGCTGCCCGGCTTCATGGAGAGGGACGTGAAGCGGCACCTCGCCTGGTACGCCGAGAAGAAGCCGGATGGGCTGCTTCGTCGGCGAGATGGGCGCTCCCTTCCGACGCTCCACCTTCGGGCGGAAGTGGCGCAAGGCCCGCGCCAAGGTCGGCCTGCCTGAGGACTTCCGCTTCTATGACCTCCGGCACACGGGGCACACCCTGTCCACACAGTCCGGTGCCACCCTCAAGGACACGATGGTCCGCGCAGGGCAGTCCTCCGAGAAGGCCGCGATGATCTACCAGCATTCCAACTTGGCGCGGCAGCAGGAGGTCGCCGACGGCATCGCTGATCGCGTACGCGCGGAGCGAAAGAAGGCTGTCGCCAAGGGAGATGATCAGGAGGCAGCGGAGAACGGGTACGCACCGGACGATCAGTCATCGGGCACGCAACGGGCACGAGACGCTTAGATCGGTCTAGACAACGGCTGGACAACAAACAACCCCCGGGTCGCTGACCTGGGGGTTTGTCGTGGAGCGGGTGACGGGAATCGAACCCGCGCTCTGAGCTTGGGAAGCTCATGTTCTACCATTAAACTACACCCGCGTAGGTGCTGGATCGACGTCCGCAGCACCGTCGCAAACCTTACCTCATCGAGGGCTCCTGGTGTATCTGCCAGGGGCCCTTTGCGCTGTCCCGGGGCGGTGGGGGGAGGGCGGAAGCGGGTGCGGGGGTGGGGAGTTGGGGCGTAGCGTGGTGGGGCGGAGCGGCGCCTGGAGTGGCTTCCCTTTCGTCCCGTAATGTGAGCTTTTGTCGTCAGCGATCAGAGACTCACTGGTGTGGGGAAGGGACTCAGGACTTGATGGAGCGCACCGTCGTCCGCTGTGCCGAGGGGCACGTGTTCAGCACCGCTTCGTTTCCGATGCAGCAGCTCGGTACGGACCGGCTCGGGCCTGGTCGGCTGATCCGCTGTCCGCGTTGTGCCCGGTTGCGGCATGCCGTGCGGGTGGACGCGGGCAAGCGGTAGCCGGGGTAGCCGACGGCTTACGGAGCGCGTGGGTGTCGTCCGATTGGGGCGGGCCCGCGCGCTCTGCGTATCCTCGGGGCGTGCTCCTCTCAGATAAAGACATCCGGGCCGAGATCGAGGCCGGACGGGTGCGGATCGACCCGTACGACGACACCATGGTGCAGCCCTCGAGCATCGACGTGCGGCTCGACCGCTACTTCCGGGTGTTCGAGAACCACCGCTACCCGCATATCGACCCCGCCGTCGAGCAGGCCGATCTGACGCGGATGGTCGAGCCGGACGGTGACGAGCCGTTCATTCTCCACCCCGGCGAATTCGTGCTCGCGTCGACGTATGAAGTCATTACGCTGCCCGATGACCTTGCCAGTCGGCTCGAGGGCAAGAGTTCCCTCGGGCGGCTCGGGCTCGTCACGCATTCCACTGCCGGGTTCATCGATCCCGGGTTCTCCGGTCACGTGACGCTCGAGCTCTCGAATCTCGCGACGCTGCCGATCAAGTTGTGGCCGGGGATGAAGATCGGGCAGCTGTGCATGTTCCGGCTCACCTCGCCCGCCGAATTCCCCTACGGGAGTGAGCGGTACGGGTCGCGCTATCAGGGGCAGCGCGGTCCCACAGCCTCGCGGTCCTACGTCAATTTTCACAGGACGCAGGTGTGAGCAGCGGTATGGGTGACGGGGTGGGCATTGCGGCGAGTGGCGTCGGGGGCGTGCGGGAGAATCTCACGTACGAGCGGTTCGGTGCCGCGGTGCGTGAGCTTGCGCAGGTCATCGCGGATGACGGGTACCAGCCGGACATAGTGCTCAGCATCGCCCGCGGGGGCGTCTTCGTCGCGGGCGGGCTTGCGTATGCGCTGGACTGCAAGAACATTCATCTGGTGAATGTCGAGTTCTATACCGGTGTGGGCACCACTCTTGAAATGCCTGTGATGCTTGCGCCTGTGCCCAACGCCATCGATTTCTCCAACAAGCGCGTTCTCATCGCGGATGACGTTGCCGATACCGGTAAGACGCTGAAGCTCGTTCATGACTTCTGTCTCGACGCTGTGGCCGAGGTGCGGTCCGCTGTCATCTATGAAAAGTCGCATTCGCTTGTGAAATGCGAGTACGTGTGGAAGCGGACCGATGAGTGGATCAATTTTCCGTGGAGTGTTGAAGCTCCCGTCGTGAAGCGGGATGGGCAGGTTCTCGACGCCTAGTCCACGATCAGTCTGCGGTGCGGCCCGGTGGTTTCCACCGGGCCGCACTCGTATACGTACGTGGGTCAGAACGTGCCCAGCTTGATGATCGAGAGCAGGGCGATCAGCTGGATCGCGGACGCGCCCAGGGCCTTGGGCCAGGGCAGGTCGTGGGACTTGCTGACCATGGTGGTGAGGAGCGCGCCCGCGGCCACCCAGGTTGCCCAGCCCAGGACCTGGACCAGGGGGGCGTCGCCGCCCAGGAACATGGCGAAGACCAGGCGTGGGGCGTCCGTGAGGGACATGATCAGCATGGAGAGGCCGACCGTGGGCTGCCAGGAGCCGTCGCCGCCCATCTGGCGGGCCAGGGTGTGCGTGACGGCGCCCAGGACCAGGGAGCTCAGGACGATGGCCACGCCGGTCGTCAGGACGATCGGGATGCTGGTCGCGAGCGTCGCGCTGATCGCGTCCTCGCGGGCCTGGTCGAAGCCGAAGACCGCGAGCAGGCCGTAGATGAACGTGACGGTGAGGGCCGGGCCCCACATCGCGTGGTCGCGCATCCGCAGGAAGGTCTCGCCGGGGCGGAGGACGATTCCGCTCAGGAGTTCCTTCCAGTGCAGGCGCGGGCCGACCGGGGCCGGGGCGCTGCCCGCGCGGTAGGTGTCCCCCTGACCGTACGGGCCCTCGCCGATGGAGAACGCCTGGGTGTGGCCCGGGTTGTTGGCCGCGTACGGGTCGTGCGGGGCGCCGCCGGCCTGCTGGTGGTACGGGTCCGTGAAGTACTCCGGTTCGCCGTGCCGGCCGGGGCCCGGGCCGCCCGCCTGCGGCCACTGCTGCTGCGGGTACGGGGGCGCGGGCGGGCCGCCGTACGGCGGCTGCTGCGGGGCGGCCTGGCCGTACGGCTGCTGCTGCGGGTGTTGTTGCGGGCGCGGGGGGCGATTGTCCCGGCGGTTGCGTCCCATCCTGAATCCAGCCACTCATCGAACGTACCTGGTCCCCGGGGGTGGCGTGGGACCACGGTCGTCTTCCGGACGCATTGCTGCTGAGCTGTGACAACCCCTAGGGGACCTCGGGGGATCGGGACTTAGGGGACCCTTCTGGGGCTCCTGGGCACTCCCGGGCGCACTCCCGGGGCGCCGCCGGGCACTCCTGGGGGCGTCTGCCGGGCACTCCTGGGGAACCTGGGCTTAGCGGGGCTTTACGAGGTTGCCGGGAAGGCTGAGTCCCGTCGTTACATTCCGTACGGGATACGCAGACATGGCGCGCTTAACTTCGGGATCACCTGTACCTGCCGAGCCACGTTCCTGCCGAGCCACGAGAGCCATGAGGACTTCGACACCATGCGCGCCATCCGCCGGACGATCCGTACCGCAGCCGTCGTGACGGGCGCCGTCGCGGCCCTGGGCCTGCCCGCCCAGGCGGCCTTCGCCGAGGCCGCGGGCGAGGCCACGGGCGAGCCCTCGGGGACCGCGTCCGCGTCCCCGTCCGCCGGGGAGCGGTCCGGCCTCCGTGAGTTCGTCGGTACGACCAGGCTGGCGGACGGGTCGGTCGCGAAGGTCTACGGGGTCGGCGAGGGCCGGTTCGAGGCGGAGATCAGCAGTTGGGCGTACGACGTGCAAGGCAAGCTGATCGAGAAGTTCACCGTCCGGAAGGACGGGAGCCGAACCTCCCCGGCGTCGGCCAAGGGCAAGAAGGTCGCCGTGGCCAACCCCACCACGCCGACCGGCGGCGTACGGGCCGGGGCCGAGGGCGCTGGTGCGACGACGCCCGAGCCGCAGGTCGGGAGCGCCCCGATGGTCGCCGCGGGCGGCGGCATCGCGGCCCTCGGCGCGGCAGGCCTGGGCTTCGCCCTGCTTCGGCGGCGCGTGACGGACTGACGGACTGACGGGTCTGACGGGACTGACGGGCCAACGGCCGGACGTAACGTACCTATGGCCCGGCGTACGTATCCATGGACTGTCATGGCCCGGCCTACGTACCCATGGCCTGACGTACACACGGACCGCATGGCGAAGGCGGGCGCCTGGATCCAGGCGCCCGCCTTCTCGTACGGCCTCAGGGGCCCGACCGCCCCGAAGCCCGTACCGCCTCAGAAACCCGAAAGCCGAACGGCCCTCAGAACCAGGTCACTTGACCGGTTCCGGCTCCGGCGCGTCCGCGGCCTCATCGCTCCCGGCAGGGTCGGTCGGCGTCTTGACGGACTCGAGGAGCAGCTGGGCCACGTCCACGACCTGCACGGACTCCTTGGCCTTGCCGTCGTTCTTCTTGCCGTTGACCGAGTCGGTGAGCATGACCAGGCAGAACGGGCAGGCCGTCGAGACGATGTCGGGGTTCAGCGAAAGGGCCTCGTCGACCCGCTCGGTGTTGATGCGCTTGCCGATGCGCTCTTCCATCCACATCCGGGCGCCGCCGGCGCCGCAGCAGAAGCCGCGCTCCTTGTGGCGGTGCATCTCCTCGTTGCGCAGGCCCGGGACCTTGCCGATGATCTCGCGCGGGGGCGTGTAGATCTTGTTGTGGCGGCCCAGGTAGCAGGGGTCGTGGTAGGTGATCAGACCCTCGACCGGGGTGACCGGGATCAACTTGCCCTCGTCGACGAGGTGCTGGAGCAGCTGGGTGTGGTGGATGACCTCGTAGTCGCCGCCGATCTGCGGGTACTCGTTGCCGAGGGTGTTCAGGCAGTGCGGGCAGGTCGCGACGATCTTCTTCGCCGACTTCGGCTTCTTGGACTCCGGGGTGACCTCGCCCTCGTCGTCCATCTCCTCGCCGAAGGCCGCGTTCAGCGTCGCGACGTTCTCCATGCCGAGCTCCTGGAACAGGGGCTCGTTGCCGAGGCGGCGGGCGGAGTCGCCGGTGCACTTCTCGTCGCCGCCCATGATCGCGAACTTGACGCCCGCGATGTGCAGGAGCTCCGCGAAGGCCTTCGTGGTCTTCTTGGCCCGGTCCTCCAACGCGCCCGCGCAGCCGACCCAGTAGAGGTACTCGACCTCGGTCAGGTCGTCGATCGTCTTGCCGACGACCGGCACCTCGAAGTCGACCTCCTTGGTCCACTCAAGGCGCTGTTTCTTCGCCAGGCCCCAGGGGTTGCCCTTCTTCTCCAGGTTCTTGAGCATCGTGCCCGCCTCGGACGGGAAGGAGCTCTCGATCATCACCTGGTAGCGGCGCATGTCGACGATGTGGTCGACGTGCTCGATGTCGACCGGGCACTGCTCCACACACGCACCGCAGGTGGTGCAGGACCACAGCACGTCCGGGTCGATGACCCCGTTCTCCTCGAACGTCCCGATCAGCGGGCGCTCGGCCTCCGCGAGGGCGGCGGCGGGCACGTCCGCCAGCTGCTCGGCGGACGCCTTCTCCTCGCCCTCCATCGTCTTGCCGCCACCGGCGAGCAGGTACGGGGCCTTGGCGTGCGCGTGGTCGCGCAGCGACATGATCAGGAGCTTCGGGGAGAGCGGCTTGCCGGTGTTCCAGGCGGGGCACTGCGACTGGCAGCGGCCGCACTCGGTGCAGGTGGAGAAGTCGAGCAGGCCCTTCCAGGAGAACTGCTCGACCTGGCTGACGCCGAAGACGTCGTCCTCGCCCGGGTCCTCGAAGTCGATCGGCTTGCCGCCGGAGGTCATCGGCTGGAGCGCGCCGAGGGCCGTCCCACCGGTCGCCTCGCGCTTGAACCAGATGTTCGGGAAGGCGAGGAAGCGGTGCCAGGCGACGCCCATGTTGGTGTTCAGGCTCACCGTGATCATCCAGATCATGGTGGTGCCCAGCTTCACCATGGCGGTGAAGTAGACGAGGTTCTGCAGCGTCGCCACGCTCAGGCCCTTGAGCAGCAGGGTCAGCGGGTACGAGGCGAAGTACGCGGCCTCGTAGTGGTCGACGTGGTGCAGGGCGCCTTCGAGGCCGCGCAGGACGTAGATGGCCAGACCGATGGTGAGGATGACGTACTCGACGAAGTACGCCTGACCCATCTTCGAGCCCGTGAACCGGGACTTGCGGCCCGCCCGCGACGGCAGGCTCAGCAGCCGGATCACCATCAGGACGGCGATGCCGAGGGTGGTCATCGCGCCGATGAACTCGATGTACATCTCGTACGGCAGGAAGCCACCGAGGATCGGCAGGGTCCAGTCGGCCTTGAAGAGCTGGCCGTACGCCGTGACGATCGTCGGCGGCAGCGTCAGGAACCCGACCGCGACGAACCAGTGGGCGATGCCCACGATGCCCCACCGGTTCATGCGCGTGTGGCCGAGGAACTCCCGGACCAGGGTGACGCTGCGCTGGTAGGGATTGTCGGTCCGGGTGCCTGCCGGTACGGGCTGACCGAGCCTGAAATAGCGCACGAACTGTGCGATGGCGCGGCCCAGCAAGGCGACGCCGATCGCGGTCAGGACCAGCGACACGATGATCGCGGCGAGTTGCATGGGCGGGCTCCTCGAACCTGCGAGAGCGGGCATTACTAAGCGGTAACTTACTCAGTCCGTCTGAGACTACCCACTTATGCGGCCGCACTGTAGCCAGGCAGGCGGTGATCTGCGTCGCTGAGGCAACCCTGAGTGACGGGCAGGTCGGCGGGCGGGAGGCGTTCCGTACGTCGCTTGGCGGGGTTGTCGGGTCGCTTATAGGTAGAAATCGTGTTATTCACCCCATATTGGGGCATCGAGGGCTAGCTTGTGGAGGGCTCGGAGCGGGGTGCACCGCTTCACCCCCGAGACCCCAAGAGAACGGCAGCCCATGAACGCCATGCTGTACGGGACCGTGGCCGCGCTCGCCGCCCTGCTGCTCACCGCCGTACTCGCCCGCATCCTGCGCCCGTTGGCGCTGCGCACCGGACTCGTCGACCGGCCCGGGGGGCGCAAGGTGCACAGCCGCCCGACCCCGCACCTCGGCGGGGTCGCGGTCATCGCGGGCGCCGTCACCATCAGCGTCACCGGCTACGCGCCGCTCGGGTCCGTGGCCGTGACGCTGCTCTGGGGCGCGGGTGCGGTGGCCCTGATCGGGTTCATCGATGACCTGCGGCCGCTCGGCGCGCTGCCGCGGCTCACGGTGGAGGCGGGGGCCGCGCTGTACGTCGTGCATGGCAGCGGACTCTCACCGGCCGCGGCGACGCTCGCCGTCGGCTGGATCGTCTTCGTCACCAACGCCTTCAACCTGCTCGACAACTCCGACGGCGCCGTGGGCACGGTCGGGGCAGTCACCGCCCTGGGGCTCTCGTTCTGCGCGGCCGCCAGGGGCGAGGCGGGCGTGGCGCTCGTGCTTGTCGCGCTCTCCGCCGCCTTGATCGGGTTCCTCACCCTCAACTGGCACCCGGCGCGGATCTTCCTCGGCGACTGCGGTGCCCTGTCCACCGGCTTCCTGCTCGCCTCGGCCGCCGTGCTCGTGCACACCGGGCACGAGGCGCTGCCCAGTGCGGCCGGGCTCTTCGCCCTGACCGCGGTCGTCACCGCCGACACCGCGCTCGTACTGCTCTCCCGGCGCCGCGCCGGGCGCCGGCTGCTCCGCGGCGGTACCGACCATGTCGCGCACCGGCTTCGCCGGGTCGGTTTCACGGTGCCGGGCGCGGCCGTGGTCCTCGGCGCGGGCGCGCTGGTGGGCACGGTCGCGGGGGTGCTCGTGCACCGCGGGACGGTCGGGCCCGCGGCGGTCCTTCCGCTCCTCGCCGCGCTTCTCGTGGCGCTGTGGGCGCTCCTGAAGGTGCCGGTGTACGGGCGTGCCGCCCGGCTCAGGCCGCACGCGCAGGTGCCGTCGTCCCGTCCGGCCCGGCTGCCCGAGCGCGGCGGCCCCGCCACCCGGGCGGGCGCCGCCCACGAGCCCGAGTGTCGCACCGTCATCGCCGCCCGCCGCGGTCATTCCGCGGCACCGGCCCGGAGCTGACCGGCGCCGTACGGGACGTACGGGACGTATTAGATGTACGGGACGTATGAGACGTACGAAGATAAGGAACCCCCACATGACGACCCTGCTCGACCGGATGCGGGGCGCCGCGCAGCGCCTCGGCGACGGCACCGTACGGCGGGCCGGTGAGCCGCCGCTCGTTCGGTTGCTCGGCCACCATGAGGTCGACGTCGTGCTCGACGTCGGCGCGCACACCGGTAGGTACGGCGCGCTGCTCCGCCGGGCCGGGTACACCGGCCGGATCGTCTCCTTCGAGCCGCTGGGTGCGGCCCGTGTCGCGCTGTACCGCCGGGTCGCGGACGACCCCGCCTGGACCGTCCTTCCGTACGCCCTCGGCGACCGGAACGGCACCGTCATCCTGAAGCTCGTGGGGGACGGGCGGCAGCGGGCGGAGATCCGGCGGCTCGACGGGCTGTGGGAGTCCGTAGTGGCGCCCGGCGAGCGGCCCTTCCTCAAGCTCGACGTACGGGGGTACGAGACCCGCGTGCTCGACGGGTTGGGGGAGTACGAGGACGAGGTCGCGGGGCTCCAGATCGAGACGTTCCTGGAAGGGGCACTGCTCGACGCGACCCTGGACCGGGTCCGCGACGGGCTCGGCTTCTCGCTGATGTCCGTAGTGCCGGGCCGCACCGCGCTGGACTCCGGCCGCATGCTCCAATGCGACCTGGTCCTCTTCCGCAAGGAGCAGCAGGAGCAGCAGGAGCAGCAGGAGCGACCCTTCCCCGCCCCCGGCTCCTACGCTGGACAGAGCTGACCCTCGTAGCGCCCAAGGCACCATCCAAGCGGTACGGGCCACCCGGGCCGTACGGGTCGCGTGAGCCGCACAGGTCGCACGAGCCGCACAAGCCCCGCAACCCGCACAAGCTCCAAAGAGCAGCGCACGCCCCAAGGAGCCTCACAAGCCCCAAAGCGCCGCCCACGCCCGCCCCTTGCCCCCCACCCGCCACGCCCTTGCTCCTAAGCGCCAGATAAAAGTTGAGTCGGTCCGACTCAGCTCTGTTGACTAGGGGAAATCCTTCATGCATCCTTGAGCCTGTTCCACTCAAGTCATGGAGGAATTGAAATGGCACGTGCGGTCGGCATCGACCTGGGCACGACTAACTCCGTCGTCAGCGTTCTGGAGGGCGGTGAGCCCACCGTCATCGCGAACGCCGAGGGCGCCAGGACCACGCCGTCCGTCGTCGCCTTCGCCAAGAACGGTGAAGTGCTCGTCGGCGAGGTAGCCAAGCGCCAGGCGGTCACGAACGTCGACAGGACCATCCGGTCGGTCAAGCGTCACATGGGCACCGACTGGAAGGTGAACATCGACGACAAGGACTTCAACCCGCAGCAGATGAGCGCCTTCATCCTGCAGAAGCTGAAGCGCGACGCGGAGTCCTACCTCGGCGAGAAGGTGACCGACGCGGTCATCACCGTCCCGGCGTACTTCAACGACTCGGAGCGCCAGGCCACCAAGGAGGCCGGTGAGATCGCGGGTCTGAACGTCCTGCGCATCGTCAACGAGCCGACCTCGGCCGCCCTGGCGTACGGCCTGGAGAAGGACGACCAGACGATCCTCGTCTTCGACCTCGGTGGCGGTACGTTCGATGTCTCGCTCCTGGAGATCGGCGACGGCGTCGTCGAGGTGAAGGCCACCAACGGCGACAACCACCTCGGTGGTGACGACTGGGACCAGCGCGTCGTCGACTACCTGGTGAAGCAGTTCAACAACGGCCACGGCGTGGACCTCTCCAAGGACAAGATGGCGCTCCAGCGCCTCCGTGAGGCCGCGGAGAAGGCGAAGATCGAGCTGTCCTCGTCCACCGAGACGAACATCAACCTGCCGTACATCACGGCCTCCGCCGAGGGCCCGCTGCACCTGGACGAGAAGCTGACGCGCGCTCAGTTCCAGCAGCTCACCTCGGACCTGCTCGACCGTTGCAAGACGCCGTTCCACAACGTCATCAAGGACGCGGGTATCCAGCTGTCCGAGATCGACCACGTGGTCCTCGTCGGTGGCTCGACCCGTATGCCCGCCGTCGCCGAGCTCGTCAAGGAGCTGACCGGCGGCAAGGAGGCCAACAAGGGCGTGAACCCGGACGAGGTCGTCGCCATCGGCGCCGCGCTCCAGGGTGGTGTCCTCAAGGGTGAGGTCAAGGACGTCCTGCTCCTCGACGTGACCCCGCTGTCCCTCGGTATCGAGACCAAGGGCGGCATCATGACCAAGCTGATCGAGCGGAACACGACGATCCCGACGAAGCGTTCGGAGATCTTCACGACCGCCGAGGACAACCAGCCGTCCGTGCAGATCCAGGTCTACCAGGGCGAGCGCGAGATCGCGGCGTACAACAAGAAGCTCGGGATGTTCGAGCTCACCGGTCTGCCCCCGGCGCCGCGCGGCGTCCCGCAGATCGAGGTCTCGTTCGACATCGACGCCAACGGCATCATGCACGTCACGGCGAAGGACCTCGGCACCGGCAAGGAGCAGAAGATGACCGTCACCGGCGGCTCCTCGCTGCCGAAGGACGAGGTCGACCGGATGCGCCAGGAGGCCGAGCAGTACGCGGAGGAGGACCAGCGCCGCAAGGAGGCCGCCGAGTCGCGCAACCAGGGCGAGCAGCTGGTCTACCAGACCGAGAAGTTCCTCAAGGACAACGAGGACAAGGTCCCCGGCGAGGTGAAGACCGAGGTCGAGACCGCCGTCGAAGAGCTGAAGGAGAAGCTCAAGGGCGACGACTCCGCCGAGATCCGTACCGCCACCGAGAAGGTCCAGGCCGTCGCCCAGAAGCTCGGCCAGGCCATGTACGCCGACGCCCAGGCGGCCGGTGACGCGGCCGGTGCCGGTGCCGGTGCCGGTGCTGCGGGCGCCGAGGGCGCCGAGCAGGCCAAGGCTGAGGACGACGTGGTGGACGCCGAGATCGTCGACGAGGACAAGCCGAAGGACGCGAAGGGTGGCGCCGCATGACGGAGGAGACACCGGGCTTCGACGAGCGCGAGCCCTCTGACGTCTCCTCCGGCGACACCCCCGATGCCGCCGAGTCGAAGGCCGCCTCCCCCTCCCAGGAGGAGGGGGCGGCCCCGGCCGGAGACGCCAGCGCAGGGCTGGCCGCGCTGACGGCGCAGCTGGACCAGGTCCGTACCGCGCTCAACGAGCGCACCGCGGATCTTCAGCGGCTGCAGGCCGAGTACCAGAACTACCGCCGCCGGGTCGAGCGCGACCGGGTCGCGGTCAAGGAGATCGCCGTGGCGAACCTCCTGACCGAACTCCTGCCCGTGCTCGACGACATCGGCCGTGCCCGCGAGCACGGCGAGCTGGTGGGCGGCTTCAAGTCGGTGGCCGAATCGACCGAGACGGTCGCGGCCAAGCTGGGCCTCCAGCAGTTCGGCAAGGAGGGCGAGCCCTTCGACCCGACGATCCACGAGGCCCTGATGCACTCGTACGCGCCGGACGTCACCGAGACGACCTGCGTGGCGATCCTGCAGCCCGGGTACCGCATCGGTGAGCGCACCATCCGCCCCGCGCGGGTGGCCGTGGCCGAACCGCAGCCCGGCGCGCAGACCGTCAAGGGCGAGGCGTCCGACGAGAAGAAGAAGGGCGCCGCCGAGAAGGGCGCCTCCGCCGAGAAGGGCGACGAGGCAGCGGCCGACACCAAGGAGAGCGGTGGCCCGGACGAGGGCTGACGTGATCGGAAGAACTGACGTCGGCGGTCACACCGACGTCATGGAGAAGCGAGAGGAGGGACGCCGGGGATGAGCACCAAGGACTTCATCGAGAAGGACTACTACAAGGTCCTCGGCGTCCCCAAGGACGCCACCGACGCCGAGATCAAGAAGGCGTACCGCAAGCTCGCCCGGGAGAACCACCCCGACGCGAACAAGGGCAACACCAAGGCGGAGGAGCGCTTCAAGGAGATCTCCGAGGCGAACGACATCCTCGGCGACCCCAAGAAGCGCAAGGAGTACGACGAGGCGCGCGCCCTCTTCGGCAACGGCGGGTTCCGTCCGGGACCCGGCGGGCCCGGCGGCGGCCAGTTCAACTTCGACCTCGGCGACCTCTTCGGCGGCGGCGCGCCGGGCACCGGCGGTGGCACCGCGGGCGGCTTCGGCGGCGGCCTGGGCGACGTGTTCGGCGGCCTGTTCGGCCGCGGCGGCACGACCCGGACCCAGCCGCGGCGCGGCCAGGACATCGAGTCCGAGGTCACGCTGAGTTTCACCGAGGCGATCGAGGGCGCGACGGTCCCGCTGCGGATGTCGTCCCAGGAGCCGTGCAAGGCGTGCTCGGGCACCGGCGACAAGAACGGCACGCCGCGGGTGTGCCCGACGTGTGTCGGCACGGGCCAGGTCTCGCGCGGCGGGGGCGGCGGTTTCTCCCTCACGGACCCCTGCGTGGACTGCAAGGGCCGCGGCCTCATCGCGGAGACCCCGTGCGAGGTCTGCAAGGGCTCGGGCCGGGCGAAGTCCTCCCGGACGATGCAGGTCCGCATCCCGGCGGGCGTGAGCGACGGCCAGCGCATCAGGCTCCGCGGGAAGGGCGCACCGGGCGAACGGGGCGGCCCGGCGGGCGACTTGTACGTGGTCGTGCACGTGGACGCCCACCCGGTGTTCGGGCGCAAGGGCGACAACCTCACCGTCGTCGTGCCGGTCTCCTTCACGGAGGCGGCGCTCGGCGGCGAGGTGAAGGTGCCCACGCTCGGCGGCCCTTCGGTCACCCTGAAGCTGCCCGCAGGTACGCCCAACGGCCGCACGATGCGGGCCCGCGGGAAGGGTGCGGTGCGCAAGGACGGTACGCGCGGCGACCTCCTGGTCACCGTCGAGGTGGTGGTTCCCAAGGACCTCTCCGCCACGGCGAAGGAGGCCCTGGAGTCGTACCGTGAGGCGACTGCGGACCAGGATCCGCGGGCAGAACTGTTCCAGGCCGCGAAGGGAGCGTGACCCCCATGGACCCCAGGGCGAGGGACGGCCGTCGTCGTAACCCGTACGAACTGACCGACGAGACCCCGGTGTACGTCATCTCGGTGGCGGCACAGCTGAGCGGCCTGCACCCGCAGACGCTGCGGCAGTACGACCGCCTCGGCCTGGTGTCTCCCGACCGCACGGCCGGTCGTGGCCGCCGCTACTCGGCCCGCGACATCGAACTGCTCCGCCAAGTGCAGCAGTTGTCGCAGGACGAGGGCATCAACCTGGCCGGGATCAAGCGCATCATCGAGCTGGAGAACCAGGTGGCCGCCCTCCAGCAGCGGGTCGCCGAACTCTCGGCGGCCGTCGAGGGCGCGGCCGCGGCGATGCAGCAACGCGAGGCCCAGGTCCACGCCTCGTACCGCCGCGACCTGGTCCCGTACCAGGAGGCCCACCCGACGAGTGCCCTGGTGGTGTGGCGGCCCAAGCGGTCGCCGTCGGGCGAGTAGTCGGGGGAGTAGGGGCGTAGCGGGGTAGCGGGATCGCGGCGTAGCGAGGTAGCGGGGTCCAACGCCTGAGCGAGAGAGGGCCGGGAGATCGACATCTCCCGGCCCTCTCTCTGTATGTGTCCGCTCCCCCCGCCCCTGCGGACACAGAGTTGAGCCCCGCTCTGCGGCTGGCTCAGGTAACCGGCCGGTTCCCACGATGCCGTGCGGCCGCGGCGCCTACCAGCGTCATGTTGGTGCGGTGCCGGAGGCGGGGGTGGGGACGAGCGGGACGTTTTGCCGTGTTCTTCGCGTGGAGCGGCAATTGCTGTGCTCCGGGGGTACGTTGCGGCCGTGAGTACCGCGACTGAGGATGCGTGTGAGGGGCACGAGCACGGGGTGGAGCGGCTGTGCGGGGCCGGGGACGCGGCGTATGCCCTTGCGGTGGCGGAGGGGCGGATCGGCCGAGAGGAGGCCGCGGAGGCACTCTGCCTGATCGACCTCGGGCTGCTGCACCCGGATCCCCGCGACGACCGCTGGCTGCTACCTGTCGGCCCCGGCGAGGTCATATCCCGACTGATGCGGGATGTACGGGCGGATGTCGACGCGGCGCATCGGCGGGTTGCCGGGGCGGCGGCTGCGGTGGAGCGGTTCGCGGGGCTGGGGGGAGGCGGGGAGAGTGGCGGTGAGGTGATCAGGGTGCTCGAGGGCATGCCCCGGATCCAGGCAGCCACAGTCGAGGCCGCTGCTCGGTGCGAGGTCGAGAACGTGGCTATCCAGCCCGGTGGAATCCGCCCGGAGGAGGACCTGGTCGAAGCCCTGACCAAGGCGAGGGGCCTGGCCCGACGCGGGATTCGGATGCGGAGCCTGTACACCCATGTCGCCAGGCACGGTCAAGGGCTGTACGCCTACCTGGAACAGATCGGTGACGTCGCGGAGGTCCGCACCCTGGAGGAAGTCCCTGAGAGACTGCTGGTGTTCGACCGCACGGTGGCGTTCGTTCCGGGGAACGCGGACCGCACCATCGCGCTGGAGATCCGTCACCCCGCGCTGGTGGAATACCTCTGCACCGTCTTCGAGCGGCTGTGGCGCATCGCCGTGCCCCTGGCCGTGAAGCTGCCGGATCGTACCGCCATCGCGGGAGTCACGCTGCGGGACCACTCCGTGGCGGCACTCCTGGCGGAGGGGTTTGCAGATGCGGAGATCGCGCACCGCCTCGGCATCAATGTGCGTACCTGCCGGGAACATATACGCAAGCTGGCCGAGACCCTGGGCAGTTCGAGCCGGGCACAGCTCGGCGTACGCATTGCTCAGGCCGGTCTCGACACGCCGCCGGGAGTCACTGGTCGTCCTCCAGAAGCCCCGACCGCGCGATGAGATAGCCGAGCTGCGCCCGGCTGCCGCTGCCCAACACCTGGGCCAGTTTGGCTATATGGGCCCGGCAGGTGCGGACGTTCATGCCGAGGCGGCGTGCGATCGCCTCGTCCACGTGGCCCTCCACGAGGAGCTTCGCGATGGAGCGCTGGACGCCCGTGATGCCGTCCATTTTGTTCTCGTAGGGGATCTCCCCGTTCAGCGGCACGGCCACTCGCCAGAACTGCTCGAAGACGCCGACGAGATACTCCACGAGCCCGGGGTGGCGCAGTTCCAGGGCCACTTGGCGGTCGCTGCGGGCCGGGATGAAGGCCACCTTCCGGTCCACGATGATCAGCCGGTCGATGATCTCCTCGAGGGTGCGCACCTCGACCTCGGGGCCGACGTGTTCCAAGTAGTTGAGGGTCAGCTCGGTGTGCCGGGCCGTGTGCTGGTACAGGGTGCGCATCTGGATGCCGCGGTTGAGCAGCGGCTGTACCCGGTTCAGGGCCTCGCTGAGCGTCTTGGCGGGCCGCCCGCCGCCCGGCTGGACCGTCAGGAGCTCCTTGGAGCACTCGGCGACGACCCGGTCCAGGGTCGCGTTGATCAGCCCTATGCCCTCAAGCACCGTGATGGCGTGGGTGGTTGGTGGGTCGATCGCGCTGATGGCCATGAATGGCTCAAACGCATCTGCCAGTGCGACGGTGTGGCGTCGGCGGTCCTGGATCTCGCGTTCGATCGGCAGAAGCAATTGCGCCAGCGCGGCGGACGGCGGGACCGGACGGAGCCAGTCCGTGTCGTCGGGGTCGGGGTGGAGCAGCGCCAAGTCGATGAGGCAGGGCGCGGCTTGCACCTCTGACCGGGCTATTCGGCCTGTACGCAGGGCGCTTGCATAGAGCTGCTTTCCTGCTTCGCACAACTCCGTATGCGAATGAGGGTGGTCCGAATCGTGCGCTTCTATCCTCATCTGTACACCCCCAGGCTCCTGCATATCAGGAACATGATGCCTGGCCTCGGTGGTGTCGAGGGCAAAGTGTGGGCCATCGTCTTTGCTGCGGGGGCTAGGACGCGACATCATCAAGTGAGGTTGCTCGGTAATGGCCAAGAGACTCATACGCACAGTGATTGCTGTCGCCTTCGTCGCCGCTGCCGCGGTGGGGATCGTGGAGTCGGCCGAGGACGCCGGTGCGCGGGCGTCCACCACAGTCGCGGCATCCAGCGACCCCGGCTGGCGCACCGCGTCGGCCAGCGACCCCGGCTGGATCGTCGCCACCACCACCGACCCGGGCTGGGACTGACAGCATGAGCATCCCTGAAGACACACGTTTCCGCCGCGAGATGGCTTCCGCCTACCGCTCCGGCTGGCACTTCATCGACCTCGTCACCGCCCTGGACTGCCCCGGCGACTCGTTGATGGTCACCCTCTTCGGTGAGCCGATCGTCGTCGCGCGTGACGAGGAGGACGACATCCGGGCCTACCGCTGCCTCCGCAAGCCACGTGGTGCGCCACAGCCGGTGCGCTGTGCCATCCGCTACGGAATGATCTTCGTGAACCTTGACCAGCGTGACCACGAACTGGTCGAGCCGGAAGCCATCCCCGCCACCCCCCGCAGTGCCTGACGCGATTCCCCCGTCGTAGTAGATCGCTCGGGCGCTTCCCCCCGCAGCGGCGCCATCGTGAACCTGAGGTCACGGTGGCGCCGCTGTCGTTTTGCCGCCTCTTACTTCCGAGTGGACCCGTGCGCCCTCGCCTTGAGCGGAATAGACTCAACTTTGTGTACGTTGACTCCGTCAGTGTTCCTTGAGAGGGCAAGGGGCCGCAGGGCAAGGAGGAGGAAGAGCGCACGTGGACGCCGAGCTGACGAACCGGAGCAGGGATGCGATCAATGCGGCCACCAGCAGGGCCGTTTCGGGCGGGCACCCGGACCTGACCCCGGCGCATCTGCTTCTGTCGCTCCTGGAGGGCCAGGAGAACGAGAACATCACCGATCTGCTCGCCGCCGTCGAGGCCGACCAGGCCGCCGTGCGCGCCGGCGCCGAGCGCGTGCTCGCCGCACAGCCCAGCGTCACCGGCTCCACGGTGGCGCCGCCGCAGCCCAACCGCGAGCTGCTCGCCGTGATCAACGACG
The DNA here is from genome assembly GCF_053591935.1 of Streptomyces sp. NPDC002851. NCBI lineage: Bacteria > Bacillati > Actinomycetota > Actinomycetes > Kitasatosporales > Streptomycetaceae > Streptomyces > Streptomyces sp. NPDC002851. The sequence goes on along the minus strand of NZ_JBSFUT010000042.1, from coordinate 40,602 downwards.
CCGCCGAGCGCGCCAAGAAGCTCGGCGACGAGTACCTGTCCACCGAGCACCTCCTCATCGGGATCGCCGCGAACGGCGGCAAGGCGGGCGACGTACTCTCACAGGAGGGAGCCACCGCCAAGAAGCTCCTGGACGCGTTCGAGAAGAGCAGGGGAGGGCGCCGGGTGACGACCCCGGACCCGGAGGGCCAGTACAAGGCTCTGGAGAAGTTCGGGACGGACTTCACCGCCGCCGCGCGCGAGGGCAAGCTCGATCCCGTCATCGGGCGGGATCAGGAGATCCGGCGCGTGGTGCAGGTGCTCTCCCGGCGTACGAAGAACAACCCCGTGCTCATCGGTGAGCCCGGCGTCGGCAAGACCGCCGTCGTCGAGGGCCTCGCGCAGCGGATCGTGAAGGGCGACGTACCCGAGTCCCTGCGCGACAAGCGGCTCGTCTCGCTCGACCTGGGCGCGATGGTCGCGGGTGCGAAGTACCGCGGCGAGTTCGAGGAACGGCTCAAGAGCGTGCTCTCCGAGATCAAGGAGAGCGACGGGCAGATCATTACGTTCATCGATGAGCTGCACACCGTCGTGGGCGCCGGGGCCGGGGGCGACTCCGCCATGGACGCGGGCAACATGCTCAAGCCGATGCTCGCGCGCGGTGAGCTGCGCATGGTCGGGGCCACCACCCTCGACGAGTACCGGGAGCGGATCGAGAAGGACGCCGCCCTCGAGCGCCGGTTCCAGCAGGTCCTGGTCGCCGAGCCGTCCGTCGAGGACTCCATCGCCATTCTGCGCGGGCTCAAGGGGCGCTACGAGGCGCACCACAAGGTGCAGATCTCGGACGGTGCGCTCGTCGCCGCCGCCTCGCTCTCCGACCGGTACATCACCTCGCGGTACCTGCCGGACAAGGCCATCGACCTGGTCGACGAGGCCGCGTCCCGGCTCCGGATGGAGATCGACTCCTCGCCCGTCGAGATCGACGAACTCCAGCGCTCCGTCGACCGGTTGAAGATGGAGGAGCTGGCGCTCAGCAAGGAGACGGACGACAGCAGCAAGCAGCGGCTCGAGAAGCTGCGGCGTGACCTCGCCGACCGCGAGGAGGAGCTGCGCGGCCTCACCGCCCGCTGGGAGAAGGAGAAGACCTCCCTCAACCGCGTCGGTGAGCTCAAGGAGACCCTGGACGACCTGCGCGGCCAGGCCGAACGCGCCCAGCGCGACGGCGACTTCGACACCGCGTCCAAGCTGCTCTACGGCGAGATCCCGGCCCTGGAACGGGAGTTGGCGGCCGCGAGCGAGGCCGAGGCGGAGGCGGAAGCCGCCAAGGACACCATGGTCAAGGAGGAGGTCGGCCCGGACGACATCGCGGACGTCGTCGGCTCCTGGACCGGCATCCCCGCCGGACGGCTCCTCGAAGGCGAGACGCAGAAGCTCCTGCGCATGGAGGACGAGCTCGGCAAGCGGCTCATCGGCCAGTCCGAGGCCGTGCGTGCCGTCTCGGACGCGGTACGCCGGACACGTGCCGGTATCGCGGACCCCGACCGGCCCACCGGATCCTTCGTCTTCCTCGGCCCTACCGGCGTCGGCAAGACCGAACTCGCCAAGGCGCTCGCGGACTTCCTCTTCGACGACGAGCGGGCCATGGTCCGTATCGACATGAGTGAGTACGGCGAGAAGCACAGCGTCGCCCGGCTCGTCGGCGCGCCCCCCGGCTACGTCGGCTACGAGGAGGGCGGCCAGCTCACCGAGGCGGTGCGCCGCCGCCCGTACAGCGTGGTGCTGCTCGACGAGGTGGAGAAGGCGCACCCGGAAGTCTTCGACATCCTGCTCCAGGTCCTCGACGACGGCCGCCTCACCGACGGCCAGGGGCGCACGGTGGACTTCCGCAACACCATCCTGATCCTGACCTCGAACCTCGGCAGCCAGTACCTCGTCGAGCCGCTGACGAGTGAGGAGGAGAAGAAGCAGCAGGTCCTGGAGGTCGTACGGACGTCCTTCAAGCCGGAGTTCCTCAACCGCCTCGACGACCTGGTGGTGTTCTCCGCCCTCAGCAAGGACGAGCTGCGGCACATCGCGCGGCTCCAGGTCGACCGGCTCGCCCGCCGCCTCGCCGACCGCCGCCTCACCCTCGACGTCACGCCCGAGGCCCTGACCTGGCTGGCGGACGAGGGCAACGACCCGGCGTACGGGGCGCGGCCGCTGCGCCGCCTGGTGCAGACGGCGATCGGGGACCGGCTCGCGAAGGAGATCCTGGCCGGGGAGGTACGCGACGGGGATACGGTGCGGGTCGACGTGGCCGGGGACGCGGGATTGCTCGTCGGACGTGCGCAGTGAGCGTCGTCCGTCAGCGGACTCGGCGCCGTGGGCTGTGCCCACCCGTTCCGCCCTCGGCGGAACCGGCACCCACAGCGGTATGCGCGGTGCGGCGGGGCTTGCATCCCCCCGCACCGGATGGTGGAGGATGGGCGGATCCGTACGAAGGGAAATACACGGTGAGCATCGACCCGTCCTCGATTCCGAATTTCGGGGGCCAGCCCGAACCGCAGCAGGGCGCAGGACCGGCGGGCCCCGTCGTCCCGGACCAGGACCTCGTCAAGCAGCTCCTGGACCAGATGGAGCTCAAGCACGTCGTCGACGAAGAGGGGGACCTCGCGGCGCCGTGGGAGAACTTCCGGACGTACTTCATGTTCCGCGGCGAAGGCGAGCAGCAGGTCTTCTCTGTGCGTACGTTCTACGACCGGCCGCACGCGATCGAGTCCAAGCCGCAGATCCTGGACGCGATCGACGACTGGAACCGCCGCACTCTGTGGCCCAAGGTCTACAGCCACACCCACGAGCCGGAGGAGGGCGCGAAGCCCTCGATCCGCCTCATCGGCGAGGCGCAGATGCTGATCGGCACCGGCGTCAGCCTTGAGCACTTCGTGTCGTCGACGGTCAGCTGGGTGCGCGCGGCGATCGAGTTCGACCGTTGGCTGGTCGACCACCTCGGTCTCGTCGAGGACGTGGACTCGGCCGAGAAGCCCGACGACGAGGCGTAACGCCTCTCGCATGAGAAGGGAGTCCGGGGCTGATGCCCCGGACTCCCTCTCATTTGAGCCGCCTCATTTGAGCCGTCCAAGGCGGGCTGCCGCCTCGCTCAGGACGTCCCGCTGCTTGCAGAACGCGAACCGCACCTGCGTGCGCCCCGCCTCCTTGTCGTCGTAGAAGACCGAGTTGGGGATCGCGACCACGCCGCAGCGCTCCGGGAGCGAGCGGCAGAAGGACACCGCGTCCCGCTCGCCGAGTGCGGCGACGTTGGTGGTGATGAAGTACGTGCCCTGGGGGCGGTGTACCGTGAAGCCCGCCGCCGTCAGGCCGTCGGCAAGCAGGTCGCGCTTGGCGCGCAGGTCCGCGCGGAAGTCCGTGAAGTAGGTGTCCGGCAGGCGTAGCGCCTCCGCCACCGCGTACTGGAACGGGCCCGCCGAGACGTACGTCAGGAACTGCTTGGCGGTGCGGACCGCCGTCACCAGTGCGGCGGCACCCGTGACCCAGCCGACCTTCCAGCCCGTGAAGGAGAAGGTCTTGCCGGAGGACGAGATCGAGACCGTGCGCTCGCGCATGCCGGGGAGCGAGATCAGCGGGATGTGCTCGCCGTCGAAGACCAGGTGCTCGTAGACCTCGTCGGTGACGACGATCAGGTCACGCTCGACCGCCAGTTCCGCGATGGCCGTGAGCTCCTCGCGGGTGAGGACCATGCCCGTCGGGTTGTGCGGGGAGTTCAGGAGGAGCAGGCGGGTGCGGTCGGTGACCGCGTCGCGCAGGGCGTCGAGGTCGGGGCGGAAGTCCGGGGCGCGCAGGGTCAGCGGGACGCGGCGGCCGCCGGCCAGGGCGATGCTCGCGGCGTACGAGTCGTAGTACGGCTCGAAGGCGATCACCTCGTCACCGGGCTCCACCAGGGCCAGGAGCGTGGCCGCGATCGCCTCCGTGGCACCCGCGGTGACCAGGACCTCCGTGTCCGGGTCGAAGGCCAGGCCGTACCGGCGCCGCTGGTGCTCCGCGATCGCGGTGCGCAGCTCCGGGATGCCGGGACCCGGCGGGTACTGGTTGCCGCGGCCGTCGCGCAGGGCCCGGACCGCCGCCTCCCTGACCTCCTCGGGGCCGTCGGTGTCGGGGAAGCCCTGGCCGAGGTTGATCGCGCCGGTGCGCACCGCGAGCGCCGACATCTCGGCGAAGATCGTCGTGCCGAACTCGGCCAGGCGGCGGTTGAGCAGCGGCCGCGCGCCGTCGTGGGGTCCCGTGGAGGTCGTGCCCGAGGAGGTCGTGCCCGAGGAGGTCATGGGCGTCATCCTGCGCCGAACCTCTGGACTTCCTCAACTCTGCTTTGGGACGCCTTGGCGCCGGGGAATCGCCTTCTACAGCGCGGAGCGGCTAGCCGCTCCGGGAAAACGTAGGGGGAACTCGGGGGAAAGGAGGGAGAGGGTCATGGAGATCTTCTTCTTTGTCATGGTCGGTGCAGTGGTGCTCATCGCGCTCGTCGCCCAGGCCGGATCCGGCTCCGGGTCCCAGCGGCGGCGCCGGTCGTACGGGGGTGGCTCCGCGGCCGGTGGCGGCTGGTGGGCCGGGGGCGGTGACGGCGGCGGCTCGTCCTGTGGTGGCGGGTCTTCCTGCGGTGGCGGCGGTGGCGGCGGCGGGGGTGGCTGCGGCGGCGGTGGCGGGGGCGGCGGCGGTTGCTGAGCCGCATTCAGGACGGCTGACACGGGGCAGCTTGTCCCAACGCCCGGCGGAAGCCGGCCGACCCGGCGACGGGGCGGTCAACTCCCGCCGGGCGTCGCCTTGTTCAGAGGGCGGCGCTCGAAAACGAACGCGCGCCGGTCGGAACATGGTGGGGGGATATGCCCCGGGCCGTGGCCCAGAAAAACGAAAAGGTATGAGAAGACCTGAGAACAGGTGAACTGCGGGGCCATCCTGGGGAGGGAAATCATGCGAAGTTGGGTAAAAACGCTGTGGCGGCGGCCCCGTTCATGATTCGCTTCTCTTTGGCGACGTCCACGTCGCCACAGCCCTCGGACACTCGTGGGCAGTAGCCGGCGATCACCCCCCACGGTGTGCCTTCCAGTGCGCCATCCGGTCGGTCCGGCCCACCCTCCCTTCGTGCTTCGCGGAGCCGACCCATGCTCACGACTCTTCAGACCTCCTACACCGACACGCGCGCGTCGGACCTCGCCTGGGACCTGGGGCGAGAGCCGCTGCCCGCGCTCGCCGTCCTCGACCTCGAACTCGGCGGTGCCAAGGTTCAGTTGAGACTCCTCGGTGCCTCGCACCAGGTCCTCATCGAGCAGGAGGAGGGCAGTTGCTCGGAGACCGTGGCCTGCATCCCCGGCAGCAGCACCCCGCTGCCGCTCGGCGTCGCCAAGCGCGTCGACAACTGGGAGTACGAGTTCGCCGCCCGCGTCGAACTGCTCTCTCAGGGCTCCTTCGCGGGCCGCGCCCAGGAGTTGCTCGCCCTCGTCGCCGACCATCCGCACGGCCTCGCCGGGGTGTTCCCGGGCAGCCCCTACGCCTTCACGGCGCTGCTCGCCCAGCGGCACGAGGGCCAGGTCCACTGGCGTACCTGGCACGCCTACCCCCAGGAGGGACAACTCGTCGCCACCCGAACGCGCCTGGGGGCGCGCGTGCCCGCTCCTCTGAGAGCCGCTCCGGTCTCCGAGGTACACGCATGAGTTACCGTCCGTGCCCGTATGGTGACGTACCGTTCCCGTCGTGATTGAGCCCGCACCACCCGCGCCACCCGCACCGCCCGCGCCGCCCGTGCCCCGCGCGCCCTCCGTACCGGCCGTACCGGCCGTACCGTCGACGGATCCCGCACCCTCACCAGCAGGCACGGCGCCACCCGTCGCGCCGCCGACCGTCGCCCGGCCGTCGGCGGCGGCGCGGAGTGCGGCCGTGCTGCCCGTGTCGCCGCGCGTCGGGCGGATCCTCGTGCTCGCCGGGGTCTTCGTCTGCGCCGCCTGCGGCCTGGTGTACGAGCTCGAACTCGTCGCCCTCGCCGCCTACTTGACCGGCGACTCGGTCACCCAGGCATCCGTCGTGCTCTCCGTGATGGTGTTCGCGATGGGCGTCGGCTCGCTGCTCGCCAAGCGCCTGCGGTGCCGCGCCGCGGCCGGATTCGGCGCCATCGAGGCGACGCTCGCGCTCGTCGGTGGGGGCAGTGCGATGGCCCTGTACGCCGGGTTCGTCTGGGGCGGCGGAACGTTCGTCTCGGGCGTCGGCACCCGGGTCCTGCTCGTCGCCTTCTCGCTCGCCATCGGGGTGCTCATCGGCGCCGAAGTGCCGCTGCTCATGACCCTCATCCAACGCGTACGGAGACAGGACGCGGGCGGCGCCGTCGCCGACCTGTTCGCCGCCGACTACGTGGGTGCCCTCGTCGGCGGCCTCGCCTTCCCCTTCCTGCTGCTCCCGCTCCTCGGCCAGCTCACCGGCGCCCTGCTCACCGGCGCGGTCAACGCCGTGGCCGGTGGCGCCCTGGTGCTCTGGCTCTTCCGGTACGACCTCACGCGGCGCGGCCGCTGGACGCTGCTCATCGCCAACCTCGTCGTCCTCGCGCTGCTCGCCGGGGCGGCCGTCGGGGTCGGCGCCTTCGAACGGGCCGCGCGCGAGGCGGTGTACGGCCCCGACGTACGGGTCGCCGTGCAGACGGGGCTCCAGGAGGTCGCCGTCACCGGCGGGCCCGGCACCGGTCACGGCACCGGCACCGGCCCGGTCAACCTCTTCCTCGACGGCCGCCTCGCCGTCAGCGGCCGGGACGAGCACCGCTACCACGAGGCCCTCGTCCACCCCGCGATGCGCGGCCCGCACGCCCGCGTCCTGATCCTTGGCGGCGGCGATGGCCTCGCCGCCCGCGAAGCGCTCAGGCACCCCGGGGTGCGCCGCGTCGACCTCGTCGAACTCGACCCGGCCGTCGTCGAGTTGGCCCGCACCGACCCGGCCCTCAGCGCCATGAACCGGCACGCGTACCAGGACCACCGGCTCCGGGTCACCATCGCGGACGCGTTCCGCTGGCTGCGCGAGCGGTCCGCCACCGGCGCCCGCCGAGGCGCGTACGACGTGGTCATCTCGGACCTGCCCGACCCCGGCATCACCGACTCCACCCGCCTCTACTCACAGGAATTCTTCGGCCTCGCCGCCCGGCTGCTTGCCCCCGACGGACGCCTCGCGGTCCACGCGGGCTCACCGTCCGCCCGCCCCCACGCCTTCTGGACCGTCGACGCCAGCCTCCGCGCACCCGGCCTGCACACCGCCCCGTACCGCGCCACCGCCGCCCCCGCCCGACGCCTCACCCCGTCCCGCGCCCCGAGCGACTGGGGCTTCCTCCTCGCCGCCCGTACGCCCCCGACCCTGACCCTCGGCTCCGAGCCACCTCGCCACTCCTTCACCCGGGCGGCGCTGCGGGCGGGGGCGCGTGCGGTGGAGCGGACACGGGTCGAGGGGGCGGTTCCTTCGACGTTGACGCATCCGGCGTACTGATCACCACCCAGCCCGTCCGGCGATCGGAGGGAAGCCCGTCCGGCGATCGGCAGGAAATGCGCCGAGAGCCGGGTGCGTACCGCCGCTGCGTGGGTAGTCTCGCGGGCATGGAGCATGAGGTGTTCGTTCCGGTGGAGGCAGAGTCCCTGCGGCAGGCGCTGGCGGACCCCGCGCGGGTCGCGCGCAGCATCCCCGGACTCCAGCGCGACGCACAGGAGGGTGCCGAGCCCCTGTCGGGTCGGCTCCGGGTGCGGATCGCGGGGCACACCATCACGTACCGGGGCGCGCTGCGGGTCACCGCGGCGGACGACGGGTCCTTCGAGGTGACAGGGGACGCGAGCGAGGCCCGCGGTTCCGGGCAGGTCGAAGTCGCCCTGACGGTAGGGCTGTTGGCGGCCGAGGGCGGCACCCGGCTCGTCTTCTCCGGGGCGGGGAAGGGGAGCGGCCGGGTGGCCGAGCTGGAGCCGTCGGCGGTGTCCGGGGCGGTCGAGCGGCTGCTCAACCGTTTCTCGGAGGCATTGGGCGCCACGGTCGCGGATACGGAACCGAGCTCGCAGCAGCAAGAGCCCGAACCGCAGCAAGAACCGGAGCCGGATGAGGACGAGCACATCTCGATCTTCGAGACCGACGTCCCGCCCTCCTCCCTCGACCCCTTCCAGCAGGACGCCGCCGACGCGTCCTTCGTCGCGCCGCCCGCCGAGGCCGCGCACGCCCGCCGGACGATGATCGGGCGCAGCGCCGAGGAGGTCGACCACGCGCCGCCGCGCGGCCGGTACGCGCCCGTGCCCGCGCCGCAGGCCGCCACGGCCTCCGACACCCTGCGCTGGGCGGCCCCCGCCGCCGCACTCGTCGTCGCCTCCGCGATCGTCGTGGGCCGGGTCCTGCGCCGCCGCAGGTAGCTCGCGAAGGGAGCCCGTGAGGGGAGCCCGCGAAGGTGGCCCGCGACGGCGCGAGTCCGACGCCAGGACCTGGCCTCCGGCAGCACGTCAGTAGGGTCGAGTACGTGACGACACAGGACACCTCCACCCTGACGACCCTGATCGCCGGTGACGCCGAGCTGACCGTGCAGGGCGCGAACGGCTGTCGCATCGGCAGCCTGCGGATCGGCGGCACCGAGGTGCTGCGCCAAGGCGACCGCTACGGCAGCTTCCCGATGGCCCCGTGGTGCGGCCGGACCGAGAACGGCCGGTTCCGCAACGGCGGCACGAGCTACCAGCTGCCCGTCAACAACCCCCCGCACGCCATCCACGGCACCGTCCGCGACCGGGCCTGGCGCCGGGCGAGCCGTACGGAGACCGAGGCGGCGTTCACGTACGACCTGATCGAGCCCTGGCCGTTCAGCGGCCGGGTCACCCAGACCTTCGAGCTGGCCCCGGACCGGCTCACCGTCCGGATGGGCATCGAGACGTACGAGGAGTCGTTCCCGGCGCAGCTCGGCTGGCACCCCTGGTTCAACCGGCGCCTCGCCGACGATGCCGCAGACGGCAAGGCGGACGGCGCGGACGTACACCTCGCCTTCGACGCCGCCTGGCAGGAGCAGCGCGGCGAGAACCATCTCCCCACCGGCAAGCGCGTCGACGTACAGCCGGGCCCCTGGGACGACTGCTTCGGGATGCCCGACGGCGTCGACGTCACGCTCACCTGGCCCGGGCAGCTCGAGCTGAAGGTGGCGAGCCGGGAGCAGTGGGTGGTGATCTACGACGAGCAGCCCGAGGCGGTCTGTGTGGAGCCGCAGACCGGTCCGCCCAACGGTCTGAACACGCACCCGCGCCTGGTCACCCCGATCGAGCCGCTCGAGGCCGAGATGACCTGGTCGTGGCGGCGGCTGTGAGGCGGCCGCGGCGGCGCCCGTAAGCTGGCGGCCATGAGTGACGTACGCGGCGAGCTGCTGCAGCAGATCAAGGACAAGGCCGTGGTGCACGGCAAGGTGACGCTCTCCTCCGGCAAGGAGGCCGACTACTACGTCGACCTGAGGCGGATCACCCTGGACGGCGTGGCAGCGCCGCTGGTCGGTCAGGTCATGCTCGATCTGACCGCGGAGTTCGACTACGACGCGGTGGGCGGTCTGACCCTCGGCGCCGACCCGGTCGCCACCTCGATGTTGCACGCCTCCGCCGCTCGCGGTACGACCCTGGACGCCTTTGTCGTACGCAAGGCGGGCAAGGCGCACGGCCTTCAGCGGCGGATCGAGGGAGCCGAGGTCAAGGGCCGCCGCGTCCTCGCCGTGGAGGACACCTCCACCACCGGCGGCTCCGTGCTCACCGCCGTGGAGGCGCTGCGCGAGGCGGGTGCCGAGGTCGTCGCGGTGGCGACCATCGTGGACCGGAACACCGGGGCGGCGGAGAAGATCGCCGATGCGGGTCTGCCGTACGTCTTCGCGTACTCGAAGGAGGACCTGGGCCTCGACTGAGCCTCCCGGCGGGTTCCGGCGGGTTCCGGCGAGTCCTGGCCGGGAGCCGTCGTGTCCCGTCGTGCACCGGCTGGAGCAATCCGCCGAGTCTGGAAAGATGGGGTCGACGATGACGTCGCTCCCTCGCGCCGACGGCGGCGAAGCCCACCGTGGCGAGGGGCCCTCCGGTCAGGGCCAAGAAACCCACACCCGCACATCACAAGGAGCGGACAGATGCCCATCGCAACCCCCGAGGTCTACAACGAGATGCTCGACCGGGCGAAGGCAGGCAAGTTCGCCTACCCCGCCATCAACGTGACCTCTTCGCAGACTCTGCACGCGGCGCTGCGCGGCTTCGCCGAGGCGGAGAGCGACGGCATCATCCAGATCTCCACGGGTGGTGCGGAGTTCCTCGGCGGCCAGCACAACAAGGACATGGTGACCGGCGCGGTCGCGCTCGCCGAGTTCGCGCACATCGTCGCCAAGAAGTACGACATCACCGTCGCCCTGCACACCGACCACTGCCCGAAGGACAAGCTCGACGGGTACGTCCGCCCGCTGCTCGACATCTCCGCCGAGCGCGTGGCCAAGGGCGAGAACCCGCTGTTCCAGTCGCACATGTGGGACGGCTCGGCCGAGAAGCTCGCGGACAACCTCGCCATCGGCCAGGAGCTCCTGGAGAAGGCCCGCAACGCGAAGATCATCCTCGAGGTCGAGATCACTCCCACCGGTGGTGAGGAGGACGGCGTCTCGCACGAGATCAACGACGAGCTGTACACGACGGTCGACGACGCCATTCGTACGGCTGAGGCGCTCGGCCTCGGCGAGAAGGGCCGCTACCTGCTCGCCGCCTCCTTCGGCAACGTGCACGGCGTGTACAAGCCGGGCAACGTCGTGCTCCGCCCCGAGCTGCTCAAGGACCTCCAGCAGGGCGTCGGCGAGAAGTACGGCAAGGCGTCTCCGTTCGACTTCGTCTTCCACGGCGGCTCCGGCTCGACGGCCGAGGAGATCGCCACGGCCCTGGAGAACGGCGTCGTGAAGATGAACCTCGACACCGACACCCAGTACGCCTTCACGCGCCCCGTCGCGGCGCACATGTTCCAGAACTACGACGGCGTCCTGAAGGTCGACGGCGAGGTCGGCAACAAGAAGACGTACGACCCGCGCACCTGGGGCAAGCTGGCCGAGGCGAGCATGGCCCAGCGCGTCACGGAGGCGTGCACGTCGCTGCGCTCGACCGGCACCAAGCTGAAGTAAGCGGTACGTCGCCCTCGTACGGCTTCAGGGCCCGGGTTCTCCACGGTGAACCCGGGCCCTTCGCCGTTCCCCGACGAGGCAGACTGGGGCCATGTCGATTCACGAGAACCTGCTCGGGGGACCGCCCCCGACCCACCTGCCCGACGAGCCCGAGCCCCGCGAGCTGCTCGCGGGCGGAGCCGCACCCGCGGATGTCGCCGCGAAGTACCCGACGTCCTCGCTCGCCTGGGCGCTGCTCGCCGACGACGCCTTCGCGGGCGGCCGGACCGTCGAGTCGTACGCGTACGCCCGTACCGGCTACCACCGCGGCCTGGACGCGCTGCGCCGGGCCGGATGGAAGGGCCACGGGCCGATCCCCTGGGGGCACGAGCCGAACCGCGGGTTCCTGCGCGCGCTGCACGCTTTGGCTCGGGCCGCGCGGGAGATCGGCGAGACCGAGGAGTACGAGCGCTGCTCGACGTTCCTGCGGGAGTCGTCCCAGGAAGCCGCGGACACGCTGGGCTGACGCCTGAAGCGACGCGAGCGCTGCCCTGGGTATACGCCTGGGGCGGCGCTTGCTCGAACCGGGGCGTGTTGCGGAAGATGCGGGTGGGGACCGGGGCCCCCGTGCCGGCATCGGCAGGGGCGGACCGCTACCCGGAGTTCGTTCAAGGAGACAGCGATGTCCCACGAGGTAACCGGAGGGGGCGCCGCCGAGACGGCCGAGGCCCCGCACCTCGACTTCGCAGGCACCACCCCGTACGAGGACTACGTCCAGGCCGACGTCCTCACGCATCTCCAGCACCCCCTCTCCGACGACCCAGGAGAGATGGTCTTCCTCGTCACCACGCAGGTGATGGAGCTCTGGTTCACCGTCATCGTGCACGAGTGGGAGACCGCGTCCCGCGCCCTGCGCCGGGACGACGTGCCCACCGCCATGGCGGCGCTCAAGCGCTCCGTGCGGGAACTGGAGGCCCTGAACGCCTCCTGGCGGCCGCTGGGTCAGCTGACCCCCGGCCAGTTCAACGCGTACCGCTCCGCCCTCGGCGAGGGCTCCGGCTTCCAGTCCGCGATGTACCGGCGGCTGGAGTTCCTGCTCGGCGAGAAGTCCGCGTCCATGCTCGTGCCGCACCGGGCCGCGCCCCGCGTCCACACCGAGCTGGAGAAGGCGCTGCACGAGCCGAGCCTGTACGACGAGGTGCTCCGGCTGCTCGCCCGGCGCGGCCACGGCGTACCGGCCGGGGTCCTGAACCGCGATGTGTCCCAGCGGTACGAGCCCTCGCCCGAGGTCGAGGCGGTGTGGACCGCCGTGTACGCGGCCGAGGAGAGCGACGAGTACGCCGAACTCGCCCGGCTCGGGGAGGCGCTGACGGACGTCGCCGAGCTGGTGTGGCGCTGGCGTAACGACCACCTGGTGGCGACGCGGCGCGCGATGGGCAGCAAGGCCGGTACCGGCGGCTCGGCCGGGGTCGCCTGGCTGGAGAAGCGCGCGACGAAGAACGTGTTCCCCGAGCTGTGGACGGCGCGCAGCCATGTCTGAGACGAATGCCAAGAAGGCAGCGGAGGCGGAGAAGGCAGCGAAGGCGGCGGCGCTCGACACCGCGGACGAACTGGCCAAGCTGCGTGAGCAGTTCGTCCTCGATACTGCGTCTGATCATGCGGCTGACGCCGCGGGTGTGTACCTGGACGGGAACTCGCTCGGCGCGCTGCCGCGTGCCGTGCCGGGGCGGGTCGAGGACGTGGTCCGCCGCGAGTGGGGCGAGCTGCGGATCCGCTCCTGGACGGAGTCCGGCTGGTGGACCGCGCCCGAGCGGATCGGGGACCGGATCGCGCCGCTCGTGGGCGCCGCGCCCGGCCAGATCGTGGTCGGGGACTCCACAAGTATCAATGTTTTCAAGGCGGTTGTGGGCGCGGTACGTCTGGCCGGTGGGCCCGGCAACGGGCGGGACGAGATCCTGGTCGACGAGGCGACGTTCCCCACGGACGGCTATATCGCCCGGTCCGCGGCCCGGCTCACCGGCTGCACGCTGCGCCCCCTCGCCCCGGGTGACCTCGCCGCGGCGGTGGGCCCGCGCACGGCCGCCGTACTCGTCAACCATGTCGACTACCGCACCGGGCGCCTGCACGACCTGCCCGGCATCACGGCGGCGATACGGGACGCCGGGGCGCTCGCGATCTGGGACCTGTGCCACAGCGCGGGCGCGCTGCCCGTCGGGCTCGACGCGCACGGGGTCGACCTGGCGGTCGGCTGTACGTACAAGTTCCTGAACGGCGGCCCGGGTTCGCCCGCGTACCTCTATGTCGCCGAACGCCACCAGGGGGCCTTCGATTCGCCGCTGCCGGGCTGGAACTCGCACGCCGACCCGTTCGGGATGCGGCCCGCGTACGAGCCCGCGGGCGGTGCGCTGCGTGGCCGGGTCGGCACGCCGGACATCCTCTCGATGCTCGCCCTGGAGGCGGCCCTCGAGGTGTGGGACGGGGTGTCGGTCGAGGCGGTACGCGCCAAGTCCCTTGCCCTGACGGACTTCTTCCTGGAGTGCGTCGAGGCGTACGTGCCCGCGGGCCGGGTCACTTCGCTGACCCCCGCGGCCCACGCCGAGCGCGGCAGCCAGGTGGCGCTGCGCTGCGAGGGGGCCGAGGCCGTGATGGGTGAGCTCATCGCGCGCGGCGTGGTGGGCGACTACCGCGCGCCGGACGTGCTGCGGTTCGGATTCACCCCGCTCTATGTGAGTTACGCGGAGGTGGAGCGGGCCGCCCGGGTGCTCAGGGAAGTCCTCGGCTGATAGCGTCCGGCGGATCTTGAATGTGGTGGAGCGCCCGGGGGGGTCGGTCCCGGCCCCTCGGGCGCTTCCGCCAACTCCCCGGCTCCCCAACTCCCACTCCCGGAAAGGCGGTCAGCCTATGTCGGACGACGCCGTCGCCCGTGATGCCGCGGAGGCCGAGTCGGCGTTCGGGCACCCGCCGGTCGCTCCCGACGCCACCGCCTCCTACGGCGCACACCCCGACCAGGTGGTCGACTTCTACGCGCCACGGGGCGCGGCCCGCACGCCCGCCCCGCTCGTCGTCGCGCTGCACGGCGGGGCCTGGCGGGCCCCGTACGACCGGATGCACCTCAGCCCGTTCGCGGACTTCCTGGCCCGCAGGGGCTTCGCCGTGGCCAACGTCGAGTACCGGCGGGGCAGCCTGGTGCCGCACCAGAACGCGGACGCGCCGGTGGCCGGGCGCTGGCCGGAGACCTTCGACGACGTGGCCGCCGCCCTGGACGCGCTGCCGAAGCTGCTTCCCGTACACCTGCCGCAGGCCGACCCGCGCCGCACGGTCCTGACCGGGCACTCGGCGGGCGGTCAGCTGGCGCTGTGGGCCGCGGCCCGGCATGTGCTGCCCGAGGACGCGCCGTGGCATCTGGCGCGGCCGACCCCGCTGCGCGGCGTGGTCGCGCTCGCCCCGATCGCGGACTTCGGGTGCGCGGTCGAGCTCGACGTCTGCGCCGGGGCGTCGGTCCAACTCCTCGGCGGCGAGGACCGGTTCGAGGAGCGCCGGGCCCTCGCCGACCCGTCGCTGCTGCTGCCCACGGGCATCGCCACGGCGCTGGTGCAGGGCCGTGACGACATCGTGGTGCCGCCCGCCGTCGCGGAGGGCTTCGCGGACGCGGCGGCCCGGGCGGGCGAGGTGGTGGGCCTCACGCTCCTCGAGGGCGTCGGCCACTTTCCGCTGATCGACCCTTCGGCGGACGCGTGCGCGGTGGTGGCGGAGGAGATCGCGCAGTTGGCGTTCTGAAGGGGCGACTCAGCCCCCGGTCCCGTCAGTAGCCGGTCGGGCGTACCAAGCCCGTCTCGTACGCGAAGACCGCCGCCTGGGTACGGTCCCGCAGGCCCAACTTGACCAGCATCCGGCCCACATGGGTCTTCACCGTCTGCTCGGCCACCACGAGCCGCTCCGCGATCTCCGCGTTCGACAAGCCCTGGGCGATCAGCGCGAGTACCTCCGTCTCCCGCCCGGTCAGGCCCTCCAAGCGGGTACGGGTGGGCGCGCGCGGAGCGCCGAGCTGGGAGAACTCCGCGATCAGGCGCTTGGTGATGCCCGGCGCGAGCAGCGCGTCCCCGGCCGCCACCACCCTTACCGCCTCTGCGAGTTGGCTCGCCGACGCGTCCTTGAGCAGAAACCCGGAGGCACCGGCGCGCAGGGCCTCGTAGACGTACTCGTCGAGGTCGAAGGTGGTCAGGACCAGCACTTTCGCCCCGGCCCCGGCCCCGTTCCCGTCCGCCCGTGTGATGCGGCGCGTCGCCTCGATTCCGCTCAGCTCCGGCATACGGATGTCCATCAGGACGACGTCGGGGGCGAGTTCGGCGGTACGGGCGACCGCGTCCAGACCGTCGACGGCCTGTCCGACCACCTCGATGCCGGTCTCGGCGTTGAGTAGCACGGTGAAGCCCTGGCGGACCATCATCTGGTCGTCGGCGATGAGTACGCGGATCGGAGGCATGCCGTCGGCGGTCGTCGTCATGCGGTGCCCTCCCGTGGCTCCAGCGGCAGGAATGCCGTCACCTCGTAGCCGCCCTCGGGGGTCGGTCCCGTCGCGAGTTCGCCGCCGAGCATCGCGGCCCGCTCGCGCATGCCGAGCAGCCCGTGGCCCGCGCCGGGCGAGGCGGCCGTGGCGCGGGTCGGGCGACTGTTCAGGACCCGGACCCGCAGGCCGCTTTGGGCGCGTGCGACCTCCACGCGTACGTCGCAGCCGGGCGCGTGCCGCAGCGCGTTGCTCAGTGCCTCCTGCACGATACGGAACGCGGAGAGCTCCACGCCGGGCGGCAGCGGTCGGTCGAGGCCGGTGCACCGGTCCGTCACCGTCAGCCCGGCCGCGCGGGTGTTGTCGAGCAGCGCTCCCAGCTGGGCGAGGGTCGGCTGCGGGGCGATCGGGGCGCCGCCGTCCGCGCCCTCCGCGCCGAGGTCCGCGCGCAGCACGCCGAGCACCCGGCGCAGTTCGGTGAGCGCGTCCACCGCGTTGGCCCGGATCCCGGCGAGGTTCTCGGTGAGTTCCTCCGGCGGGTCCGTCACCAGGTGCGGGGCGACCTGGGCCTGGATGGAGATCACGGACATGTGGTGGGCGACCACGTCGTGCAGTTCGCGGGCGATCCGGCTGCGCTCCTCCAGGAGAGTGCGTCGGGCCCGTTCCTCGGCGGTCAGGGTTTCTTGTGCCGTGAGCTTCGTACGGGCCTCGCGCCCCCAGCGCAGGATCGCGCCGATGCCCGCCGCCACGGCGAACAGGACGACGGCGAGCGAGGAGTCGTAGGCGAGGCCATGCGCCCCGTCGACGTGCACCGTCGCGGACACGAGGTACGTGAGTGCCGCCGTGACCGTGACCGCGAGGGCGGTGGCCCTGGCCGGTACGCGCAGCGCAAGCAGCAGCAGTACGACGCACTGGAGGGCGACGCCGAAGCCGGTCCACGGCCACGGGATGCCGCTGTACGTTGGCTGATCGGCGATCAGCAGGGCCAGGCCGAGCCCGGCGGCCAGGCCCAGCCACCAGGCGGCGACGGGGCGGAGCAGAGCGAGGACGACCGCGCCCGCGTGCAGGGCGGCGAGCAGCCATACCGCGCCCGGAGGGAGGCGTTCGCTCTCCAACGTCGTGAGGGCGTTGACGATGCCGAGGTCCAGGGCGATCAGGGTGTACAGGACGTGAGGGAGTCGGCGGAGCCAGCGGGGCCAGGTGAGCGGCGGCATCGGGTCGCGGTGCAGGGTGAGCAGGTCGTGGCGCAGGGCGCGCAGCGCGTGGCCCAGCGCTTGGCCCTGCGCTTGGGTGTTCGTGCGCGTCCCCGTTTTCATCTTCATCGTGTTCGTCACGCTTCCCCCGCCCCGGTGGCCCTCGTGGGCCGATCCGAGCTTAGGCCGTGTTCGGGAATGTGCCTGCGTACGACAACCGTCCCCCCGCCCCGCCGCGCCCCCGCTCGCTGCTCGACGCGCCGGAACGCCGCCCAGCAGACCCCCAACGCCAGCGCGAACACCGGCAGCCAGGCGAGCCGGGCCAGGACCCAGGCGGGCCCGTCCGGCACCGTGTGCAGACCGGGCAGCGGGCCGCCCCGGCCCGCGAGCAACCCGGAGGCGGTCACGGCGAGCAGCGCCGTCTGGTGCCAGAGGAAGATCGTCAGGGCGGACAGGTTGACCACGGCCACCGCCGCCCAGGCGAGCGGCCGGCGCAGCGCCCGCCGCAGCACCCCGGTGAGCAGCAGCGCAAGCCCGCACTGCGCGAGCCCGAACGTGACGGCCGCCAGGGTCGGCGGGGAGAGGTTGGACACCGCGGCGCCGGGCACCCCGACCATCGACGCGGGGTAGCCGCCCCACACCACCAGGCCCGCCGTCACCCCGGCACCCCCGGCGAACAGCACCCACGCCACGGACCGCGAGCCTGGGCGGTGTCTCTTTAGCGTGCCCCGGGCCACCGCCGCACCCAGGCAGTACGGCACCAGCCAGCCCGCGAGGACGTTCACGAACCCCAGGTCCCGCACCCACCCGGGCCCGCCGTCCCACTCGAAGTCGAACCCGAAGCGCAGCAGGTCCACGTGGAGCACCACGGCCAGCGGCCACAGCGGGTGCAGCCGGGCCACCAGCGGCGTCAGGACCGTGAGCCCGGCGAACACCAGCAGGAACCACAGCGGCGAGAGAACCAGCTTGAGCAGGGTGCGTACGGTGTCGAGCTCCGTGCCCGACGCGAGCAGCCCGGCGGTGGCCACCGCCCACAGGCCGAGCAGCGCGGCCACCGGCCGGAACAGCCGGGCCATCCGGGCGGCGAGCCAGTGCCGGTACGCCACCCCGCGCGCCCGCGCCGCGGCGTACCCCTGGGCCGCGACCTGCCCGCCCACCAGGAAGAACACGGCCAGCGTCTGGAACGCCCAGGACACCGGGGCCAGTTGGGGCAGGTGCTGCAGCGGGCTGGCGCCGTGCAGCGCGGCACCATCGTCGACCAGCGCGGTGACGAGCCAGTGCCCGAGCACGACCCCGAGGATCGCGAGGGCGCGCAGCGCGTCGACGGAACGGTCCCGGGAGGCGGGCGTCGCGGCATCGATCCGCCGCGCCGCCTGCCGTACGCGGGCGAGAACATCACGCATGCGCGGCCTCCTGCGGGACGGACCCCAGCGCGATCCGGGCGAGGCTGTGCAGTGCCACCGAGCCCGGCTCCAGGTAGTCGCTGTGTCCGCCGTCGCCCGCGGGGAAGACCCGGGCCCCGAAGCCCGCGCCGACCGGATCGGCGCCGAACCCGACGGTGGTGCCGAAGAGTTCGAGCCGCGTGAACGGTACGTCGCCGATCCAGTCACCGGCCCCGCGCCCGGCCCAGACCCGGGCCCGGGTGCGCAGGTCACGGGCGTGGTCGACGCCGGTGCCCGGGCTGCCGTACACGGCGATGTCCTGGACCCGCCCGCCGAGCCCGGGGGCGGCCCGCCCGCACACCACGGACCCGTACGAATGACAGAGCAGCGCGACGGGCTGTGCCCCCGGCAACGCCCCTACGAACCGCGTCAGTTGTACGGCGGCGTCCTCGGCGCGCCCGGTGGTGAGCGTCTCCGGGGCGACGGTGCCGGGCGTCTCGTACCCGAGCCAGGCGACCACCGCGAGCCGTGGCCCGGCCCGGTCGTGCAGGGACTGGTCGTACAGGGCCTGGGCGCCGCGGCGGAAGCGGGCGTAGGTGTCGAGGCCGGTGTCGGAGCCGGGCACGAGGACCGCGATCCGTTCGGCGCGGCGCAGGTCTCCCCAGACCTCGGCGGTACGCCCCGCGCCGCGCGCGTCGAACTCCAGGAACCGCCGCGTGGGCCGGGCCATCGCCCGCAGGGTGGCCGCCCGGCCGGTGACCCCGGCCCGCTCGGCGAGGCGGGCGGCCTGCGCGGCGTTCGCGCGGTGGGCGGCGTACCGCTCCGCGAGGCCCGCGGAGGCGGCGAGCCGCACGGGTTCGGGCGCGGGGACGGCGGGGCGGACGGCCCCGGAGAGCGGCACCACGATCGCGGCCGCGATCAGCGCGGCGAGCGCGGTGCGGCGCAGCCGCGGCCACGGCATGCGGCGGTCCGTCATGGGTGGGTCCCCCTCTTCCCGGCCGAGCGGCCGGACGTTCCGGCCGCTCGGCCACGAAGAGAAAGCTAGGAACGCCGCTGTGTCGCGCACGTCCCGCGCGAGAGCCCACCTGCCGCGTAGCTCTCAGGTATGACGGGGGTTCAGGGGTTCATATGACGGGTCTGCCCCGAGTCACGCCCGGGTCACTTCAGCTCCAAGTCCCGTCGTCGGAACCCCGCGAGCCCCAGCCAGGTCAGCCCCGCCGCGACCGCCGTCAGGAGCAGCAGCGGTGTCCAGGTCAGGTCGGCAGCCGGGAGCTGCGGTACGTGGCCGAAGGGGGACAAGTTGTCCATCCAGGAGGGGAATTGGAGCAGCTCGCCCAGGTAGCCGACCACGAAGGCGTACACCGGGACGACCCACGCCATGGCGCTGGCGCGCGGGAACCAGCCGAAGAGCGCCACCGCGACTCCGACCGTCACCCACAGCGCGGGCGCGTACGCGAGCGCTGAGCCGGCCAGCCGGAGCACGAGCCCGCCGTCGCCGGTCGACGCCGCGCCCGCGACGCCGATGCCCAGCCCGGCCGCGAGCAGCAGCACCGTGCCGCCGAGCATCGCCACCGTCACGTGGCTGCCGACCCAGCGGTCCCGGGAGAGCCCGGTGGAGAGCAGGGGTTCGGCGCGGCCCGCGGTCTCCTCGGCGCGCGGCCGCAGGGCCGCCATGACGACGTACACCGCCGCCACCACCGTCAGGACGATCATCACCATCGACGCGAAGGACTCCGCGACCGTGGCGCCGCCGACCCGCTGCAGGGCCTCCTGGATCTGGTCGATGTTCTTCAGCATGTCCTCGGCGTCCCCGAGGATCGAGCCGTACATCGCGCCCATCACGAACAGGCCCACGCCGAAGCCGATGAGCATGCCGCGGTGCAGCCGGAGCGCGAAGCCGAACGGGCGGGTCAGGGCGTGCGTCGCGGTCGCGCGGCCGAGGCGCTCGGCGCGCAGGCCCGCGCCCACGTCCCGCCGGGTGGAGAGCACGAACCCGGCCGTGGCGCAGAGCGCCGCGAGGCCCAGGCAGAGCAGCAGCGGCCACCACCGGTTGTCGACGTACACGTACGTCTGCTGGATCCAGCCGATCGGCGAGAGCCAGGACAGGAGGGCGCCGTTGTCGCCGCCCGCGTCGCCGGAGGCGCGCAGCACGTAGGCGAGGCCGATGGCGGCGAGCGCCATGCCGGTGGCGCCGCGCGTGTGGGCCGTGATCTGCGCGGTGACCGCGGCGACCGCGGCGAAGACGAGGCCGATCGCGAAGTGCGTGGCGCCGTAGAGCAGCGAGCCGCCGGAGTCGATGCCCTCGGCGCCCAGGCCGCCGAGGCCCAAGGCCAGGAGCAGCGCGAGGACGAGGTTGGCGAGCACGGCCACCGTCAGGGCGGCCGCGAGGTGCGCGTGGCGGCCGACGACCGTGGAGCGGAGCAGCTCGGCGCGGCCGGTCTCCTCCTCGGCGCGGGTGTGCCGGGTGATGATCAGGACGCTCATCAGGCCGACCATGACGGCCATGAAGCCGAGCATCTGGTGGCCCATCATGGCGCCGAAGTTGTAGTCGTCGAGGTAGTGGCGCGGACCGGTCATGGCGAGCCCGGCCGGGCTGTCCATGCTCCTGACGACCGAGTCGCGCTGCTCGGGTTCGGCGTACAGCGTCGTGTAGCTGTTGGCCGTGCTGACGGTGCCGATGAACAGGGCGAGGATCCACACGGGCAGCCGGACGCGGTCGCGGCGCAGTGCGAACCGGATCAGGGTGCGGGTCCCGGCAAGGGCGTTGCCGCCCGCGACGGTCCGCCCGGTGGCGGGTGCGGGGGTCTTGGCGGCGGTGCCGGTGCGGGTGCTTGCGCCGGTGCTTGTGCCGCTCATCGCACTTCTTCCTTCTTGGCCGTACGGCTGCTGCCGCGGCCGTTGCCGTGACCGTTCTGGGCGAGCTCGTCGCCGTAGTGGCGGAGCATCAGCTCTTCGAGCGTCGGCGGGTGGCTGACCAGGGAGCGGATCCCGAACGAGGTCAACTTCTTGAGTACGGTGTCGAGTTCGGTGCCATCGACGGCGAACCGCACCCGCGCCCCGTCGGTGCTCAGCTGGTGCACGCCGGGCAGCGCGTCGAGCCCGGTGGCCGGTCGCGCGGTCTCGGCCTCGACCGTGGTGCGGGTCAGGTGCCGCATCTCGGTGAGCGTGCCCGACTGCACGATCCTGCCGAGCCGGATGATGCTCACCCGGTCACAGAGCTTCTCGACCTGCGCCAGGATGTGGCTGGAGAGCAGCACGGTCTTGCCCGCGGCCTTGGCCTCGCCGATGACGTCCTGGAAGACCACCTCCATGAGGGGGTCGAGCCCGGCCGTCGGCTCGTCGAGGAGCAGCAGCTCGGCGTCGGAGGCGAGCGCGGCGACGATGGCGACCTTCTGCCGGTTGCCCTTCGAGTACGCCCGCCCCTTCTTGGTCGGGTCGAGGTCGAAGCGTTCGATCAGCTCGTCACGGCGCGTCTTGTTCAGTCCGCCGCGCAGTCGCGAGAGCAGGTCGATGGCCTCGCCGCCGGTCAGGTTCGGCCACAGTTCTACGTCGCCGGGGACATAGGCGAGCCGTCGGTGCAGCTCGACCGCCTCGTGCCAGGGGTCCTTGCCGAGCAGCTGGGCGGCGCCGGAGTCGGCGCGGAGCAGCCCGAGCAGGACGCGGATGGTGGTGGACTTCCCGGCGCCGTTGGGCCCGAGGAAGCCGTGGACCTCGCCGGCCTCGACGTCGAGGTCGAGGCCGTCGAGCGCGTGGGTCCGTCCGAAGGACTTGTGCAGTCCGGATACTTCAATGGCGCGGTTTGCCTTCGTCATGATTTCGAAATTACGCTTCGTTCAGAAATTTGTGAAGTTAAGGAAGCGTATAAACTCGGCGCTAGGCCGGTGACCAGGGGAGATGATCGGAGTCATGGCTGAGCACGCTGAGCACGCTGAACAGAACGAGTACGGACGGGACGAGGCGGTCGTCTCGCGCTTCGTCGAGACTTTCGCCGCCCAGATGGTGGAAGCAGGCATGACGCGGATGCCGTCCCGGGTCTTCGCCGCCCTGATGACCTCCGACGAGGGCGTGCTCACCGCCGCCCAGCTGGGCGAGCGGCTGAAGGTCAGCCCGGCGGCCGTCTCCGGCGCGATCCGCTACCTCAGCCAGGTCAACATGGTCCACCGCGAGCGCGAGCCGGGCTCACGGCGCGAGCGATACCGGGTCACGCACAACCAGTGGTACGAGGCGATGACCAACCGCGACTACATCCTCAAGCGCTGGGCCGCCACCATGCACGAGGGCGTCGCACACCTCGGCCAGGACACCCCGGCTGGCCAGCGGCTCCTGGAGACGGCGGAGTTCCTGGAGTTCCTGCGGGAGGAGCTGCCAGGGATCATGGAGAAATGGCGTGAGCGTCAGCAGGCCAAATCCAGCACCTCCGGCTAGGCAGCCAGACCCAGAGCCTCCGGCTAGTCAGAAGGCACCACGAGCTCCCAAGCCCCCGCCCGCACCGCCCAGGTCCGCGTCCGTACCGGACCGCAGGTCGCCGCGTCCGCCCGGTACCGGAAGTCCGCCCCCGACACCGTGACCGAGCGGGCCCGGGCCCGTACCGGCGTGGCCTCCGCGCCCACCGACGCGGGCCGCACCTCCACGCGCGCGAGCCCGTCCCGGCCCGGCAGGACCGAGACGGTCTCCACCGGCTGGTCCAGATCCACCAGCGTCACGCCGTCCACCTCGACGCGCAGCCGGTACGGGCCGGTCCCCCAGCGGGCGGCGGGCGGTGCCGCGGGCCGTACCAGGGTCCGCACCAGGGACTGGCAGGTGCGCAGCGGCGCCCCCCACCAGGGCCCCCGGGGATCCTCCGCCCCGTCGGATTCCTCGGCGGGCGGCGACGCGGCGGCGGCCCCCGGCGACGGAATGCCCAGGCGCCCGAGCACCACCCCGTCACTGTCGTCCACGAGCAGGTCGAGCCGCCGCGGCACCCCGTCGAGCGCCGCGCGCGCCGCCGCCACCGCGCCCGCGGGCACCCCGAGCGCCCGGGTGAGCGTGGTCGTGGGGCCGACCGGGACCACGGAGAGCACCGCGTCGGCCAGCTCCCGCTCGCGGTGCAGCGCGGTCACGGCCCGCATCAGGGCCCGGTCGTCGCCGATGACCACGGGGCGGCGCGAGCCCCGGCGGGCCAGTGCGCGGGCGAATTCCTCGGGCCCGTCCGGCAGGCAGACCTTGACGGGCTGCCCGTGACCGGCGGCGCCGCCGCCCGCGCTGAGCACGTCTTTCGCGATTCTGACGGACTCCCCGTCACTGCGGCGGGCAAGAGGGTCGATGACCACCAGTAGCGGCTGCAGCGGCTTGGCGCTGGTCGCGGCGGGCTCCGGAGCCGACACCTCGGTCCTTCCTCGGGTAGCATCTTTGTGCAAGAGCCCCTTGCGCTATTGCGCCAGGGGCTTCGTCTATACCGGGGCACCGGTCCGACGGGTGCGGCCAACGAGGGTCGCGGTGTGCGCAGCCGTGCACGCCCCTGGCCTTGGACATGCCCCGCCCGGAAGGGGTGTACGCCTGTGCCCGCACTTGTGCTGCTCGGTGCTCAGTGGGGTGACGAGGGCAAGGGAAAGGCCACCGACCTGCTCGGTGGCTCCGTCGACTATGTGGTGCGCTACCAGGGCGGCAACAACGCCGGCCATACGGTTGTCGTAGGCGACCAGAAGTATGCGCTCCACCTGCTCCCCTCCGGCATCCTCTCGCCCGGTTGTACGCCCGTGATCGGTAACGGCGTGGTCGTCGACCCGGCAGTCCTGCTCTCCGAGCTGAGCGGCCTGAACGAGCGCGGCGTCGACACGTCCAAGCTCCTGATCAGCGGCAACGCCCATCTGATCACGCCGTACAACGTCACCGTCGACAAGGTCACGGAACGCTTCCTCGGCAAGCGCAAGATCGGCACGACGGGCCGCGGCATCGGCCCGACGTATGCCGACAAGATCAACCGGGTCGGCATCCGGGTCCAGGACCTCTACGACGAGTCGATCCTGCACCAGAAGGTCGAGGCGGCCCTCGACACCAAGAACCAGCTCCTGACGAAGGTCTTCAACCGCCGCGCGATCGAGGCGGACAAGATCGTCGAGGAGATGCTGACGTACGCGGAGCAGATCAAGCCGTACGTCGCCGACACGACGCTGCTCCTGAACAACGCCATCGACGACGGCAAGGTCGTCCTCTTCGAGGGCGGCCAGGGCACGCTCCTGGATGTGGACCACGGCACGTACCCCTTCGTGACGTCGTCGAACCCCACCTCCGGCGGCGCCTGCACGGGCGCGGGCGTGGGCCCGACGAAGATCAGCCGCGTCATCGGCATCTTGAAGGCGTACACGACCCGCGTCGGCGCGGGCCCGTTCCCGACCGAGCTCTTCGACGAGGACGGCGAGGCGCTGCGCAGCATCGGCCACGAGCGCGGTGTGACCACCGGCCGGGACCGCCGCTGCGGCTGGTTCGACGCGGTCATCGCCCGCTACGCGACGCGCGTGAACGGCCTGACCGACTTCTTCCTGACGAAGCTCGACGTCCTGACCGGCTGGGAGCAGATCCCGGTCTGCGTGGCCTACGAGATCGACGGCAAGCGGGTCGAGGAACTCCCGTACTCCCAGACCGACTTCCACCACGCGAAGCCGGTCTACGAGTACCTCCCGGGCTGGTCCGAGGACATCACGAAGGCAAAGACCTTCGCGGACCTCCCCAAGAACGCCCAGGCGTACGTGAAGGCCCTGGAGGACATGTCCGGCGCCCCGATCTCCGCGATCGGCGTGGGCCCGGGCCGGGACGAGACGATCGAGATCAACTCGTTCCTCTGACCTGCGCTTGTCTGCGGTTTCTCGCACGTTCACTCGAAGGGGTGGGTCGCTCCGGAAAGCGACCCACCCCTTGCTTGTGTCCGGCGACACTGGCGTCTCTCAGGAGGGGAGTGCAACATGACGGTTATGGCAGAGCGCACGTCTCAGATGTCGGTGGAAGAGTTCGAGGAACTCGCCTCCACTGCGCCCGAGACCGTCACGTTGGAGTTCATCAACGGACGGATCGAGGTAAAGGCAGTGCCGGACGGGGATCACATGGAGATCGTCAAGTGGCTGCAGAAGCTCTGCATGCAGCACCGCCCCGATCTCTGGATGTACGCGCCGGATCGTGGCCTGAAGGTGGAGCAGTACCGAAGCGGCCGTGCCAAGCCGGACGGAATCCTGGCTCCTGATGGTCACTTCGCAGGGCACCAGGGTGATTGGTCCGATGCCGACGGCGTACTGATGGTCGTCGAGGTCACTTCGTACGACTCGGACACCGACCGTCGCGACCGAAAGGAGAAGCCCGCTGCTTATGCGGCTGCGGGTATCCCGCTCTACCTGCTCATCGACCGGGACGAGTGCGTGGTCGTCGTCCACACCAACTCGGACACCGACCTGGGCCGATACCGACATCAGGATGTCGTTCCCTTTGGTGAGGCCGCCGTCCTGCCTGACCCCGTCGGTATCACCCTTGACACCGAGCCCTTGAAGAACTACGTCTGCTGAGTCACCCCGCGCGCGTCAGCCGTACCGAGATGCTCTCCGGGTAGCGCAGCTCCAGTTCGTCGGCCGACTTCCAGGTGATGGTCTCCGGGACGCTGTGGGGGCAGCCGATGTTCTTCGGGGTCGTGGGGGCGAGTTCCAGGGGGCTCAGGGTCACCGTGTTCTTCGTGGCGGAGACCAGTTCCGCGCTGCCGTTGCAGCGGTAGTCGATGGACCAGCCGGTGTACTTGGCGACCCTCGTGCCCGCCGGGCCCTGCTTGATCGTCAACGTGCCCTGGGTCTCCGACTTCCAGGTGCCGAGGAACTTCGCGTGGATGGGCTGCCGCTTCGGCGGAGTCCGCTTCAGTTCGGCGGTCCGGTCGCCCATCGACCACCGCAGTTCGCCGCCCGAGAGGGTCAGCGCCTTCGAGCGGGACAGGTTGCAGCTGCTCGTCGAGTCCTTGTGGCGTACCTGCTTCACGACCTTGTACGAGGTGAGCGTCATCGTGTTCCCGCGCTTCGCGCCGAACGTCGCGTCGACCTTGCAGTACGCGTCCTTGGTCAGGTACGTGAAGGCGGCCGCCTTCATGCCCGGCCCGCCCCTCCCGTCGACCCTGATCCGCAGAAACTCGTGCTCGTCCGACACGGAGCTGTCGGTGCGCTGGACCAGGCCCTCCCACGTGCCGCCGAAGTTCCCGGCCGCGGGTTCCGTGGGCCCGGAGCCGCTTCCGCTTCCGCTTCCGCCTCCGCCGGAGCCGGTGGTCTTGTTGCCGTCGCCGCTTCCCGGCTCACCTCCCAGTTCGTCGCCTAGCTGGGTCATCGCCGCGAAACCGCCCGCCGCCAGGATGACGGCGGCCATGGCCGCGTAGACGGCGACGCGGGCGCTCCGTCGCCGGGTGCCGCCCGTGTGCTGCGCCGCGCCCTGCGTCGGTGCGATGTGAACCGGGGGTGGGGTGCCGGGGGCCTGTGTCGGGGCGGGTTCGGGCGTGCGCGTACGGGCGTACGCGTCCGCGTGCGCGGGGGCGTCCGCGTCGAGGAGCCGGGCCGCGTGCGAGCCGAGTTGGGCGAGCAGCGGGCCGGGGAGCCAGGGGACGCCGGGACGGATCTCCGCGTCCGGTGTCCACTCCAACAGCGCGGCCACGGACGGGCGTTGCTCCGGCGCCTTCGCCAGGCACGCCCGTACGAGCTCCACCACCCCGGCCGGTACGCCCGTGAGGTCCGGCTCCTCCTCCGCGATCCGGAACATCACGGCGTGCAGACCGCTGTCCGCCGTACCGAAAGGCATCCGCCCGGTGGCGGCGTACGCGAGCACCGAGCCCAGGCAGAACACATCCGACGCGGGCGTGAGCCGCTGCCCGCGCACTTGCTCCGGCGACATGAACCCCGGGGAGCCGATGACCGCCCCGGTGGAGGTCCGGATCCCGTCGGCCACGCTGTCCAGGGCCCGCGCGATGCCGAAGTCGATGACGCGTGGCCCGTCGATGGTGAGCAGTACGTTCGACGGCTTCAGGTCGCGGTGGATGAGCGCGGCGCCGTGGATGGTCTGCAGGGCGTGCGCGAGGCCGTTCGCGAGGGCCCGTACCGACCGCTCGGGCAGCGGGCCGTGGTCCCTGGCGACGACGGAGTGCAGATCCGGCCCGGGTACGTACCCGGTCGCGACCCACGGCGTCGCCGCGTCCGTGTCCGCGTCGAGGACGGGGGCCGTCCAACGCCCGCCCACCCGCCGCGCGGCGGCCACTTCGAGCGCGAATCTCCGCCGGAATTCAGGGTTCTGGGCGAACTCGTCCTGCACCACCTTCACGGCGACGGTGCGCCCGCCCTCGGAGCGCGCGAGGTACACCCGGCCCATGCCGCCCGCGCCGAGGCGTGAGAGGAGGCGGTAGGGGCCTATGGAGTACGGGTCTTGTGGGGTCAGCGGGTCCACGCGAGGAAGGTATCCCAGGCCCCGGGCGGGACAGTGAGGTGGGGGAGCTCGGGGTGCTTGGAGTCGCGGATGTGGACCGCCCCCAACTCGCTGTGTTCTTGGGCTACTTCGACGCAGTCGCCGCCTGTGCTGGTGCTGTAGCTGGACTTGAACCACCGCAAAGTGCCGGTCACTTCAGCTCTCCTGCCAACCGTCTGATGAGGCCCAGTGACTCTTGCGTGCCCAGGGCCTGTGCCCGGATCTTCGCATACCTGTGTGCGTACGCACTCACCTTTGCGGGAGTGCTGATCAGCATGCTTTCGTCCTGGGGTTCTAGGTAGACCAGGCGGGCGTTGTCCAGGGTCTCAACCAGCTTCATCGGGCCCGGTGTCCCTGAGTTCTTCCCGTTGAAGCCCTGGCACAGCGGCAGCACCTGCACCACAACGTTTTGCCGCTCGCTGCATTCGACGAGATGGTGTAGCTGCCGCCGCATGATCTCGCGGCTGCCGATGCCACGCTTGAGAACTGCCTCGTCCAGGATCAGCTCCAGCCACGCAACAGGCTCGCGGTCGAAGAGCGACTTGCGCTCCATACGGGCAGCAACGAGTTCGTCGACGCGCTCCGCTTTGAGCGGCGGGAAGTTTCCGCTGATCTGGGAGTGTGCGTACTCCTCTGTCTGGAACAGGCCGTCGACCGCCATGGTCTGGTACGAACTGATCGTGAGCGCCTTTTGCTCTAGTGGCGCGAAGCTTTGGAACTGGGCTGGGTACTTCTCCAGCCGTACGTACTCCCGCGCCCGCTCGAAGAACCCGTACCCCGCCCCAATCACAGGCTCCAGATTCTCCAGCATCTTGTCGCTCGCGGGCTGCGCGCATGTCTCCATTGCGCTCACGGCCGCCCCCGTGAACCCCGCCTTCTTGCCCACCTGCTCCTGGGAGAGGTTCTGCATCTCGCGCATCATGCGCGCGACGTCGCTCACGATCCGCGACACCACTCCGACTTCAGTCTTGTTCTCTGCTCGCGCCATTGCGAACACCACCAGATCTCAACCGGTCTCAACCAAGTTCAACTGAACCCAACGCCCCCTCAACCGTGTTCAACGCTCCACGGAGAGTTATGGAAAACGCTAACGCGCCCCACTGACACTCACCTCATGAACGCACAAAGCAACCAACCCCCACGTTGGCTCCCCGCCACCGGGTTCCAACTGCGCAAGGCAGGCGTCCAGTTCGACGCGATCCGGGTCGACGGTGTCCTCGGGCGGCGCTTGGCCGATCTGATGGAGAAGATGACGGGCGGTGACCCCGGGCCGATCGTGGTCGAGGAGAACGGGCGGTGCTCGGTCTACTTCCTCGTGGCGCCGGGGAGTACGGCGCACCGCTCCTGGCCGCCGTACGTCACACGCCTCGCGGCGGGGCCGGGGATCGTCTCGTACATCCCGGTTCCCGCGCTGAACGGGCAGACCTGGCCGCTCAGTTGGCGCCATCGGCCGACGGGCGAGGGCGGCTTCGTCCACACACTGCTGCTGCGCACGGCGCTAGTCACTCTGGCGAGTGAACTACGGTTGAAATAACGGGACTTGACTTGCATCGCGCATATGACGCCGCCGTAGTGTCGCCGCGACCGAGCAAGACATAGAGATGCCCCCGCGATGGGCCAACATCCGGGGGCGTGACACCAGGAGTCGAACCCTCCCGATGCGGATTTACCGTACCGCGCCCGTGCGCGATTTCTCCATCTTCGGCAACGCTCTGCTCCGTGACCGACGCATCTCGTGGTGTGCGGCAGGCGTACTGATGTACCTCCTCTCCCTCCCCAACGGGGCGCGCGCGTGCGTGCGTTCGCTGGCCGAGCAGCGCAAGGAAGGGCGGCACCGGATCGCCGGAGCGCTGCGTGAGCTGGAGGAAGCCCGTTATCTGCGGCGCGACGTCTACAAGGAGCGCGAGACCGGGCGGCTCTTCACGCGGTACGAGGTGTTCGACACCCCGTACGACGACGAGCCCCGTGAGGGTGAACCCGACGGTGAACCCGACGACGAGCCCGGCGCGCCCGACGTACCCGAAGATGGCCGAAACCTGGCCTCCGGGGAGCAGCCCACTGGGCCCTCGGGCTCGCTCCCCTTGGGAGAAAGTACCGGGGAACAAGAACCACCCCCCGGCCGCGCGGCCGCGTTGCTGCAGTCGCTCGGGCGCCGCGACCGGCGGCTGCGGCTCGGCGTCGCGGAGGTGGTGCGGCTCGCGCCGCTCGTCGAGGAGTGGTTCGCCGCCGGGGTGGGGCCGGGGGCGGTGCGTGCCGCCCTCACCGAGGGGCTGCCGACTCCGGTGTACTCCCCGGCTGGCTTGCTGAAGAACCGCCTGGAACGTAAGCGCCCCGTGCCGGCGCCCACCCCCGCGCCGACGCCCGTCCCCGCCCCCATGCCCGACGCGCTCCGGCCACCGCCACCCCGTACCGCCGAGGAAGGAACCTTCGTCGCGGCCGCTCTGAGGGGCGCGGCGGCGGTCCGTGAGGCGCTGGCGGCCCGGTGCCCCGCTCACTGAGCCGCGCAGGCCGTCAACCCCTCCGGGGTGAAGCAGGGGAGGTGGCCGTGGATGCGGACCACGTCCTGGCCGTTGCCGCGCATGGCGTAGTTGAGGAAGCTGGAGGCCAGGGAGTCGGCGGGTGGGCGGCCGTAGGTGTAGGCGTACTCGATCTCGCGGAACGGGTACTCCACGTCCGTCAGGTCGTCGGCCGGTGGGGCGTGGCCGTCCAGGCTGAGGCGGTGCAGGCCCTTCGGGGTCGTGGTGGAGCGGAGCTCGCTGTAGCCGATGGCGCCGGGGATGTCGGCGACCGCGTCCAGGACCTGGTCCGTGGAGTCGAGTTCGCAGCGGAAGACGGGGGCGGAACGGGCGGGGCGCTCGCGGCAGTCGGCGGACGATTCGGCGAGCTCGAACGACTCCAGGATGCGGCGCTGGAAGACCACGCGGGTGCCGGAGTTGGAGTTACGGCTCACCAGGACCACCGGGAGCGACGGGCCGCCCAGTTCCTTCCAGTCGCGGATCTCGCCGCGGTAGAGGCGGCGGAGGTCGCGGAGCGAGAGGTTCCGCACCGGCACCGTGTCGTTGACGACCATCGCGAAGGCCGAGATCGCCAGGCGGTTCTCGCGCAGCCTCGGGTGGCCCTGCGGCTTGGGGCCGTCCGAGAGGGCCACCAGGGGCGGGGAGCTCTTCGACGCCTCGCCCTTCTGCGCCAGTTCCAGGATTCCGGCCGAGCTGCCGCGGGTCTCGACCACGATGTCCGAACCGGGGCAGTCCTTCTCGTACTTCGTCTCCAGCTCCCTCGCGACCGGCCCGAACGCCGTCGAGCCGACGACCGTCAGACGGCCGCGCGCGCAGCCGACCGGAGGCGGCGCGTCCTGCTGCGCCTGCACGATCACGAGCGTGGTGACGAGCAGGACGCCGACCATCAGGAGCGCCGTCAGCCAGCGGGCCGGGCGGCTGAACAGCGGCGGCTTCTCGTCGGGCGTGGTGCTGTGGTTCTTGTGCAGCTCGCCGTCCTGGAGGCCGCCGCGTACGTGGATGTCGCCGTCGACGTGGCCGCCGCGGAGCAGCACGAGGATCTTGAAGTACTCGCCGCTGTTGAGGCGTACGCGGGGGATGTACAGGGTCTCGCCGTGGTGCCCCAGGCCGCGGCCCGGCGCGAAGTGGCCCATCAGATGCTCGGCACCCTCGGGCAGCGTGACCGAGATGCCGTGCACCTGGCGGCCGGTGAACTGGGCGGTCAGGCCGTACGGTTCGGTGCCCGTGTAGTCGTCGATGCTGATGCTCTGCGAGCCGTCGTTCTCGAACCGGAGGAGTACGAGGGTCGCGTCCCGCATCGTGCGGTCCTCGTGGAACAGGCCCAGGCGCACGTTGTCCTGGCCGTCCGGGCGGGCCGCGTTGGTACTGCCGCTGTTGCTGCCGATCGGCGTGTCCATCTGGACGCGGTAACCGATGCGCTTGCGGCGCGGCACGCGGCGCTCGTAGAGCAGCAGAGCGGTGGAGGCGGCCATGCTGAGCAGGGCCGTGACGACCGCGACGATGATTTCGGCGTTCAACCAGTCCACGGAGACAGGATCGGACGGGTGTGCGGGCGCGGGGGCGGGGTTCGGGGGGTGTATGGGAGTTGTTCAGTTCGATTTTGTCGGGCTCCCGCTGGGGGCACGGCCGGGGCTCCCGCTGGGGCTCTCGCTGGGGGTGGCGCTCGGGCTCGAAGAGGCCGTCGGCGAGGGGGAGTCGGGGGTCGCGTGCTGGTCGACCGCCGGGCTCTGGTCGCGGGTCATCATCGTGTACACCGAGCCTCCGGCGCCGATGAGGACGACGGCCGCGACCGCGAGCAGCAGCGCGGTGACCCGGCGATTGCGGCGGGGCGGCGGGTCCAGCTGGGCCGGGTCGTAGAGCGGGGTGTGGTAGCTCGGTGCGGGGAGGCCGGGGTGGCCGGGGAGGCCGGGGAGGCCGGGGAGGTGCGGGGCCGGGTGCTTGTCCGGCCCGTTGAGGTCGTCGGGCCGGTCGGTGGTGCCGGAGGGGTGGCCGTAGCCCAGGGGGGCCGGGGCGTCGGGGTCGGGCTGTGCGTGTGGGGGTGTCTGTTGGTCCGCGGCGTCGCCGTGGCTGCCGTCGGTGCTGTCCTGTGGGACCGACTCCGCCTCGTACGAACGGAGTTGATCCGTCAGCCAGTCCGGCAGCCACGGCTCGCGTATCCGGGCGTGGTGACCGTGGCCGTGCACGAGCTCCTCCGCGCCGGTGTGGGACAGAAGCGTCGCGACCGTCGGCCGGGCCCCGGGGTCCTTCGCCAGGCAGGCCCGTATGAGGTCGCGCAGTGCAGCCTCCGGCACCTCGGTCAGGTCCGGTTCCTCTTGGGTTATGCGGAACATCGCCGCTTGCGCCGCGTCGGCCCGGTCGGGCCCGTGGGCGGCTTGGGCCGCTTGGGCCGCTTGGGCGGCTTGGGCCGCTTGGGCCGTTTCGGACACAGTGCCGAACGGGGGCGTGCCCGTGGCGGCGTACGCGAGGAGCGAGCCGAGCGAGAAGACGTCGGTGGCCTCGGTGGCGGGTTCGCCGCGTATCTGCTCGGGGGCGAGGAAGCCGGGGGCGCCGACCAGGGTTCCCGTGCGGGTCAGGCCGCCATCGGTGACCGTCTCCAGGGCGCCCGCGGTCCCGGACTCGATGACGCGCGGCCCCTCGGCGGTGAGCAGCACGTGGGACGGTTTGAGGGCGCGGTGCACGAGCCCGGCCGCGTGGATGTCGCGCAGGGCGTACGCCAGACCGGCGGCGAGGACACGTATCGCCGGACCGGGCAGCGGGCCGTGGCCGAGCGCCGCGGCGCACCGGACGACCGTGGCCAGGGACGGTCCCGGCATGCGGACGGTGGCCACCCAGGGGACCAGCGCGTCCGGGTCGGCGTCGACGAGCCGGGGCGTCCACGGCCCCGGCACCCGCCGCGCCCCGGCCACGCCGTGCCGGAGGCGGGCGCGGAACTCCGGGTGGTCGGCGAGTTCGGGGCGGATGGCTTTGAGTGCGATGCCTGGGGCGGACTCGTCCTGGGCGGCCTTGTCTTGGGCGGCCTTGTCTCGGGCGGCTCTGTCCCGGGCGTCCCCGTGCCGCGTGGGGCGTGCCAGGTAGACGCGGCCCATGCCGCCCTCGCCGAGGCGGGCGAGGAGTTCGTACGGACCGGCCGCGCGTGGGTCGGCCGGTTCCAGAGCGGCCCAGGGTGACGGCCAGGACTCCGGATCCGTTTCCGGCTTCCGTTCGTCCGGCGTCGAACTCCGCGCGCCCGCACGGTACTTCAGCCACTCCGTCGACTCTGACGGTGTGGATTCCTGTGACTCCGAGGCCCCCATGGTCCGTACCCCCTCATCCCGACACTTTCGAGCATAGAGCGGGCCGACGGAGTCGGGCCGCCGAGGCGGGCGCCATGTGTGCCCTGGGTGCGTTAACCCGTCGTAGGGGCGGTGTTAACCCGTTCGTTCCTAGCGTTCCGGCGCATGGAGAACCTTCAGAGTCTGCCGATGCTCGCTGCCCACCTCGGCCTCGATCTGATCGCCGTGACCCTGCTGGCCTTCGCGGTCTTCTATCCACGGCACCGTCGGCGCGAGCTCGTCCCCGCGTATCTGGCGTTGAACGTCTCGCTGTTCGCCGTCGTCGCGGCGCTCGCCCGCGGGGGTACGGCGGGCGGGGCCGGGGGTGGACTCGCGCTCGGGTTCGGCCTGTTCGGGGTGTTGTCGATCATCCGCCTCCGGTCGGACACCGTGCAGCACCAGGAGGTCGCGTACTACTTCACGACGCTCGTGCTCGGCCTGCTCTGCGGCCTGCCCGGGCTCGCCCTCGGTACGGCCGCCGCGCTCGCCGGGGTGCTGCTCCTGGTCGTGTACGCGGCCGACCACCCGCGGCTGTTCGCCCGGGACCGGCGTGCGGTCGTCACCCTCGACGCGGTGCACCGCGAACCGGCCGCTTTGCGCGCGGATCTGGCCCGGCGGCTTGGAGAACCGCTCGGCTGGACCGTCCAGGAGGTGGACTACGTACGGGACTTGATGGTCCTGGAAGTGCGTTTCCGGCAGCCGAAAGAGACGGAAGGATGGGTCGGGCCGGGCGCGCAGGACCTCCCGCGTACCCGCCCGCATCCCTACAAGGAACTCGCTTGAACCCTCCCCCAGCTGAAACAGGGGGATTCCTGGCTCAGGAAGCCTCCCGAGGCAGCACCTCAAAGGGTCTTACTCCCTCAACACCAGCCGGGACGGAACCTGCCCGGTTTGGTAGAGCAAAGCTCTCTGGTTGTGCTGTCTTGGTTCTCGATCAGCACGTGTACGGAGTTTGGTTCTCGCTCCGCACGACGGGCAACTTACCCGATCGTGTGCGTCCTCGAAGGAGATTCCGTGAATCCCGCCGTACGTGCCATCGGGCGCGCCGCGCTCGCCGCGCACCCCGTCACGCTCGCAGAAGTCCTCGCGCGGGCCGAGTTGTTGGCCCGGTTCGACAACAGTTATCTCGTGCCGGTCGAGGTGTTCGAGGAGTTCGCGGCGCTACTCACCGATCCGCGGCGGCCGAGCGGGCCGTTCCGGGCGCTCACCATCAACGGCCGACGCTGGTTCGACTACCACTCCGTCTATTACGACACCCCGGACCTGCGCACTTTCCACGACGCCCGGCAGGGCCGCCGCCTCCGCTTCCGGATCCGCGAACGGCTCTACCGGGACTCCGGGGAGCGGCAGTTCGAGATCAAGCTGAAGGGGCCGCTGGGGGAGACGGTGAAGCGGAGGCGGCGCCTCGAAGGGGCGGAGCACGCGCTCGACGACGGCTGCCGCGGCTTCCTGGCGGGTGTGCTGCGCTCCGAGTACGGGCTCGAGGCGCCTGAGGGCCTGGTGCCCTCGCTGCAGACGGACTATCTGCGGGCCACGTTCGTGGCGGACGGGCAGCGGGTGACGTGCGACGCGGGGCTCGTGGTGCGGGATCTGACGGGCGGGGGTGCCAGGGGTGCCGGGGGTGCTGGGGGTGCTGGGGGTGCCGGGGGTGCTGGGGGTGCCGGGAGTGCTGGGGGCGGCTCGGCGCGGGCCGACGGTGGGCTCGTCCTCGTCGAGACGAAGACGAAGGGGCGGCTGACCGAGGCCGACCGGGTGCTGCACCGGTTCGGGCTCCGGGCGTCCGAGTTCACCAAGTACGCGTGCGGGTTCGCCGTGCTGCGCCCGGAGTTGGGGATCAACCGGTGGGTGCGGCCGGTGCGGGAGGTGTTTCCGGCCGGTTGCCGGGGAGCGTCAGTGTGACCCGGGCGCCACCCAGCTCCCCGGGTCCGCTCACCTCGAACGCGCCGCCCGCCTCCTGGGCCGTACGCCGCACGATGTCGAGCCCGAGCCCCGTCGAGCCCCCGGCGCTGTGGCCCCGCTGGGCCGCGTACGCCACCGGGAACCCCGGACCGTCGTCGGCCACGACAAGACAGCCGCCTTCGGCCACGACAAGACAGCCGCCTTCGGCCACGACGAGACGGCCGCCTTCGGCCGCGACGAGACAGCCGTCGTCGGCCGCGACGAGACAGCCGTCTTCGGCCACGACCGGCCGACCGAGCTGGGCGGCCTCGGCGTCCCGGGCGGCCGTGACGGTCACGCGGAAGCCGGTCCCGTGCGGCGTGTGGTCGAGTACGTTGCCGATCAACGCGTCGACCGCCGCCGCCAGTTCGTCCTCGGGTACGGGGACGGGCAGGACGAGCCCGTCCGGGACCTCCACCCGTACCTCCCGGCCCTGGTCCTCCGCCAGCGGCAGCCAGAACGCGGCCCGCTCCCGGGCGACCGCCGCGAGGTCGGCCCGCTGCGAGCCCGAGTGCCGCGTCCGGTCGTGCAGCGGCCGCCGCGCGCGCCGGATCACCTCGTCCACCTGCTGCTCCAGGGCCTCGACACCGGCGCAGATCCGCTCGGCCCCGTCGGCGTCGCCCAGGCACTCGGCGTCCAGGCGCAGCGCGGCGAGCGGCGTACGGAGGCGGTGGGCGAGGTCGGCGGCGTTCTCCCGCTCGGCCGCGAGGAGCTCCCCGATACGGGCCGCCAGATGGTTCAACTCCCCGGCCACGAGCCGCAGTTCCGGCGGACCCTGCGGCTCGGCCCGGGCCTCCAGGTCCCCGGCGGAGAGCCGCTCGGCGACGCCGGACAGGCGGCGGGCGGAGCCCACGAGCCGGGCGCCGAGCCGGTCGGCGATCAGGAGCCCGGCCAGCACCAGGCACACCCCGATCCCGGCGAAGGTCAGCCAGGAGGTCAGCATGCCGTCGTACAACTGCCGTGAATTCACCGCCACTTGGACGACGGCCGTGCCGCCCCGCGCGCCCTGCACGGGCACCAGGACCGTCCGTCCGCCGTCCGGCGGGGCGTAGGTGAAGGCCCGGCCCGTGCGCGCGAGCCGGACCGCGTCCGTGACCCGCGCGGGCGCGCCGAGCGCGGTGCCGTCGGCGAGGATCAGGGATGTGGCGGGCCCACCGGGGCTGTTGGCACCCTCCACGAAGGAGGCCGCGGCGTGCCGCGCCTCGTCCCCGGTGGACGTACCGCTGCCGATCATCGTGCCCGCCCCGGAGGCCACGTACTGCGCCCGCGCTGTCGCCTCCGCCGTGGCCCGGTCGGCGGCGTGGCTGCGGGTGAGCAGGGCGAGCGGTACGAGCAGGGCGGCCAGGACGAGGGCGGTGGTCGCGGCGGTGAGCAGCAGCAGCCAGCGCCGCATCAGGCACCTCCGGGGGTAGGGCGCTGCTCTTCAGCCTCTGCGGCTTCTTCGGCCTCTGCGTCCGCTCCTGGTGGGGCCAGCTTCACACCCACCGTCCGTACGGTGTGCAGATAGCGCGGCTCCTGCGCCGTCTCGCCCAACTTCCGGCGCAGCCAGGACAGATGGACGTCCACGGTCTTGTCGGCGCCGCCGAGCGGCTGCTGCCACACCTCCGCGAGCAGCTCGCGCCGCGAGACGACCTGGCCCGCGCGCCGGGCGAGATGGGCGAGCAGGTCGAACTCG
Organism: Streptomyces sp. NPDC002851; assembly: GCF_053591935.1. Classification (NCBI taxonomy): domain Bacteria; kingdom Bacillati; phylum Actinomycetota; class Actinomycetes; order Kitasatosporales; family Streptomycetaceae; genus Streptomyces; species Streptomyces sp. NPDC002851. The sequence goes on along the minus strand of NZ_JBSFUT010000042.1, from coordinate 3,530 downwards.
CGGGGCGTCAGATCGAGCCCGCGGCCGTCCAGGGTGACCTCGCGGGCCGCCGGGTCGACGCACAGCCCGCCGACGCGCAGCGGCTCCTCGGGCTCGGGGGCGCCGCTGCGGCGCAGTACCGCGCGGATCCGGGCGTCCAGCTGGGCCGAGCCGAACGGCTTCACGATGTAGTCGTCCGCGCCCGCCTCCAGGAGGGCCACCATGTCCGGCTCCTCGTCCCGTGCCGTCGCCACGATCACCGGGATGTCGCTGACGGCCCGCAGCATGCGCAGGACCTGTGCCCCGTCGACGTCCGGCAGACCGAGATCGAGCACCACCAGGTCGGGCCGGTCGGTCACGGCGGCGTCCAGACCGGCCATGCCGGTGGGCGCGGTGGCCACCGCGTGCCCCTTGTCGCGCAGGGCGCGCACCAGGGCGCCGCGGAGCCGGGAGTCGTCCTCGATGACCAGTAGGTGGGGCATGCAGTCACCGTAGGGCGGGAGGTCAGCGGCCCGGCAGGGGGTGCGGGGCGTTCCGCCGTGGCGACGGCCGCACCTTGTCCGGGCTTTAACCGGGCGTTAGGAAACGGTGCGGGAGGCTTGGTCCATGAGGTGGCGTGGTGGGTGGCGCGGCGCGGCGGTCACCGCGGCGTGGGCGGCGGCGGTGACGGTCGCGGGCGGGCTCGGGGCGTGGTCCCTGGCGGGCTCCGACGGTGACGGGGGGCGGGCCCGGCCGCTCGACGACACGGCGGTGCGTGAGGCGCTGACGGCGGGGCCGAGCCACGGGTCTCCGACGCCTTCCGGCACCGGTGCGGCCGGTCCGAAGCCCACGGAGTCGCCATACCCCGCAAAGCCTCCGCACCACTCCACCGTCCGCTTCACCGGCGGCACCGCCACCGCGGAGTGCCGGGCCGACGGCTCGGTGTACCTGGTGTCCTGGAGCCCGACCGACGGCTACTCGGTCGAGGAGTACGCCCGGGGGCCCGCCCCGTCCGCCCGTATCGAGCTGGAGCCCGGCGGCGACGACGGCGAGGACCTGACGTACGCGATCCGGTGCGGGGAGTCGGGGCGGGCGGGTGCGGTGCCCGTACGTGACAAGGACGACGACTAGAGACGAGGACGACGACTAGAGACGAGACCGGAGACGGGCCTAGGGGCTTGAAACGCCCCGACCGTGGACGGCGCCCGGACAGGCCGACGTACCCCGACACACTGTCCCGTCTCGCCCCTGTCCACAGACAGGACGCCGATGGAATGTCCGGATCTCGGACACTTACCCTCGGCACATGACCCCTCAGCCTCCCCTGAGCCCTCAGATTCCGCCTGCCGACCCTGCGAAGGGGGCCGCCGTCAAGGCTGCCGACCGCGCGCATGTGTTCCACTCCTGGTCCGCACAGGAGCTCATCGATCCGCTCGCCGTGGCCGGCGCCGAGGGCGCCCACTTCTGGGACTACGAGGGCAAGCGCTACCTCGACTTCACCAGCGGCCTCGTCTACACCAACATCGGCTACCAGCACCCCAAGGTCGTCGCGGCCGTCCAGGAGCAGGCCGGACGGATGACCACCTTCGCCCCGGCCTTCGCCGTCGAGGCGCGCTCCGAGGCCGCACGCCTCATCGCCGAGCGCACCCCCGGCGACCTGGACAAGATCTTCTTCACCAACGGCGGCGCCGAGGCCGTCGAGAACGCCGTCCGGATGGCCCGGCTGCACACGGGCCGCCCCAAGATCCTCAGCGCCTACCGCTCGTACCACGGCGGCACCGCCGCCGCGATCAACCTCACCGGTGACCCGCGCCGCTGGGGCTCCGACAACGGCACCGCCGGGGTCGTGCACTTCTGGGCGCCGTTCCTGTACCGCTCGCCGTTCTACGCGACCACCGAGGACGAGGAGTGCGCCCGCGCGCTCCAGCACCTCGAGGACACCATCGCGTACGAGAACCCGGGCGCGATCGCCGCGATCGTCCTGGAGACGATCCCCGGCACGGCCGGGATCATGGTGCCGCCGCCGGGTTACCTGGCCGGGGTCCGGGAGATCTGCGACCGGTACGGCATCGTCTTCGTGCTCGACGAGGTGATGGCCGGGTTCGGGCGTACGGGCGCGTGGTTCGCGGCCGACCACTTCGACGTCGTGCCCGACCTGCTGACCTTCGCCAAGGGCGTCAACTCCGGCTACGTACCGCTCGGCGGCGTCGCCATCTCCGGCGAGATCGCCGAGACCTTCGCGAAGAAGCCCTACCCGGGCGGCCTGACGTACTCCGGCCACCCGCTGGCCTGCGCCGCCGCCGTGGCCACGATCAACGTCATGGAGGAGGAGGGCGTCATCGAGCAGGCCGCCCGCCTCGGCACCGACGTGCTCGGGCCGGGCCTGCGCGAGCTGGCCGAGCGGCACCCGTCGGTGGGCGAGGTGCGCGGGCTCGGCGCGTTCTGGGCGCTCGACCTGGTACGGAACCAGGAGACCCGCGAGCCCCTGGTGCCGTACAACGCGAGCGGCGAGGCGAACGCCCCGATGGCGGCGTTCGGCGCGGCCTGCAAGAAGAACGGCCTGTGGCCCTTCATCAACATGAATCGCACCCACGCCGTGCCCGCCTGCACCATCACGGAGGCGGAGGCGAAGGAGGGCCTCGCCATCCTGGACGAGGCCCTGTCGGTGGCCGGCGAGCACACCGTGTAACGCCACTCCGGCACCGTTTCCGGCGCCGGACGGGAGGTCTCCAGGCCACCCGTCCGGCGCTCGGCGTTTCCGGAGGCGGGGCCGCCCTCCGGGTGGCGGGAGTTTGACGACAGGACCTCGTCCCGCGCCGGGCGGGCTAGGGTGTCCCGATGACCCGACGCGTATGACCAGCGAGCCGGGACGACCACACGGGTTCGTACGAGGGCGCACCGTGCCCGCCGTACGACCCCGGCCCACCACCATCCGACGACCACGACACGGGGGAGGGAAGCGCCCATGCGCGGCACCCGCGGCAACGACGCCGCCCCCGCCGCAGGCCCGGCCGCCCCGGCCCCCGCCACCGGCCCGGCCCGTCCGGCGAGCCCCGCCGTCACGCGCAGCACGCTGCGGCAGCAGATCGCGGACGCGCTGCGCGACGAAGTGCTCGCCGGGCGTCTCGAGCCCGGCCGGGAGTTCACCGTCAAGGAGATAGCCGAGCAGTACGGCGTCTCCGCGACCCCGGTCCGCGAGGCCCTGGTCGACCTCTCCGCGCAGGGGCTCCTCGACTCCGTGCAGCACCGCGGCTTCCGCGTGCACGAGTTCTCGGTCGCCGACTACCGCTCCATGGTCGAGGCCCGCAGCATCATCGCCGAGTCCATGTTCCGCGGCATCGCCGAGCGCGGCATGAGCCACCTCGCCGACCAGCTGGTCTCCGTGAAGCGCCGGGCCGAGGAGGCGCAGCGGGCCGCGTGCGCCGGTGACCTGAATGTGCTCATCGGGTACGACCTGCGGTTCTGGCGCGAGCTCAGCGGCCTGTTCGGCAACCCGTACCTCGCGGACTTCCTGCACCGGCTGCGCGTCCAGGCGTGGGTCTTCGTGGTGCCGCATCTGCGCCGCGCCCCGG
>NZ_JBSFUT010000041.1:0-77914 GCF_053591935.1 Streptomyces sp. NPDC002851 | reverse complement strand
CGATCTATCAGATCGTGCTCAACGGCCAGCCGCCCAATGTCAGTTACGTCTTCGTGGACGGCCGGATGCCGCGCGGTCTGCTCCGCAGACACGACGCGCCGCCGCTACGCGGCGGGAGGGATGCCGCGCTCCGCGCGGCTGATTCCGGCTCCGCCGGAATTCCGGCCAACTCCGTTGGCCGGGGCTCGAATTGCTCCGCAATTCGGCCTGACGGAATTCGCTCCGCGAATTCCTAGGAGCTGGCTGGAGGATCGGGGCGGCCCGGTTTTTGGCTTCCCTTTCCTGCGCTGAAAGCCCCTCACAAACCAGACCTATAAACCCCTATGACACCCCGTCTCTTCGATTTAACAACTCCAATATTCCACACGCGAATTGGGCAACGCAGGGCCATTGACCTGTAGTTGAAACCGATCATGGAGTCAGTTCTGCCAGGCTGCGTCAAGATGCCGGCGCCCCTCCTCCGGCGCAGCCTCCGCAGCCCACAAAACGGATGACCTCGTACTCGTCGCAATCCACCAGGTCGGCGGCCCGGTCGCCGTAGAACAACGCGGTCTGGTCGTCGTTGTTGGGAATGACACTTGAGGCGACGCTGTCGGGAACGAGGAGCCATAGACCGTGACTGGGCTATCCAACGGCAGCCCTCAAGAACAGGACGGACGGTACGGCTGCCTCGCTGACGCTGCACGGCTGCATCTAGAGCAGAATGCCATTACGTGTGACATGCCGCCAGGAGAGACTGTGCGCGGCGTGCGGCTCATCGCTGTCCTGTCTCATTGAAGGTTGAGCAGTCTCATCGAAGCTTGAGCGCGGTGGGTGCCGACCGGCGTCTGATGGTCACGGTTAGCTGCGACGTTGTTCAGCGGCCCCGGCCGGTGAAGATCCGTGGCTGCTCTGATGAGTGCAGCTAGCGCCGGGTATTGCGCGCCGGGACTACTTCACCTGCCCATGTCGCCCATGGGAACGGTTAGGGGGAGCTCTCGGCGAAGGCATCGGCCGCCGCCTGGATGCGGGCGTGATACTTCTGCCACTTGGCATCGTCGCCGAAGTCGTCGCGGTCCGGTCCGGCTTTACCGTCGATGAGCTCACGGAGGACGTCGGCGTGGCCAGCATGCTGGGCAGTCTCGGAGACCATGCGAACGAGCAACACCCCCAAGGTGGTGGCTCGACGGTCGTTGGGCCAGTGCCGCACCTGGCCCGGCGCTTCGAGTGCGAGATCCGTGATGGTCCGGTCGGCATGCGCGCAGGCACGTTGATAGAGCCCGATGATGTATTTGCTGGACTCATCGGGCCTGGCCCACATGTCTGCGCCTTCCCAGATTGAACCGTCCTCCACCCAGGCCAGCGGCTCTGGTGCCGGCCGATCGAACGATTCGCCGAGGTATCCGTACTCAAGGCCTGCCAGATGCTTGACCAAGCCCAGCAGGTTTGTGGCAGTGGGTGTCATGGGCCGGCGCATGTCGTATTCGGTGAGTCCCTCCAGCTTGGAGAGCAGACCGGCCCGTCCTGCCTGCAGCTTGCGGTGCAGCTCCGCTTTGAGATCAGTCACGTGGTCCTCCCTGAAGGCTGCCGCCACCCAACCACGCGGCTACGACAAGAAGCCGGCGATGCGCCCGAGGCTGACGACGGCCGACACCCACCGCGCTCAAACTCGATGAGACTGCCCAACCTTCGATGAGACAGGACACCCGGCCCGCCCCACGTGTCCTGTCTCTGCGATGTGTAGGCAGTCCCCGCTGTTCTGTAGGCATGCGCGGCTGGGTCCCGGTCATGTGTAGGCAATGAACCCCCCAGTCAGCCCCGGCAAATGCAGAAGGGATGACCAGCCGGACCGGTGATGCAGGAACTGGCATGGCGTGACAGCGGTGCGGAGCGTCCGCGTGCTCGCCGTCCCGACGGGCTGTTCGCCCGGGAGCTCGGTGAGCGGCTGGGGCGGCCGTGGCTAGGGCCAGTGGCCGCGGTCGACTACGCGGGGCCGCTCGGGGCGTGGTTGGGTGCAGTGGTCCGTCGGCGGCGCGGCGTCGGTGTACCTGGCGGCCGGGGGCAGGATCCGTGGTGGGTGAAGCGGGAGCACCAGCCCGTGTCAGTGGCGGCGCAGCTGCGGCGCCTGGCCGAGGCGGGCAGGGCCAGGGCGAGTGGCGGCGGTGAGCTTGCCCGGGTGTGTGCGCAGCGGCGCGGCCGCCGTGTGAGGGTGCTCTACCGGCCACAAGGCGGGTTCGACCTCGGGCAGTGGCTGGCCCGCCGCTCGGACTCGAGGGCCGGGGCGTCCGCGCCGGCTCGCTAGACAGGCTGGAGCACAGTTCTTACTCGGGCGGGAGTGCGTGGTCGCTCGTTGGAGTGACGCAGTGGGATTCCGGCTCGTGGGGATCCGCGCTGTCCTTGGCTGCCGGTGTGAGGCAACGCGGCGATGCGGAAGCGGTGTTCGTGGATGAGCTGGGGCAGTTATCGCAGCTGCCCTGGGCTGCGGCTGTGGCCGAGGTGCGGCTCGAGGACGCCCCGCCGGTGTCCGCGTTCCCGGTCGTGCCCGGCAAGCGGTGGGGGCCGGGCTGGTGGTGGTCGGCGACGACCGGTCGCCGTGTGGCGCACGGCTCGGCAGCCATGCTGACGCAGTTGATGATCCTCGACCGTGACCCTCAGGTCACCGGGCTGGCGGGGCGGCCGGTGCGGGTGGTCTGGCGCGATGCGCGCAGCCGGGTGCGGTCATGGATACCTCAGGTGTTCGCCCGGTACGCGGACGGGACAGGGCTGCTGGCCGACTGCCCCGCTGGCATGGATGCGGGTGGGGTACGGGCGCAGCGGGCCGGGGCGGTGCTGGAGGCGTTGTGTGCGCAGGTGGGGTGGCGGTATCGGCGGCTGGGGCCGCCCGATGCCGTGGTGGCGGCGAATGTGCGGTGGCTGGCCGGCTACCGGCACCCCCGCTACCGCGGCCAAGACGGCTTGGAGGAAGCGGTCTTGGAGGCCTTCGCGCAGCCGCGGCCGCTGATCGAGGGTGCGGTCGCGGTCGGGGATCCGCTCGCGGTTCTGCCGGTCGTGTATCACGCGCTGTGGGCGGGGCGGCTCGAGGTGGCGCTCGATTCGCCGCTGCATGAGCAGGTGATGGTCGCCCCCGGCTGCGCTGGGAAGGAGGCGGCATGGTGAGCCTGGTCGTGGGGGGACGGCGGGCCACGGTCGGGGCGCACGTCGTGTTCGATGGTGTGACGTGGCAGATCGCCGGGATCATCGGCCAGAGTGTGCGGCTGGTCGATGAGGCAGGAGCAACCGCCTCGGTGCTGTTGTCGCACCTGTTCGCCGACCCGTCCTTTCGGCTGGTGCGGCCTGAGATGCCGCCCGGAGTGCCGCAGTGGGGTCTGTTCGAGGGGGTCGAAGTCCGGGCCCGGGAGCGTGCGTTGGCGTGGCAACGGCACATTTGCGAGGTCGAATCCGGGCTGCCCGACGGGCCCGGCAGCGGGGGTGTGCCCCGGCCGCAGTTCGATCCTGAACGGTGGTCGCTGGCCGAGCGGGAGCAGGCCAAGGCCAAGGAGTTGGCGGAACTGGGCTGGACGCGAGTGAGCACGGCCACGGTGCGGCGGATGCGGGCTCGCTACCGGCAGCAGGGGTTGTTGGGGCTGGTCGACGGGCGGGCGCGGCGGTCCTCGAGTCCCACGGGGCGCAGCGATGAGCGCGTGGTGGCCGCTGTGCTGGAGGCGCTGCGGCGTCAACGGGGGCGGTCCAAGGGGACGTTGAAGGGCCTGCGGGAGCTGACCGGCCAGATCCTGGAAGAGGCGCACGGGCGGGGTGGGGTGAAGGTGCCGCAGGAGTCGACGTTCAACCGGCTGGTGAAAGCGCTCGCCGATCCCCGGGAGCTGCCGGGGCGCCCGGCGCGTACCGCGACGGTGCCTGGGGGGCCGTACACGCCGACCAGGGCACTGCGGCCGGGTGAAATGGTGCAGGTCGACACCACACGGCTGGATGTGATGGCCGTCGACGAGAGGGGACGGGCGGCGCGGCCGGAGCTCACGATCGCCGTGGACGTGGCGACGCGGTCGATCCTGGCCGCCGTGCTGCGGCCGGAGGGTACGAAAGCGGTGGACGCGGCGCTGCTGCTGGCCGAGATGGCCGTGTCCCATCCAGCTCGGCCCGGCTGGAGCAAGGGTCTGCAGCTTGCCTATGCGGCGGTGCCGTACGAGCGGCTGCTGTCCCTGGATGCCCGGTTGGAGGGCGCGGCGGCGCGGCCGGTGGCGGTGCCCGAGACCATCGTCGTGGACCGGGGCAAAGTGTTCGTCTCCGAGGGCTTCCTGGCCGCGTGCGAGACCCTGGGGGTGAGTGTGTAGCCCGCCCCACCGAGGCAGCCGACCGCCAAGGGCACGGTGGAGCGGACCTTCGGCGCGATCAACACGCTCTTCGCCCAGCACGTCGCCGGCTACACCGGCTCCAACGTGACCCGGCGCGGGCAGAACGTAGAAGCCGAAGCCTGCTGGACACTGGGGCAGTTGCGGGAGCTGCTGGATGAGTGGATCGTCTGCGGGTGGCAGAACCGTCCTCACGAAGCGCTGCGGCACCCCATGCTGCCCAAGACCGCGCTGTCGCCGAACGAGATGTGGGCCGCGCTGCTGGGGGTGTGCGGGTACGTGCCGCTGCCGCTGACCGGGCGGGACTACCTTGAGTTGCTGCCGGTGCGCTGGCAGGCCATCACCGAGCGCGGCATCCGCCTCAACCACCGTACCTACGACCACGCGATGCTCAACGAGCACCGCGGCCAGGGCTCCGGTATCACCACCCGCGGCGGCAAGTGGGAAGTCCACCACAACCCCCACGATCTGCGGCAGGTCTGGGTACGCCTGCCTGATGGGCAACTCGCCGAAATCCCCTGGATCCACCGCGACCACGTCCACCAGCCGTTCAACGAACACACCTGGCGTCACGTCCACACGATCGTGGAGCAGCGAGCTGGCCGTGAGCAGCACGAAGCCGACCTCGCCGACGCCCTCGATGAGGTCCTGCGCTGTGCCCGCACCGGACAGGCATCGGCGGCAGGCACACACGACATGGAGTCCTCGATCCGGTTCTCGCCGGACATCCCCGAGCAGCGAGTCATGAAGGACAAGACCGGGCGGAAACGCAGCCGAGACGTGGCACGCAATGAAGACCGCAGCGAGGGCGATGCCGCACTGCCCCGTGTACCGGCGGATACGGACGCCAAACGTGCGGAGGATGCCAGGCCGGAGCAGGCTACGGAAGACGGCGCCGAGTGGGAGTGGGGCGACAGCCTCGACGACCTCGGTGTTGACGGCGACGACGGTGGAGAGGTGGCAGACGCATGCACCACCAGCGGCGGCTTCGACCTGTATGACGCCTACCAGGAGGCCGAGCAGTGGTGAGCGAGGAGGAGGCCCTCTGGCTGTCAGGCGAGCCACCTGCGCTCAACACCTGGCAGGGCTTCGAGGCATTCGCCACCGCTCCCCCACCCGCCCCACCGGCAGCCGATGCACCGCCACGGAGTTGGGACGAACGCCTCGCCTACCACTCGGCGTTCGTCACCGTCCGCACCCCCGCCATCGACGCCCTCTCCCGCAACGTGCGCACCCTGATGATCCTCGGGCGCCACCAGCAGGCCACCGCCCGCCCCAGCCTGATCGTCACCGGCCCCGCCACCACCGGCAAGACCACCGCACTCCTCCAAGTCGGCCGGGCCTGCCACCTCGCCCACACCGCACGCCAACCCCACCCCGATACGGGCCACATCGCCGCGGTACCGGTCGCCTACGTCCTGGTGCCGCCCGCCGCCAGCGCGAAAACCCTCGCCGCGGAGTTCGCCCGCTACCTCGGCATTCCCGTCACCGCCCGCATGACCCAGACCCAGATCACCACCGCGGTATGCGCCACCTACGCGAAAACCGGCGTGAAGCTGGTGTTGATCGACGAGATCCACCGGCTCAACCCGCGCACCACCACCGGCGCGGAGACCGCCGACCTCCTCAAAGACCTCACCGAACGCATCGGCGCGACGTTCGTGTACGCCGGGATCAACGTGACGCGCACCGAACTGTTCACCGGAGTCCGCGGCGCCCAACTCGCCGGACGCGCCAGCCTGATCGACTGCGGCGCCTTCCCCGCCCGCCTCGGTGGGCAGGAACCCTTCAAAGACCTCATCACAGCGATGGAACAGGCCCTCGACCTGAAACGACACCGGACAGGCGGCCTGCCCCGCCTCGCCCCGTATCTCCATGCGCGTACCGGCGGAAAGATCGGCAGCCTCTCCCGCCTCATCCGCCAAGCCGCGCTCACCGCCATCTGCGATGGCAGCGAACGCATCACCAAGGCGTCACTGGACGCCGTGCGCCTGGACCACCTCGCCGAAGAGCACTACCGCCCCTGCACCCCGCCAACCACCAGAAGGCACACGCGTGTTGAAGCAAGCGGCGGGCCACGGCGCAGCGAACGATGAGCCCCACCACGACATCCAGATCACGGCCCGATACGTTGCGGCTTCCGGCGCCGTGCGCGGTGCAGCCGCCCCTGCCCATGGCCGGAGTCGCACGGGTGCGACCTATGCCGTTCGAGGCAAGCGTCTCGTATGTGCAGCGCCTCGCCGACACCTACGGTCTCAGCACGGTCCAACTCCTCGACGGGCTCAACATCAACCACACCGGACAGCCGGGCACGGCGCCCGCCGTCGAACTCCGCCTCAACACACTGGCCGTCTGGCACCTCGCTGCCTGGGCCCGCATCCCACCGCACCACCGCACAGGCGCCCTCGGCCAGGGCGCAGCACCGGCCACGGACCGCCCAGCACAACGCGCCAACAACACCCCATACGCACGATGGCACCCCACCGACCCCGCCCTGCGCCCTCTACGCGCCTGTACCAGCTGCGTCCTGGCCCGCAGTCACGGCACCACAGCGACTGCCTGGGCCCATCTCCCCGAACACCGGCTCGTCTGTGTGAAGCATGTGCAGGCCAGCAGCGATCACCGCCTACCCGGCACCCTGAACATTCGCGGCCTGCCCGAACTGGTCCGGGCACACCAACAACACCAGCGACTACGCCACCGTCCAGAGGCCGGGACCGCCTACACCTGGGCCCGAGCGGTCACCACGCGCTGGTACGACCACCAGCACCACTGCGCCCGACGCTGGAACAAACGGCTCAAGCGCCTGACCTTGGCCAACCAGCACCTGCCCAGTCACGACGGGACCGCGTCACTCACACTCCTCGCCCGCAGGATCATCACGTATCCCGAAACCGTCATCCTCGCCCGCGCCCTCACCCACATCCCCGGGCACGGCCTTCCCCACACGCAGCACGCTGTTTACCTCCAACACCTCGCCCAGCAACTCGAGTTAGAGCGTCTGGCACCGATCCCGGGCGATCTCCTGTTCACCCGCCTCACCCCAGGACCACACCGCGCGAGCCCAGCAGCGTGACAGCAAAAAGAGGGGCCTTCCCCGACTGCCTTACGACCCGCCGATACACCTGCACAAACACGGGAACTTCACCCAGCCAACCTGCACAACACAGTCCCCCGCAGGTCACAGCAACAAAACGAGAACCCACGCGACGAACAGACCCGCCCTACCGGCCCCGGAGCCGCCCACCCCGGCCGGAAGATCACCCAACCAACCCGCGAAACCCCAGCCCACACACAACATCAACAACCAACACCAACGGCAGGCCATAACGGGCGCAGCGGTCGTGGGTGTCGCAGACACCCAATGGCTTTACATCAGAGCCGAGTTGAGCGCGTGCATTCCGGGTGTCTCTCGCTCATGCGGGTCCCGATGCGACCTGCGCATTGTGCAGGTTTTCTGGGTGGCTCTTGGATGGCGTCGTGGTGGATCCGGAAGAGGTCGATGTGCGCTTCGTCGGCAGGGCGAAGTGCGGCAGGAGCCGTGGCTGTTGGTGGCCGGGCCGGGAGTGTCAGGCTGTGCTCTGGTGCGCGCGTTCCCCATCCGCGGTGCGGCCCTGCCCGGGTCGCTCCACATCTTGTTGAGGCACGACCACGGAGGTCTCATGCAGGAAGGAACGTCATCTGGCCCTTGCAGTGTCGGATCGGTCTGCGGCAAGGCAGCGGAGTGACACGCCTCCATCAGCGCACCCGCCACCGGTTCACCCAAGACGAAACACGGAACGTGATCGCAGAGCTGGTCGTGGCCGTGCATCCGCCGGCGGCGAGCTCTCCTCGGGTAAGTGGCACGAGGTCAGGTTCTGCATCAAGAAGCTCTCCCAGTCGAAAGAGCCGCAGAAGAAGCTGGGGAAGCAGTCGTCAGCCGACCGTCACTCCCGCCGCGAACTCGCGCCACACGTACTGGAATCCGCAGCTGCCGCCGTTCGCGGCGCATTGAAGAAGACCGCCCGCGAACAGAACACGACCAGCTGGGCCCGGCTCGAGCAGCAACTCGGTTCCGCGCTCCCCCGTATGGCGTTCGCCGGCCGCGTGCGCGTCCTCACCCTTGTCGGCCAAAGCGCGCCCTCGGACCAGCCCACTTCTGTCATCCCTGTCGCTTCGGGAGACTTCGACTTGGCGGCGTCGTAGTTGATGGTGCGTCGAGTGCCTGTCGGTAGTCGATGGGACTGTCGAGGCGGGATTGGCGGCGGACGGTGTGTTGTAGCGGTGCGGCCACCGGAACCTATTTGTTTGATGAGTGGCCAGGTACTCGGCCGTGGACCGCAGCGCGTCCACGGATCGTCCACCAGAAACCGGCCGCCCGCGGACGGTCAATCCCGTGGGCTGGACGGATGAAAGCGGTCTGCTCCATAAGTGGTGCCGCGAGCGGCTGTTGGGGACTGTGTGGATCCGCTCCTCGATCATCTTCGCGTCGGCGCTCGGCCGGCCTGAGGCGAGGAGTGGCGCGTGGCGGATCGGAATGTTTCCCGGAGACGGTCGAACCGGCTGCGCGTCAGGTGGGCCGCGCTCTGTGCGGGGCTCACCCTGGCGCTGACCGGGGTGTTGCAGGGCGCGGCGGTCGCGGCCGGCGGGCCCGAGCCGCCGCCTCGGTCGCTGGCCCGGCTCCTCGACGTCCCCTTGGCGGGGGCCGGAGGGCTGCTGGATCCCGATGCGTCGCCCGCGGGGTCCAACGACTGGAGGTGCCGGCCCAGTCGTGAGCATCCGCGTCCGGTCGTGCTGCTGCACGGCACTGCGGGGAACCGTTTCAACAGCTGGGGCATGCTCTCGCCGTATCTGAAGCGGCAGGGCTACTGCGTCTTCGCCCCGAACTACGGCGGCCCGTCGGGAAGTCCGTTCCAGGCCACCGGGCCCATTCCGGCTTCCGCCCGGCAGGTCGCCGGTTACGTCGACCGGGTGTTGAAGGCCACCGGCGCGCGCCAGGTCGACATTGTCGGGCACTCCCAGGGTGGCGGTCCGACGCCGCGCTGGTATCTGCGGTTCGAGGGCGGCACGGATGCCAGGGATCCGGAGCGGAACAAGGTGCACAGCCTCGTTGCCCTGGCGCCTTCCAACCATGGTGCGGACGTCTCCGGCGTCGGCAGGCTGACCAACAAGCTGGGCCTCGACCCGACCGTGTCCGCCGTCGTCGGCCAGGCATGGTCGGACCAGATGGTCGGCTCCGCGATGAACAGGAAGCTGGACAGGGGCGGGGACACACAGCCGGGTGTCCACTACACAGTGATCGCCACCCGGCACGACGAGGTCGCCACCCCGTACCGGAACAACTTCCTGACCGCGGGTCCCGGCGCGAGGGTCCGCAACATCCTGATCCAGGAGATCTGCCCGCTCGACCTCTCCGAGCACCTGTCGCTCGTGTACGACTCCAACGCCGCCCAACTCGTACGCAACGCCCTCGACCCCGCCCACGCGAAGCCCGTCGATTGCGGCCTCTCCCTGCCCGTACTCGGCGGCTGAAACCGCGTACACGCGGCGGGCGGGACACAGGGCACCACCCGCCGCCGCCCTCCCCTCCCATGTCACAACTGCCCTCCCCCTCCATGTCACACAGCGGGCGAGTCAACTCGTCCCAGGATTCACAGGCACATTCCGGAATCGACGGTGAGTGACATGCGGGTATTCGTCGCAGGCGTGTCGCAGGCGGCGGAGCTAGAACCTGTCCGGGCGATCATGTGACCGCCCCATGCCTGGGTCGTTGTTGTGGGCATGGGGCGGGGTGATCTGACAGATGCCGAGTGGGAACGGTTGCGGCCGTTCCTGCCGGTGAGCAATGGACGTTGCGGCCGATGGCGGGATCATCGACAGGTGATCGATGGGATCCTGCATCGGGTACGGACCGGAGTGCAGTGGCGGGATCTTCCCGAGCGGTTCGGCCCCCCCTGGAAGACCGCCTATGAACGTCACCGGCTGTGGTCGGCCGACGGGACGTGGGAGCGTCTGCTGCAGCAGGTCCAGGCCGCTGGCGACGCCGCGGGCGAGGTCGACTGGGACATCTCGGTGGACTCCACCATCGTGCGGGCCAATCAGCACGCGGCCGGTGCCCGGACGGAACCACCGGCGGCGCCCGTGTCAAAGGGGGCCGAAGCGGCAGAACACAAGGGCGAAACACCGTGGCAAAGCCTGCTCGCCCGGCTGGTGGAGGTGGTGAGGGCCTGGGCCGCTCGCGGGGCGGGTTCACCAGCAAACTCCACCTGAGCGCGGACGGCCGTTGCCGCCCGCTGTCCCTGATCGTCACCGGCGGACAGCGGGCGGACTGCACCCAGTTCCAGACGGTGCTGGCGAAGATCCGCGTTCCGCGGGTCGGTCCGGGCCGGCCCCGCACGAAGCCCGACAGCATCGCGGCCGACAAGGGATACAGCAATGGCCCGTGCCGCGAGAACCTGCGGCGCCGGGGCATCCGGCACACGATCCCGGAGAAGTCCGATAGCCAGGCCGCCCGCCTGCGCAAAGGCTCACGCGGCGGACGGCCACCCGGCTTCGACGAAGCGCGGTACAAGAAGCGCAACACCGTCGAACGAGCGATCAACAGGCTGAAGCAGTCCCGGGCCGTGGCCACTCGCTATGACAAGCGCGGCTACGTCTTCCTCGGCACCGCAACCACCGCAGCTTTGCTCATCTGGCTTCGGAGTTGAGTCCCGACCTCACAAAGCGATTGGCCGATACGCCAAGGCCTGATCGACTACCTCATCAGCCGAAAGCTCCCGCTCCGGCGGCCAGAAGATCAAGCCACTGACATGAACGGACGGGCACGCCAGGGCTCTGCCGAGCCTGTCCAGCCAGCCGTCCACCTCGTCGTCTGAGGCGTAGTCCGCTTGCATGATCCGCTGCACGAGCGCGACGGCTTCCGCGCGACTCATCTCCACAGCACTCATCAGGTCCCTCCGCCGAGTCACCCTAACGGGACGAGTGATCACCCGGACAGGTCCTAGTGATGATCGACGAGATCCACCGGCTCAACCCCCGCACCGCCACCGGCGCGGAAGCCGCCGACCTGCTCAAAGACCTCACCGAACGCCTCGCGGCGACGTCTACGCCGGCATCAACCTCACCGACAACGCCCTGTTCACCGGCGTACCCGGCGCACAGTTGGCCGCCCGCGCCACCCTCATCGACTGCGGTCCCCTACCGGCGCGACCGGACAGACCCGCCGGCGCCTACGTCGACACCACAGCTCCCCAGCGCTGGGAAGGCAAACCCGCCCGCGTAATCGACCTCAACCCCTGACCAACCCGCCGCCCTACGGACCGGCCGAAGGGGCGATCGTGGCAGACCACCCGCCGCGCGACAGGTGCGTGGCGCCGTCGGGGTCGAACGCACGTTGTCGACGTCCATGCGGCGGTGCTCGATGCCTGGCACGGCGAGTTCGAACGCGTCGTGCGCTGATGCCGCGCAAGCACCCCGGGCACCTGTTCACGAAGGGCCTGCAGTCCCTTCAACCGCCAGGCCGCAAAGAGGTCTTGGAATACCCGGCCGGGCCAGTGTCTTCACGAACCGCGATGGCCGCGGCGTACCCCTCGGGCACGCGTACGTCGCCGAGTCGCCAGCCCGGCACCGGCGCAGGGTTTGCCTCGCTACTCACATAGGTCGCGGCCGTGCCGCGCGCGAGTCCTTCGCCGGTTCCCTTCAGGCAGGCTTCTTTGCGGGTCCAGCAGCGGGCGAAGGCGGACCGGCGCTCGGTCGGTGCGAGGACGGCCAGTTCCTCCTGCTCGCGCGGGTGCAGGACCTCGGATACGTCGGCGACAGCGGCCGAGTCCGGTAGCACCTCGATGTCGACGCCGATGGTGTGGGGGGCGAAGCCGAGCAAGGCGACGTCACGAGTGCGAGAAAGGGAGAAGTGCACGGAGGCTCCGGGCAGGGCGGGGCGGCCGTGCGGGTCGCCGCAGCACGGGCACGGCTCGCGCACGAACGTGAGGCGGGACGGGTCTTCCCCGAGGTAGGCGCCGAGGAGGGTGCGCAGGGCGCCATGCGCGGCGGTGTAGGTGAGGCGGTCGCGGGTGTACCGGAAGTCGGCGGCCCGCTTCTTCTCCTGGGCGTTGAGTAGATGGGCCGTGGCCTGGTCATCGGCGCGCACCAGCCACACTTCGGTCTCCCGGATGGGGCCAGCGGGCAGTGGCTCCGACGCGTACTCCAGCGGCTCGACGATCAACGTCTGGGTCATGCCCCAACTCTACGTGTGCACGACACGTGGTCGTGCTGCACCGCCGCCCGCGCAGCGGGCCGGCTCGGCGGTGGCCTTCGCCGTCGCCGACTACCGCGCCGAGTCGCGCCTCATCGAGCCCGGCCTGTTCAAGCGTCTGCTCGGCGGTCTCGGCGGGTACTTCGGCGATCCGGAAGGCCGCAGCATGGAGATCATCACGCGGTCCTGCGCGCGTCCCTGAAACCCGTTCGCCTCGGCGCGACTTCGGCAACAAGCCCAAGTCGCGCCGGGGGCCGGTCGTCCTGTTGAGGGGCGTGGCTGGGTCTGGTTTGAATATTGCCCGACAGCAAAACAGAACGTTCGCTATCTTTCGGTGTCTCTCGGGGGGCTGCAGTGTGCGGACGCGCGTCGGTGCGGAAGTTCTCGAGGGGGGGAGTAATGAATGACCGTCGGGTCCCCGATACGCCCATGAGCGGGCGCATCACACAGGGGCCGGTGCAACTGCTCGACGAGGAAGTGCTCGAGCCGCAGTTCCGCCATGAGTCGGCGCATCTACTGCGCTGGTACGTGGCGATGGAGAAGGTGTTCGCCCTCGAGTACGAGCGGATGGGAGTCATCACCGCACAGCAGGCCGACGCCCTGCTCGGCGTCCTGTCCCGGCTGCGGCCCGAGGACATCGAGGCCCGCGCGGACGAGAACATGTCCGACATCGCCTTCGCCATCGAGCGGTACGTCGACGGGCAGCTGCCCGCTCCCGTGCCCGCCTGGCACGTCGACCGCAGCCGCAACGACTTCCAGGCCTGCGCCCAGCTGATGTTCGGCCGCTGGCAGACCCTCTCGGCGGCGGACTCGCTGCTCGGCCTCGCGCGCGCCGCGCTCGGTCTGGCGCACCGCACCGCCCACCTGCCGATGCCCGGACACACCCATCTGCAGCCGGCCCAGATCATCACGCCCGGCTTCTACTTCGCCGGACTGGTCGAGCAACTGGCGCACAGCCTGCGCCGCCTGCTCACCACGTACGACGGTGTCGATCTGTGTCCGCTCGGCGGCGCCGCCATGGCGGGCCAGGAGATCGGCTGGGACCGGGACCGGATGGCGGCACTCCTTGGCTTCCGCGCGCCGCGCCCGCATGCCCTGGTCGCGGTCGCCTCGCGCGACTGGGCCCTGGAGCTCGCGGCCGAACTGTCGCTGCTCGGCTCGGCGCTGAGCCGGTTCGTCACCGACCTGATGAACTGGGGCGGCGGCGCGTACGGCTTCCTGGAACTGCCCGACGAGCTGTCCGGGATCTCCTCCGCGATGCCGCAGAAGAAGAACTACCCGGTCCTGGAGCGCATCCGCGGCAGGACAGCGCACCTCGTCTCCGGCCACCTGGACATGGTGCTCGGGCAGCGCAACACCCCGTACTCCAATTCGGTCGAGGTCTCCAAGGAGGCCGGTGCCCACCTGCTGACGCTGTTCGACGCCACCCGGTCCCTCACCCGGCTGTTCACGGCGGTCCTCGAACGGGCCGAGTTCCGCGAGGAGCGGATGCGTACGGCGTGCGAGCGCGAGTATCTCGGCGGCTTCACGCTCGCCAACCGCCTGACCCTGCACGAGGCCGTCCCCTGGCGCACGGCCCAGGTCGTCGCGGGCCGGTACATCACGGCCGCCCTCGACCGCGGTGCCGCCCCGCACGCGACCGACCCGGAGCTGCTGCGACGCGTCGCCGCGGAGCAGGGCGTCGACCTCCGCCGTCCCGAGCAGGCGCTGGACCGGGTCTTCGACGTGACGGCCGGGCTGTACGCCAAGCGGTCGTCCGGATCGGCGCACCCGGATGCCGTGCGCACGCTGCTGCGGACGCACGAGCGGCGCCTCGACGCCCTCGCGGACGAGTGGCGGCTGCGCCGCGGCCGGACGGAGTCGGCCCTCGCTGACCTGGGCCGCGGTGTCACCGGCACCCGTCGACGAGCTCGAGTGAACGAGGAGAGTGTGCGCGCGTGACAACTGACGTACCGATCACACGAGAACCGGTCGGTGGTCCGGTGGACGGCACGGCGGGCGGGGCCCCGAACGTCGGCCCCGTGGCCTCCGGCTCGGGCATCGGGATCGCCAACGGCACCTTCGGGGAGCTTCTGCAGGGAGTCCTGGCGGAGAACGACCGGGACTTCCTGGTCACCTTCCCGATCACGCTGGCGTCCGTCGCCGAATTCTGGCCGGACACCACGGCCCCGGAGGTGATAGTCCATCCCGCCGGGAAGAGCAAGTCCCGCCTGCTGGCCGAGCGCATCCTGCGGCATCTGGGGTACGGCTTCGGCGGCACCCTGGAGCTGACCAGCACGCTGCCCGAGGGCAAGGGGCTCGCCAGCTCCTCGGCGGACCTGGTCGCCACCGCCCGGGCCCTGGGCGACGCCTTCGGGCGGCACTTCACCGAGACGCAGATCGAGACGTTCATCCGCGGCATCGAGCCGTCCGACGGCGTGATGTATCCGGACATTGTGGCCTTCTACCATCGTGAGGTGCGGCTGCGCGAACGCCTCGGGCAGCTGCCGCCGCTCACGATCGTCGCCCACGACCTGGGCGGCATCGTGGACACCGTCGAGTTCCACCGCGTCAAAAAGCACTTCGGCGCCGTGGAGAAGCAGGAGTACGGCCGCCTCCTCGGCACCCTGCGTGACGCGGTGCGCGCCCAGGACCTCCGGGCGGTCGGGGAGGTGGCCACCCGCAGCGCGCAGCTCAACCTGCGGCATCTGCCGCGCGACGACTTCGCCCCCATGCTGAACATCTGCCGCGAGGTGGACGGCCTCGGCCTCGCCCAGGCGCACAGCGGCACCACGCTCGGCATCCTCCTGCCGGAGGGCGGCAGCGACCACGCCGCCCGCGTCGACCACGTCACCGCCGCGTGCCGACGGCTCCCCGGCACCGTGCACCACTATCGCTCGCTCGGACTCGGCGGGCCCGGGGCCGAGGCCCGGACCCTCAAATCGGCAGCTCTGTCAGGGAATTCATGATGCGTTTCGCCAGCATGGTCGACGCGATCGGCCATACCCCGCTCGTGCTGCTGCGGATGGACTCCGTACCGGACGTGGAGGTCCACGCCAAGCTCGAACTGCAGAACCCGTTCGCGATGAAGGACCGGGTCGCGCGCCACATCATCCGGGAGGCCCGCCGCACCGGCGCGCTGCGGGAGGGCGCCCCCATCGTGGAGAGCTCCTCCGGCACGATGGCGCTCGGCGTGGCCCTCGTGGGGCGTGCCCTGGGGCACCCGGTGCACATCGTCACCGATCCGCGGATCGACGTCATCACCCGCGCCAAGCTGCGCGCCCTCGGCTGTGAGCTGCGCATCGTCGAGACCATGACGAGCCAGGGCTGGCAGAGCGCCCGCCTGGAGGAGCTGGAACGCCTGATGGCCACGCTCCCCGGCGCGTTCTGGCCGCAGCAGTACAGCAACCCGGACAACCCGGGGGCGTACCGCACCCTGGCCGCCGAGATCGTCGACGAGCTGGGCCCGGTGGACGTCCTGGTGGGCTCCGTCGGCAGCGGGGGCTCGCTGTGCGGCACCGCGCGAGCGCTGCGCGAGACGCTGCCCCGACTGAAGGTCGTGGGTGTCGACGCCGTGGGCAGTGTCCTGTTCAGCCAGCCCGACCGGCCGGCGCGGCTGCAGAGTGGCCTGGGCAACAGCCTGCTGCCCAAGAACCTGGACCGCCGCGGCATCGACGAGGTCCACTGGCTCAACGACCGGGAGGCCTTCGAGGCCACCCGCGCCCTCGCCGCGGAACAGCAGATTTTCGGCGGCAACACCTCGGGCTCCGTCTACCGGGTCCTGGGGCATGTGGCGCGCAAACTGCCCGCCGGGGCCCGCGTGGTGGGCATCCTGCCGGACCGCGGCGACCGCTACGTCGACACCGTCTACAGCGACGCGCACTGGGCCGACCGGCGGGTCCTCGACCTATCGTCCAGGGCGGAGCCCGAGGCCGTACCCCCGGGGCGGGTGGTAGACGCCTGGTCCACGTCGGTGCCCGCCAACCCGGCCGAACTGCCCGCGCAGCACCTGCTGTTCGTCGAGTCGAACACCACGGGCACCGGCATGCTCGCGCTCACCACGGCCCGCGCTATGGGCTTTGCCCCCGTCCTGCTGACCGGCGAGCCGGACCGGTACGCGGGCCTGGACGCGACGGGCTGCGAGGTCGTGGTGTGCGACACCAACTCCGTGCGGGCGCTGCGCGCGACCGTGCAGGACCGATTCCGCCGCGAGGAGATCGGCGGCATCACCACCACGAGCGACTTCTACGTGCCCGCCGTGGCGGACCTCACCGGCTGGCTCGGGCTGCCCGGCAACGCGGTCGACGCGGTGTCGGTGTGCCGCAACAAGGTGCGGCTGCGCCGCCGGTTACGCGAACACGGCGTCGATGGGCCGAGGTTCGCCGCCGTGACCGACCCGTCCGAGGCGGCGGACGCGGTGGCGCAGGTCGGGCTGCCGTGTGTAGTCAAGCCCGCCGACGACTCCGGCTCTCACAACGTACGCCTGTGCCACACCGAGGACGAGGTCCGCGCCCACGTCGAGACGGTGCTCGCCGTCCGCGTCAACGTGCGCGGCATACCGACCGCGCGCACCGCGCTCGTCGAAGAGTACGTGGACGCCCCCGAGTTCAGCGTCGAGCTGTTCACCGAGAAGGGCCGCACGACCTGCGTCGGCATCACGCAGAAGAGCGTGACCGGGCGGCCTTGGTTCGTCGAGTACCAGCATGTGTTCCCCGCCCGGCTCACCCCGGCCGAGGCCGATGCCCTCGAAGGGGCCGCCCGCGCGGCGGTGGCTGCCGCGGGGATCCGCACGGGCCCCACGCACACCGAGATCCGGCTCACCCCGGCCGGGCCGCTGATCATCGAGGTGAATCCACGCCTCGCCGGAGGGATGATCCCCGAGCTGATCCGGCTCGCCACCGGAACCCGCCTCCTGGACGCACAGCTCCGGGCCGCCGTCGGCCGCACCCCCCACCTCGACGCCCGGCCCGGCCCGCACGCCGCCATTCGCTTCCTGCTGCCCGAGCGGGCCGGGCGCCTGGAGCGGGTGGACGGCGTCGACGAGGCCCGCGCCGTCCCCGGTGTCGAGGACGTGGTGATCACGGCCCGCCCCGGCAGCGAGGTGCGGCCGGTGCGCGACGCCTACGACCGGCTCGGCTTCGTGATCGCCACCGGGGACACCCACGAGCAGGTCACCAAGGCGTGCGCCGAGGCCCTGCGTCAGATCGACATCGTGACCACCGACGACCGCGCACCGGAAGGCTCAGCCTCGTGATCGAGCTCCGCAGCGACACCTTCACCCTGCCCACCCGGGAGATGGTCCGTGCCATGGGCGAGGCCGCCCTCGGCGACGACGTGTACGGCGAGGACCCGACGGTCAACGCCCTGGAGGCACGCGCCGCGGCGGCCCTCGGCAAGGAGGCGGCCTGCTTCATGCCGAGCGGCACGATGGCCAACCTGGCCTCACTCATGGCGCACGCCCCGCGCGGCTCCAAGGTCCTGGTCGGCGACGAGACCGACATCTACATCTACGAGGCCGGTGGCGCTTCGGTCTGCGGCGGGCTCGTGTACGAGCCGGTGCCGACCCAGCCCGACGGGCGCCTGCTCGTCTCCGACCTGGCGAAGGGCTTCCCCGACGACCCCGAGGACCCGCAGTTCGCGCTGCCCGCGGTGATCTGCCTGGAGAACACCCACAACCGCTGCGGCGGAGCGATCCTGCCGCTCGACTATCTGCGCGAGGTGCGGGACTTCGCCGACGAGCGCGGGGTGCCCGTCCACATGGACGGCGCGCGGATCTTCAACGCCTCGGTCGGCTCCGGGGTCCCGGCCGCCGAGATCGCCCGGCACGCGGACTCCGTGCAGTTCTGCCTCTCCAAGGGCCTGTCCGCGCCGATCGGCTCCGTGGTCGTGGGCACGGAGGCGTTCATCGGCCGGGTGCGCCGCCTGCGCAAGATGCTCGGCGGGGGCATGCGCCAGGCCGGGGTGATCGCCGCCGCTGGGCTGGTCGCCCTCGACCACGCCGGGCGGCTCGCCGAGGATCACCGCAGGGCCGCCCTGCTCGCCAAGGGCCTCGCCGGGATCGACGGCATCGAGGTCGAGCCCGACGCCGTCACCACGAACATCGTGATGTTCCGGGTCGTCGACGGCCGCCACACCTGGCAGACGTTCGCGGAGGCCGCCCGCCGGGAGGGCCTGGCCATCGCCGAGCTGGGGCACGGGCGGCTGCGTGCCGTGCTGCACCGCGGAGTCGACGACGCCGATGTGGACCGGGCCCTCGCCATCGTCCGCAGCGTGCTACGCGGCGCTCCGGACGTGTCCGTACCCCAGAGCAAGGACTCCTGATGGAGACCCCTGAAAGCCACGCCCGGCCCCCCGGGTCAGCCAACCCTACGCATGGCTGGCTCGTCCCGACCAACACCGTAGGGAGAGCTGACCCGCGATGACGACCCCTACCCGAACCCGGTTCACGTCGATCCCCGCCGCTCTGACCCACTGGGCCGAGCAGCGCCCCGACGCCGTCGCCTACACCTTCGTCGACGGCGAGCTACAGGTGCAGCGGGACGTCACCTACCGCGAGCTGGAGGACGCCGCGGTCCGGATGGCCGCCGCGCTGCAGCGCGAGACTCGCCGCGGCGACCGCGTCCTGCTCCTGTTCGCGCCGGGCCTCGACTATCTGGTCGCGTTCCTCGGCTGTCTGTACGCGGGCGTCGTGGCGGTCCCGCTGTATCTGCCCCGGCCCGGCGCCAAGTTCGACCGGATCGAGGCCGTGATCCGCAGCTGCCGACCCACCCACGCCCTCACCAACGAACTGCTCTCCGGATACCTCGCCGACCTCCCGCGGCCCGCGGGCTCCGAGAACCTGCGGGTTCACACCGTCGAGGAGCTGTCGGCCACGCCTCGCGCCCTGCACCGGGCGGTCGAGCCCGGCGCCGAGGAACTGGCCTTCCTGCAGTACACCTCGGGTTCGACGGGCGATCCGAAGGGCGTGATGGTCAGCCACGGCAATCTCGCCGAGAACGAGGAGGCCATCGCCGACGGCTTCGGTGTCCGCTCGGACGACCTCATCCTGAGCTGGCTGCCGCTGTACCACGACATGGGGCTGATCGGGGCGGCACTGCTGCCGCTGTACCTCGGGCTGCGGACCGTGATGCTGGACACCTTCGCGTTCATCCACGACCCGCTCATCTGGCCCCGGGCGATCGCTCGCTTCGGCGCCACCTGCTCCGGCGGCCCCAACTTCGCCTATCAGCTCCTCGTGGACCGGTACGACCCGGAGCGCCTGGCCGGACTCGACCTGAGCCGGTGGCGTATCGCGTTCAACGGCGCCGAGCCCGTCGTCGAGAAGACGCTCCGCTCGTTCGCCGATGTGTACCGCGGGCACGGCTTCGACGCCCGGGCGATCTACCCCTGCTACGGCCTGGCCGAGGCCACCTTGTTCGTCTCCGGGGCCGAGCCCATGACGGGCCACCGCACCGGCCAGTTCGACCGCACCGCGGTCGAACAGGGCCTGCTGCGCCCCGTGGCAGATCCGGGGGCCGAGGACGGCGTCGCCGTCGTGTCCGCGGGCCGCCCCGCGCTGCGCACGGACGTCGTGATCCGCGACGCGGAGGGCCGGGCCGTGCCGGACGGCACCATCGGCGAGATCTGTGTGCGCAGCGCCGGTGTCGCCCAGGGCTACTGGGGCGACGCGGCCGCGACCGAGGAGACCTTCCGCGCCCGCGTCGCCGGGTACGACGGGACGTTCCTGCGCACCGGTGACCTCGGGGCCCTCCATGGCGGCGAGCTCTACCCGGTCGGGCGTCGCAAGGACCTCCTCATCGTCGCGGGCCGCAACTTCTACCCGCATGACATCGAGAACGTCGCCACCAGCGTCGGGCCGCATCTGCGCAAGGGCTGCGCCGCCGCCTTCCAGCCCGACCCTCAGGCGCCCGAGGTCGTGCTGGTGGCCGAGGTCCGGCGGACGTCGACGGCCGGGCTGCGCGACGACATCGAGCTCGCCGCGGCGGTGCGCGGGGATGTGCTGCGCGCGGTCGGCGCGGAGTGCGATCTGGACCTGGCCGACGTGGTGTTCGTCTACCCCGGCTCGCTGCCCAAGACCTCCAGCGGCAAGATCCGCAGGGCCGAGGCCCGGGCCCGCCACCTCGCGGGCCGCCTGCGTCTGGTCACCCCGGCGCCGGGGGTGCGGGAGGCCGAGCGGGCCCGGGTCGAGGCGGGCGCGCTGCACACCCTCGGCGAGGCGGAGCGCGGCCGCGCGGTGCGTGCCCTGCTCGGCGAGTTGATCGCCGCCCGCCTCGGCGGTGTGCCCGGCCCCGAGGACCGGGCCCGGCCGCTGGCCGCGCTCGGCCTGAACTCCCTGCAACTGACCGCCGTCAAGGCGGCCTTCGAGCAGCGCATCGGGCAGCCGGTGGAGAGCCGTCTCTTCTACGGGGACCGGTCCCTGGACGAAGTGGCCGCGGCCCTCACGGCCCGTACCGCCACCGCGGCCTCCCCGGGCCACGCGGCACCCACGGGCACGGGACATGCGGCGCCCACGGGTCCGGGTCCGGCGGCCGAGGGCCAGATCCAGATGCAGTTCTATGACGAGCTGCACCCGCTGGACACGGCGAACAACCTGCCCACGGCGGTGCGCCTGTCACGCCGCTACGAGCCGGAGGTGCTGCGCAGGGCCGTGGCCGCCGTGATCGACCGGCACGTGGCCCTGCGCACCGTGTTCGGCCCACTCGGCACCGGCACGCAGCAGGTCCGTGACGACCTCCGGCTCGACTGGCGGCCCCGGGATTTCACCGACGGCGAGGACGACGCCGTGCGGGCCTTCCTGCACGAGGCCGCCTACACCAGGTTCTCGCTGACGGAGGGGCCGCTGGTCCGTGCCGCGGCGGCGACCTCGGCGGACCGCACCGTGTTGCTGTTCGTCTGCCACCACTCGGTGGCCGACCACTGGTCGCTGCGCACCGTCCTCGCGCAGATCCTGCGGCGGCTGCCGGGCGTCGACCTGCCCGAGGAGCCCGCCGAGCGGTCCGCCGTCTCCGGCACGGCCCTGGAGTGGGCCGGTCTCCAGGCCGCCGCGGCCGCTGGCCCCGCGACCGGGGCCCGTCTCGACCGGCTGGCGGAGCGCTGGCACCCGCTGCGGAACCACCTGCTGTTCACCGCGGGCTCCCCCGGCGTCCGCGGCCGCAACCCGGCGGGCGTAGTCGACTTCGAGGTCGACGCCGCCACGGCCGCCCGGCTCGCCGAGCACGCCAAGCGGCACGGCCGCACCCCGTTCGTCACGCTGGCCGCCGCGTACCTGTGGGCGCTCCACCAGGTCACGGGCGAGCAGCAGGTGGTGATCGGCGTGCCGCACCACGGCAGGACCGACGGGCGGTTCACCGACACCGTGGGCTATCTGGTCAACATGCTGCCCCTGCTCGGCGACTTCCGGGGCGGCGAGCGGCCGGAGACGCTCGAACAGCGCACCTGGGACGGGCTGCGCGCCGCCCTGGAGGACGCGGAGGTCCCGTTCGCGCGCCTTGTGAAGGCCCTGGCGCCCGAGCGTCATGGGCAGAACCCGGTGTTCCAGGCGACGTTGACGTTCCAGCAGTCGGCCGACGACCGGCTCGCGGAGGGCTTCTCGCTTGCGTCCAGCGGCTGCCGGCAGACCGTCGGCGAGATCGAGCTTCAGGCCGTCGACGTACCACCACGCGATGTCGCCTTCGCCGTCAGCCTCTACGGCACCCGGCACGAGGACCGGCTCGTGTTCCGCCTCGTCCACCAGGAGCGCCTCGTCGATGCCGCGACGGCCGGCCGGGTCGCCGAGGCGTTCCGCTCCGGCCTGCAGGCGCTGTTGAGCGCCGACTCCCCTTCCCCTGACGGCCTGTCACGTTGAGCGAGAGAGATTTCGGAGGCAACACCATGCAGGAACGCAGCTTCGCGGTGGGTTCGGTGGCAGGCGTGCGCACCCTGGTCGAGGGGGTCGCCGCGGCGGTGGCGGCCTTTCCCGACCGGACCGCCGTGCGGTGCGGCGAACGGGAGCTGACCTACCGCGAGCTGGATGCCCGCGCGGACCGTATCGCCGCCGCGGTGGCCGCTGCCGCCGGTCCCGGCCGGGCGGACCGGCCGACGGGCGTCCTCCTTCAGCGGTCGGCCGACCTGCCCGCCGCCGCGCTCGCGGTGCTGCGGACCGGTTCGTCGTACCTGCCCCTGGACCCGGCCACGCCGCGGGCGCGCCTCGAGCTGATCCTCGACGACGCCGCGCCGTCGGTGGTGATCACCACGCGGGCGCTCGCCGACCTGGTGCCGCGGGGCGTGCCGGTCGTGTGTCTGGACGAGGAACTGCCCGCCCCGGGCGAGCGGTTCACCCCGGCCGAGGTGACGGGCGATTCCCGGGCGTACATCATCTTCACCTCCGGCACCACCGGCAGGCCCAAGGGCGTGCAAGTGTCGCACGGCAATGTGCTGCGGCTGTTCGCCACGACCGAGGGCCTGTTCGGGTTCGGCCCGGACGACGTGTGGTCGATGTTCCATTCGTTCGCTTTCGACTTCTCCGTCTGGGAGATGTGGGGCGCCCTGCTGTACGGCGGCTGTGTCGTCGTGGTGGAGCAGCGGGTCGCCCAGGACCCGGCCGCGTTCCGGGAGCTCCTGGAACGCACCGGCGTGACGATGCTCAGCCAGACCCCGACCGCGTTCACCCAGCTGATCTCCGAGGACGCGGGCCATGCCGGGAAGCTGCCGCTGCGCTGGGTGGTGTTCGGCGGCGAGGCGCTGCACTTCTCCGACCTCAAGCGCTGGGTCGCCAAGTACGGCGATGCCGCCCCGCAACTGATCAACATGTACGGCATCACGGAGACGACGGTGCACGCCTCGTTCCGCCGCGTGCTGCGCGAGGATCTGGACCAGGGGCGGTCCCTGATCGGACGACCGCTGCCCGACCTGGAGTTCACCCTTGTCGACGCCGAGCTGCGCGAGGTCCCGGCCGGGGAGGTCGGTGAGATCGTGGTCACCGGGCCGGGGGTGACGCTCGGCTATCTGGACCGTCCCGAACTCAACCGCGAGCGCTTCGTGGAGCTGCCCGGCGGTGCGGGGCGCGGCTACCGCTCCGGCGACCTGGCGCGCCGCACCGAGTCGGGCGAGTACGAGTACCGGGGCCGCGCGGACGACCAGGTCAAGATCCGCGGCTTCCGCATCGAACTCGGCGAGATCCAGGCCGTCCTGAACGACGTGCCCGGCATCGAGCGCGCCGCCGTGCTGGTCAGCAGGGAGCGGCCGGGCAGCCCCGTGGTCAAGGACCGCACCGTGTCCACCGCGATCGGCGGGGTGCGCGACCTGGTGCGCGGCGGCCGGGCCGGTGCGGCTGCCGACACCGTCCCGCGGATCCTCGCGTATGTCGTGCACCGGCCGGACCTGGACGTGGGCGAGCTGTTCGAGCGGCTTCGCGAGCGGCTTCCGCACTACATGATCCCGGCGTTCATCGTGCCGGTGGACGCCATCCCGATGAACCATAACGGCAAGGTGGACCGCGACCGGCTGCCCGCCGCGACGGCCGCCAACAGCCTGCGCGAACCCGCCGCCGCCCGGCCCGGCGGCGACGCCCCGGCCGGTCCCGGCGCCGCGGGCGACGCGCGGGCGCTGTGCGCCGCCTTCGAGGCCGTCCTCGGCGTCAGCGGCGTCGCGGCGGACGACTCGTTCTTCTCCGTAGGCGGCGACTCGATCACGGCCCTGCAGCTGCGCGCCGAGGCCCTCCGGCGGGGCATCGCCCTCGAACTGTCCGACATCTACGCGCTGCAGACCCCGCGTGCCCTGGCCACGGCCGCCGGGCAGGAGACCACGGCGCCGCCCACCCGCCCGGGCGTCGAGCCGTTCGACCTGATCGGCGCAGTGGACCGGGCCCTGCTGCCCGCCGACGGCATCGTCGACGCCTACCCGGTAGGGACGCTCCAGGCGGGCCTGCTGTTCCACAGTGCGTACGACACCGATGTGAACATGTACTGCGACATCTTCATGTTCCGTCTGCGGGCCGTCTACGACCACGACGCGATGGCAAGGGCCGTGTCCCGCGCCGTGGCCCGGCACGAGATTCTGCGCACCGCCTTCGACTTCACGACGTACTCCGAGCCGTTGCAGCTGGTGTACGAGTCCGCCCGGCCGGAGGTGACCGTGCACGACCTGCGCGGCCTTCCGGCCGACCGGCGCGAGCAGGAGCTGGAGACCTGGCAGCTGGCCGAGCGGCGGCGCAGTTACGACTGGGCGAGGCCGCCGCTCATGCGGTTCACGGTGCACCTGCTCGGCGAGGATCAGTTCCTGTTCTCCATGAGCTTCCACGACGCCCTGCTCGACGGCTGGAGCGAGTCGTCCCTGATCACCGAGATCCTCGCGGATTACTGGGCGCTGCGGGACGGCGCCGACAAGGACCCGGCCCCGCTGCCCGCGCGCCGTTACGCCGACTACATCGCCCTGGAGCGGGCGGCGCTCACCGACCCGGCCGTGAGCGACTTCTGGCGCGAGGAGCTGGCCGAGACACCCCCGACCCTGCTGCCCCGCCTGGTCGCCGGTCCCGAGGACCGGCACGCCAACACGATGGGCTTCCTCAGCGTCGATATCGACCCGGAGCTGTCCGAGCGCCTGGACCGGGTCGCCCGCGCGCGCGGTGTGTCCCTGAAGCACGTCCTGCTCGCCGTCCACGCCCGGGTGCTCGCCGTGCTCACCGGCCGGTCCGAGGTGGTCCTGGGAGTCGAGTCCAACGGCCGCTCCGAGGAGGAGGGCGGCGCCGACGTCATGGGTGTCCACCTGAACGTGGTGCCCTACCGGCTGCGCACCGCGCGGGCCACGTGGGACGAGCTGATCAGCGGCGCGTTCGCGAAGGAGCAGCAGCTCCTGCCGGTGCGCCGCCTGCCGTACGCGGAGATCCAGCGGCTCGCCGGGGTCCGCGAGCTGACCGACGTCAGCTTCAACTACACCCACTTCCACAGCTACGAGCAGCTGGCGTCCGCCACCGACCTGGAGGTCGTCGACGCCAAGGCGTACATCCAGACGCACTTCACGCTGCGCACCGAGTTCAACAAGGACCCCTTCACCCGCCTGCTCTCCCTCGATCTGGAGGCGAACATGCAGCGGGTGACGGAGGACCAGCTCCGCACGATCGGCGACCTCTACCGCAACGCACTCGCCGATGTAGTCGCCGCGCCCGAGGAGGTCCCGGGCAACGCCGCCCTGCTCGGCGACGCGCTGTGGCAGCGGCTCGTGGACGGCTACGGGGATCCCGCGACGCCCCTGCCCGCGTCCGGTTTCGTCGCCGCCTTCGAGGAGGCGGCCGCCCGGCACGCCGACGCCGTGGCCGCCCAGTGCGGCGAGGAGACTCTCACGTACCGCGAACTCGCCGAGCGGGCCGGGGCGCTGGCCACCGTGCTCGCCGAGCGCGGGGTGACCCGGGGCACGGTCGTCGGTCTCGTCGCCGGGCGCGGTCTCGACTATCTGGTGACCGTGCTCGCCGTGCTGCGCCTCGGCGCGCTCCATCTGCCGCTGCCCGCGGGCCCGGAGCGCCGGGTCGCCGGGATGCTCACGACGAGCGGGGCCGACCTCGTCCTGTGCGACGAGGCCCACCGGCCGATGGCCGAGGCGGCCGCCGCGGGCGGCGTCGCCGTCGCCGGTCTCGCCGGTCTGCTGCGGGACGCGCGCGGCCGGGCGCCGTACGCGGGCCCGTTCCCGTCCGGCCGCGACGACGCGTACATCATCTTCACCTCGGGCTCCACCGGTGCGCCCAAGGGGGCCCTGCTGCGCCACGACGGCATGCTCAACCATCTCCGCGCGAAGCTCGACGCGCTGAGCATCGGCGCCGACGACCGGGTGTCCCAGGACGCGGCGGCCACCTTCGACATCTCCGTGTGGCAACTGCTCGCCCCGCTCCTGGCCGGGGCCCGTACCGTCATCTATCCGGACACGGTCAGCCAGGACCCGTCGCGGCTGCTGCGGGCAGTCGCGGACGACGGCATCACCGTGCTCGAGGTGTCGCCCTCGGTGCTCAGCGTCCTGGCCGCCGAGCTCGCCCACTACGGCACGGACGCGTATCCGCCGTTCGCACTGCGCTGGGTCGTCTCCAGCGGCGAGACGCTCACCCCGCAGTGCGCCAACGCCTTCCGCCGCCTGCTGCCGACCGTGCGCCTGCTCAACATGTGGGGCGCCACGGAGGTCTCCGACGACTGCACGCACCACGAGCTGGTCGGCGAGGCCGACGAGCGCGCCGCGTCGGTGCCGGTGGGCCGACCCATCGCCAACGCGCGGGTGTACGTCCTCGACGACAACCGCGAGCCCGTACCGGTGGGCACCCCCGGCGAGCTCTATGTGGGCGGCCTGTGTGTGGGCGGCGGCTATGTGAACGACCCGGAGCGCACGGCGGCGGCGTTCGTGCCGGACCCGTTCGCGGACGGGCCGGGCGTGCTGGCCTACCGCACCGGGGACCGCGGCCGTCAGCTCGCCGACGGCACCTTCGAGTTTCTCGGCCGGATCGACGGCCAGCTGAAGGTGCGCGGTCACCGCGTCGAACTCGGCGAGGTGCAGCACGCCCTCGCGTCGGTGGACACGCTGCAGGAGAGCGTCGTCACCGTGCGGGACAGCGAGGAGTACGGCAAGCAGCTCGTCGCGTTCTACGTCCCGACGGTCACCGGGGCGGCGGGCGGCGGCGGGGACATCCTCGTGCGGGCGCAGGTCTCCCCGCTGCAGCTGCGGGACCGCCTGGCGGAGATACTGCCCCGGTATGCGGTGCCGGACCATCTGATCGCCCTGGACGAGCTGCCGCGCACCGCGCACGGCAAGGTCGACACCAAGGCCCTGGCGGCGTACGACCTGACGGACGTCCGGCCGGACGCGGAGGAGGACGGCGGGCCCGAGACGCCCACCGAGGCCGCGGTGATCGACATCTGGACCGGTGTTCTGAAGCCCGCCCGCGCCCTCGCGCCGCTGTCGAACTTCTTCGCCCTCGGCGGCCACTCGCTGCATGCCGCCCAGGTGATGGCCCGGCTGCGGGACCGCTTCGACGTGGACCTGCCGCTGCGCCTGCTGTTCGAGCACCCCACGCCGCGGGCGCTCGCCGGGCAGGTGGACCGGCACGCCCGCGATGGCCGGGCCGCCGCGGACCGGATCGAGCCCCGCTCTCCGCGGCCCGCGCAGTTCCCGCTCGCGGTCAACCAGGCGAGCCTCTGGTTCCTCGCCCAGGTGAACCCGGACGACCGCTCCTACGAGAACACCACCCTGCTGCACCTGTCGGGCGAGCTCGACGCCGACGCCCTCGCGGCGGCGGTACGGACCCTGGGCGAGCGGCACGAAATCCTCTCGATGCGGTTCACGAGCCGGGACGGCGTCCCCGTGCAGCGCCCGGCTGCCGACGGCGGCCCGCGCCTGGAGGTCGTCGACCGCGGCGCGGACCGGCTCACCGACCCGCGGGAGATGGCGGCGTACGTCCGCGCGCAGGCCGCGGGCCTCCGCTTCGACCTGGAGCACGGCCCGCTCGTCGTGGCCCGCCTGTACCGGTTCTCCGACACCGAGCACGTGCTGCAGTGGAGCAGCCACCACATCGTGTCCGACGGCTGGTCCACCGACGTAGCGATCCGGGAGATCACCGAGGCTTACCGGGCGCACCGCGACGGCCGCGCCCCCGACCTGCCCGAACTGCCCGTCCAGTACGGCGACTACGCCCTCTGGCAGCAGGGCAGGGCGCCCGCCGCCGCCCCCGAGGAGACCGCGTTCTGGCGCGGCTACCTGGACGGCTACCCGGGCGAGTTGGGCCTGGTGACCGACTACGAGCGGACCGAGGACCGCAGCCGTGCCGCCGGTCACCTCGTCCGGGACTGGGACCCGCGGACGCTGCGCCGCGTCGAGGACGTCGCCCGGGCCCGCGGGTTGACCCCGTTCATGGTGGTGCACGCGGCGAGCGCGGTCGTCCTGGCCCGGCTTGCCCAGCGGGACGACGTGGTGCTCGGCTCCGCCGTGGCGGGCCGTCACCTGCCCGAAACCACCCCGCTGATCGGCTACTTCGCCGACACGCTGCCGTTCCGCTACCGCGTGGAGCGCTCCCGGAGCGGGGCGGCGTTCCTCGACTCCGTGGCCGAGAGCGCACTCGCCGCCCTTGAGCACCAGCGCCTGCCGTTCCAGGACATCGTCCGGGCGGCCGGTGTCGAGCGCACCCCCGGCGTGTCGCCGCTGGTCCAGGCGCTGGTCACGCTGGACAACTATCCGCTCGACCTCGACGCGCTGCCCGGCCTCACCGGCGGCCTGGAGCAGGTTCCCCCGGCGACCGCCCTGTTCGACCTGCTCCTGCGGTTCGTGGCGGACACCGGGCTGCGCCTGTCCGTGCAGTACGACACCACGCTGTTCACCGAGGCCACCGTGCGCCGCCTCCTCGACGCGGTCGACCGGTCCCTGACAGCGCTGCTCGAACGCCCGGACGCGCCCCTCGCCGAGCTGGTGCTCGTCTCCGACGCGGACCTGGAGGCGCTGCACCGTATCCGGGCCGACCTCACCGGAGCCGCCGTCGACCGCACCCGCCCGTTCGACGAGCTCGTCGCCTCGCCGCAGTGGTCGGAGTTCGTCGCCCGCGTCGAGCACGCGGGGCTCCTCTCCGCCCTGCTGCTCGCGCTGTGACCACCGGACCGAAGCCCTCTTCCCGAAGGACCCACCATGAATCAGGACCGTGCCGACCTGTTGCGCCGACGTGTCACGCAGCGCGGCACCGCCGCATCCCGCGCCGGGAGTTGGGACCCCGCCCCCTCGGTCGCCGACCGGCGCAGCCTCGTCGAGGCCTTCGACGCCACCGTGGCCGCCCACCCCGACCGGGACGCGGTGCGCTGCGCGGGCGCCGTGTGGACGTACCGCGAACTCGACGACCGGGTGCACGCGCTGGCCGCGGCGGTGCGCGGCCTCGGCGCCGACCCGGGCCGCCCGGTGGGCGTGTTCCTGGAGCGGTCGGCGGACATGGTGGCGGCGGCGATCGCCGCGCTGCGCACCGGGGCTTCGTACGTGCCGCTCGACCCGAGTACCCCGCGGGCGCGGCTCGCGCTGATCCTTGAGGACGCCGATCCATCCGCGGTGATCACCTCGCGGGCGCTGGCCCCGACGGTTCCCGGCGGGGTGCCCGTGGTGTGCGTGGACGAGGCGCTGCCCGTGCCGGCGGAGCCGGTGCCGGCCGCCGAGCTCGGGCGGGACTCCCGGGCGTACATCATCTTCACCTCCGGCACCACCGGCAGGCCCAAGGGCGTGCAGGTGTCGCACGGCAATGTGCTGCGGTTGTTCTCCGTGTCGCAGGAGCTGCACGGCTTTGGCCCGGACGACGTGTGGTCGCTGTTCCACACCTTCGCCTTCGACGTGTCCGTCTGGGAGATGTGGGGGCCGCTGCTCCACGGCGGTTGCCTGGTCGTCGTCGAGCAGGAGACGGCCAAGGACCCGGCCGCGTTCTGGGAGCTGCTGCGCCGCGAGCGGGTCACCATGCTGAGTCAGACACCCAGCGCGTTCAACCAGCTCATCGCCGAGGACGCCGGGCGCTCCGAGCGGCTGCCGCTGCGCCGCGTCGTCCTCGCCGGGGAGGCGCTGCACTTCTCCGACCTCAGGCCGTGGGTGGCGAAGTACGGGGACGCGGCACCCCAGTTGATCAACCAGTACGGGCCTACGGAGACGACCGTGTACGCCTCCTGCCGCAGGGTGCGCGCCGCGGACCTGTCCGAGGGCCGGTCCCTGATCGGCGGCCCGCTGCCGGACCTGCGGTTCCTGGTGGTCGACGCGGACCTGCGCGAGGTCCCGGCCGGGCAGCGCGGCGAGCTGGTCGTCAGCGGCCCCGGGGTGACCCTGGGTTACCTGCGCAGCCCCGAGCTGAACCGCGAGCGGTTCGTGGAGCTGCCCGGCGGGCGGGGGCGCGGCTACCGCACCGGCGATCTCGTCGAGCGCACCGAGTCGGGCGACTTCGCCTTCCACGGCCGTACGGACGACCAGGTCAAGATCCGCGGCCATCGCGTCGAGCTGGGCGAGGTGGAGGGCGCGCTGCGGGCCCTGGACTCGCTGGCCGAGGCCGCCGTCGCGGCCCGCGAACTGCCGGGGCTCGGCACCAGCCTGGTGGCCTATGTCGTGCCGGCCCGGCCGGAGCTCACCGCGGTCGCGCTGCGCCGCGAGCTGGCCGCGGCGCTGCCCCCGTACATGGTGCCCGGCGTGTTCGTCGCGGTCGACGCGCTGCCGCTGACGCAGAACGGCAAGCTCGACCGCAAGGCGCTGCCCGACCCCGAGCACGCCCCCCGGCTCGGCGAGGGCACGGTCCAGCAGGCGTCGGCGCCGGGCGCACCGGCCGAAGAGAGCGGGGGCGACGACGCCACCGCGGTGAGGATCGCCGCGCTGGTCGCCGAGCTCCTGAAGCTGGAGCGGGTCGACCCAGCAGCCGGGTTCTTCGAGCTCGGCGGCCACTCCCTGGTCGCCATCCGGTTGCTGTCCCGCGTCCACGGCGAGTTCGGCGTGGACGTGCCGCTGCGTGACTTCCTGCGCGAGCCGACGGCCCGGGCCCTCGCGCGCGCCGTCCGTGCAGAGAGCGGCCCCGGCCAGGACGCCGCGCCCGGCGGTCTCGTCCTGGCCAGGGCGCCCGAACGGGACCGGGCCCCGGCGACCGACCCACAGACCCGCCTGTACTACCTGTCCCAGCTGGAGCCGGACAGCGGCGCGTACAAC
Organism: Streptomyces sp. NPDC002851; assembly: GCF_053591935.1. Lineage (NCBI taxonomy): Bacteria > Bacillati > Actinomycetota > Actinomycetes > Kitasatosporales > Streptomycetaceae > Streptomyces > Streptomyces sp. NPDC002851. The sequence goes on along the minus strand of NZ_JBSFUT010000041.1, from coordinate 46,732 downwards.
CTGCACCAGACGGTGCTGCTGCACGGCGACCTCGACGTGGCCGCGCTCGGCCGGGCCTTCGCCGCCCTCGTCGACCGGCACGCCCCGCTGCGCACGGTGCTGCGCCTGGAGGACGAGGGCCTGGTGCAGGTGGTGCTCCCGGGCGGCCGGTTCTCCCTCGAGCCGGAGCACCTGGGCACCCCGACGGACGGCGACTGGGCCGCGGCGGTGCGGCGGCTGTCCGAGGCGGAGCTGGCGCGCCCCTTCGACCTGGAGCGGGACGCGATGCTGCGGGTACGCCTGATCCGCGTCGACGCGCGTCGGCACGCCCTGCTCATCACTGCCCACCACGCGGCGTCCGACGGCTGGTCCCACGCGGTCCTCAGCCGCGAACTCGTCGAGCTGTACGGGTACTTCAAGCAACGGCCGGACGCCGAAGAGACGCCGCTCGCGCCGCTCGGCCTGGAGTACGTCGACTACGCGCACAGCATGCACGCGTGGCTGTCCGGCCCCGCGGCGGAGCAGGACATCGCGTACTGGGAGCGCCGCCTGGAGGGGCTTCCCGCGGTACACGAGCTGCCCCTGGACCAGCCTCGCCCACACACCATGACGTACGCCGGGGAGATGCACGAGGTGGTGCTCTCCAAGGCGGAGACCGACGCCGTGCGCACGCTCGGCCTGGGCGAGAACGCCACCCCGTTCGTGGTGCTGCAGACGGCGTTCGCGGTGCTGCTCGCCCGCCGCTCCGGCGCGCGCGACATCGTCCTGGGCACTCCGGTCGCCAACCGCCGCGCCGCCGAACTCGAAGGTCTCATCGGCATGTTCGTGAACTCCCTGGTGCTGCGCACCGAGGTCGACCCGGACCTGGGCTTCCGCGAGCTGCTTGGCCGGGTCCGGGAGCAGACCCTGCGCGACCTGGAGCACCAGCACGTCCCGTTTGACGTGCTCGTCCGGCGGCTGAACCCGGAGCGCTCGGCGGCCCACTCGCCGCTGTTCCAGATCATGTTCGTGTACCAGAACAACGAGGCGGCCCGGCTCGACCTGGACGGCTTGGTCGCCACTCCGGTGCGCTCGCCCGAGCAGGACGCGCAGACCGACCTCGTCCTGGACGTCCTGGAGGAGGCGGACGGCCTCCGGCTCCGGTGGCGGTTCAACACGGATCTGTTCCGGCGCGGCACCGTCGAGGCGCTGGCCCGGGAGTTCCGCTCGCTGCTGCGCTCCGCCGTGGAGCGGCCCGACACCGCCGTCGCCCAGCTCGACACGGCCGTAAGCGGCCCGGGGGGCACCGCGGCCACGGCGCCGGTACGCGGCCTGTTCCCGCTGCGGCAGAATCCCTCCAGCGCCACCCCGGTCTTCGCGCTGCCCGGCGTGCTGGGCCTCGGCGCGTCGTTCGCGCAGCTGTCCGCGCACTTCGAGGAGCGGTCCTTCCACGCCCTGAACACCCGGGAGATCCTTCAGGCCCGGCGGGGCGAGGCCGACCTGCTCACCCTCGCGGACGACTGTGCCCGGGTCATCTCCCGGGCGGCGGGCGACCGGGTGCACCTCGTCGGGCACTCCTACGGCGGTGCGCTGAGCGGCTATGTCGCCGAGTCGCTCGCGCGCCGGGGCGTCGAGGTGGGGGCCGTGGTGCTCCTTGACGCGCTGGCGCCCGACGCGGTGCAGCGCAAGCTGGTCACCGGGCGCGAGGACCAGCTCAAGGAGTTCCTCAGCACCCTCGCCGGGCTGTTCCCGGTGCTCGGCGAGCGCTATGCCGCCGAGGGCGTCGAGGCGGTGTGGGCCCGGTCCGAGGCGGAACTCCTCACCGAAGTGGGGCGGCTAATCGGGCCGAGCGCCCTGGAACTGCTCGGCGACGGCCTCGCGGAGACGTTCGAGGCGTTCCGCGCGATGTCCTCGCTGACCTGGCCCGCGCCGCCCGTCGCCGAGCGGCCCGTGCTGCTGGTCGAGGCGCTGGAGGCGGCCGCGTCCCGCGGGGCCGGGGGTGTCTCGCCGCGCGCCTCCTGGGAGCGGCTCGTACCGCCCGCCGCCCTCAGTTGCGCGTCGGTCACCGCCGGGCACGAGACGATGCTGCGGCAGCCGCGCGCCGCCGAACTCGCCGCGCTGGTCCGCCGCTTCCTGGCCGCACAGGACCGCGGGCCCGCGCCCGTCCCCGCGGGGGAGCTGGCCGGCCGATGAGCTCCAGTATGACCACAGCGCGGCCGCCGCTGGTGGCCCGCCTGCTGATCGTCGGCTCCGGCATCATGAGCCTGGCCAACTCGATCTCCATTCCCTTCCTCGCGGTCTTCCTCCACCGTGAGTTGGGCCTGCCGCCGGGGACTGTCGGGTTCGTCGTCGGCTCGTCCGTGTTCTTCGCGATCGCGGCCGGGTTCGTCGGGGGCTCCCTGTCGGACCTGCTGGGCCGGACCCGACTGCTCCTGCTCTCGCTGCTCGGTGTGGTCGGGTCGTTCGTCGGCTTCTACTTCAGCCATCACCTCGCGGCCGTGTTCCTGTTCAACGCGACGCTCGCCCTGAGCAGCAGCTCGTTCGGGCCGGTCGCCAAGGCCCTGCTCAGCGATGTGCTGCCGCAGGAGCGCCGCGTGAAGTGGTTCTCGTACCAGTACCTGGCCGTCAACGTCGGCTTCGCCGTCGGGCCGCTGATCGGCGCGTACGCCGGGCTGTCCGGCGGACGGGCGGCCTTCCTGCTCGGCGCGGCCGTGTACGTGGGCTACTTCGCGCTCCTGGGGCTGACCCTCCTGCTCGACCGGGCATCCCGGCAGCGGTCCTCGGTGGTCCGCACCGAGGCGGAAGGCCGCCTCCTGCGACAGGTGGTCCGCGGCCTCGGGGACAGCCTGCGGGCCGTCGTGACCGACCGCAGGCTGCTGTGCTTCATCGCGGCAGGGCTGCTCCTGGAGGCCGTGCACAGCAAGATCTCCGCACTCCTTGCCCAGCATCTGTCGATCGGGTTCGAGGACGGTACCCGCATCCTGGGCTATCTACTGACCACCAACGCCATCACCGTCGTGGTCTTCCAACTGGTGGCCTCACGCTCCGCGCAGAAGCGGCAGCCCGTATTCTCCATCATCCTCGGCGGCGGACTGCTGTTCGTGGGCATGGTGGGCTTCGCGATGTCCGGGCAGGCCTGGCAGTTCGTCCTGGCGATGGTGGTGTTCTCGATCGGCGAGACCTTCATCATCCCGGCCGAGTTCGCCCTCATCGACCGCATCGCCCCCGAGGAGCGGCGCGGCAGCTACTTCGGCGCCCAGACCTTCAGTCAGCTCGGCGGTTTCGTCGGGCCGTTCACGGGTGGTCTGATCCTCGGCTGGCTCGGCGGTCCCGCCATGTTCCTGATCGTCGGCGGCTTCGCAGTCTGCAGTGTGCTGATCTACGTCGTGGCCGGTCGCCGGGTGCCCGGCCTCACCGACCCGGCGCGGGACGAGAAGGAGACACTCCGTGGGTAGGCTCGAACGCGTCGCGGCCTGGGGGCTCGGCCTGCTCGCGGCCCCCAGCCGGTGGGCCCAGGCCACCCGCGGCACCCTGCGGGTCGACGGGCTCGACGAGGGCGCGGCGGTCCGCCGCGACCGCCGGGGGGTGCCGTGGGTGGCCGCGGGCACCGAGCGGGACCTGTACTTCGCCGTCGGCTTCGCCCAGGCGACCGACCGCCTCTGGCAGATGGACGTGCTGCGCCGGAGGGCCGCGGGGCGGCTTTCGGAGGTGTTCGGCGAGCCCACGCTGGCGGAGGACGTACGCGCCCGCAAGCTCGGCTTCGACCGGCTCGCGACGGCCTCGTACGACCTCCTCGGCGACTCCGGGCGGCACTGCCTCGCGGCCTTCGCCGACGGGGTGAACGCGGCCCTGCGAAGGATGCGCGGCCGCGCCGGACTTCCGGTGGAGTTCCTGCTGCTGCGCTACCGCCCCGAGCCCTGGACGCCGCGCGACTCCCTGATGATCGTCAAGCATCTGGGCTTCGACCTCGGCATGAACCTCAAGAACGAGGTGTTCCGGGCACGGCTGCTGCACACCCACCCGGAGTACGCGGAGTCGTTCCTGCGCCCCAAGTACCCGAAGGACGGGGCGGTGACGGTCGACACCCCGGCGCGGGTGGCCACGGCCTCCGGGGCATCCGGGGCATCCGGGGCGGACGGGACGCGCGGGGCACCCAGGGCGGACGGGGCGGAAGCCGGGCCGGTTACGCGGGCCTCCGGCGGTGCGGCCGACGCCCTGCCCGAGGAGTCCCGGCTGTGGCTGCGGGGGCTGCTGCGTGGCGAGCACCCGATCGGCTCCAACGCGTGGGCCGTGGCGGGGGAGCACACGGCCGCGGGCAGGCCACTGCTCGCGAACGACCCACATGTGCTGTTCACCCGGCCGAGCCTCTGGTACCAGATGGGCCTGCGCCTGGACGCGGCGGACACGACGTCCGACGGGACGTCCGACGGGACGTCCGAGGCATACGGCGTCACGGTGCCCGGCCTGCCGGGGCTGATCGCGGGCGCCAACCGCGACCTGGCCTGGGGCATCACCAACTCCACCGTCGACACACAGGACTTGTGCGTCCTGGACGCGTCGTCCGACGCGGCCCGCACCTGGAGCGTGTCCGGGGTCATCGAGGTGCGCGGCCGGGACGCGATACCGGTACACGCCGCGGGCGGGGACCGGCACGTGGAGATGGACCTGCCGGGAGCCGAGCCCGGCGAGGAGCCGGACGGCGGGCCGAACGGCGGGCGGTACGGCCTGTTCTGGAGCGGCCTGCTTCCGTCGGCCGAGGTCGACGGCTGTGTCCGGATGTGGCGGGCCCGGGACTACGCGGAGTTCCGCGACGCTCTGCGCGAGTTCGGGGTGCCCGTCCTGAACGTGGTCGTGGCCTGCCGGGACGGCGACATCGCGCTGAAGACGGTGGGGCGGGTGCCCAAGCGCCGTCCGGGCAGCGGCCTGGCCCCGGGGCCGTACATCGAAGTGGCGGAATCCTGGCGGGAGTTCCTCGACTTCGAGGAGCTGCCGGAGGTGGTCAACCCGGACCGCGGCCACATCGTGTCCGCCAACCACAAGATGGTCGCCGACGACGCCCCGGTCCAGGTCGGCGTCGACTGGGTGGCGCCGTACCGGGCCGAGCGCATCATCGCTCTGATCGAGGGCGCGGACCGCCGGGTCACCGTCGAGGACTGCGTGCACTGGCAGGGCGACGTGGCCAACGGCCGTGCCGCCCGCGTGCTTCCGGCCCTCCTGGACGCGCTGGCGCAACGGCCGCCCGAGGGGGCATTGCCCGAGGCGTGCCACGCTCTGTTGCGCGGCTGGAACGGGCGGGACGAGGCGTCCCGTGCGGCGCCCCTGGTGTTCTTCCGGCTGCTGCAGGTCCTCACCGAGCACTGGGTGACGAACCGGCTCGGCGAGCGGCTGGCCGCCGCGATGCAGGACGTGTCCCTGCAGGTCGACCACCTCGTGCTCGACGCCGGGGCCCGTCGGCGCCTCGGCGACGACGAGCCCCTGCCGACGGTCGTGTCCCGGGCCCTGACCGAGGCGGCCCGCAGGATCGCGGCGGAGTGCGGCGGGTCCCCCGAGCACTGGCGGTACGACCGCGTGCACCGGCTCGACGACCGCCACCCGCTGGCCGCGGCAGTGCCGGTGCTCGGCGCGCTGTTCCGCGGCCGCCCCACCCCGGTCGGCGGCAGCGGCCACTCGGTGTGCCTGATGACCCCCGACCGGCGGGGGAACGTGATCGAGGGCGCGCCCTGGCGGTTCGTCGCCGAGCTGGGGCCAGGAGGACCGCGGCTGCGGGACGTGCTGCGGCACGGCAGTTCGGGGCACCCCCGCTCGCCGCACTACGAGGACCAGTCGAGCACCCACGCCGCCGGGGGCAACTACGCCGTGGCGCTCTCAGGCCCCGAGGGGCCGTCGGTGCCACGGCTGACGCTGCGCCCGCGGCGCGGGGACCGCCCGCGCCGCGGGGGCTAGGCCGTTTCTCTCGGATCATCTGATCGCTGGTCCGGTGTGTCGTTGACTGATGCGCAGTGGGCGCGGATCGAGCCGCTGTTGCCGGATCGCACGCCGCGGCGGGGTGGGCGGTGGCGGGACCACCGGCAGGTGATCGATGCGATCGCGTGGAAGTACCGCACGGGCTCGCCCTGGCCGGATCTTCCCGAGGAGTTCGGCTCCTGGAAGGGCGCGTATACGCGGCTGCGGAACCGGGCCATCGACGGCACCCGGCAGCGCGTGTTCACCGCACTGCTGGCCCAGGCCGACGCGGACGAGGACCTGGACTGGGTCGTCGCGGTCGACTCCACCATCGTCCGCGCCCACCAGCACGCCGCCGGGGCCCGCAAAAAAAGGGGGGCCACGGCAGGCGAGCCCCACGGCCATGCCCTTGGCCGATCCCGCGGCGGACTGAGCACGAAGATCCACCTGGCGGCCGACAGCCGCTGCCGCCCGATGCGCTTCGTCCTCACCCCCGGACAGGCAGGCGACGCACCCGCCTTCGAGCAGGTCATGGCCTCGCTACGGGTGCCGCGGCCACTCGGCCGGCCACGGGTACGCCCGGCGGTGGTGCTGGCGGACAAGGCGTACTCCTCGCGCGCCCTCCGCCAGCACCTTCGCCGCCGCCACATCCGCGCGGTGATCCCGCAGCCCATCGACCAGATCGCCAAACGCAAACACTGAGGCCAACAGGACGGCAGACCACCTGGGTTCGACCGCGACGCCTACAAGCAACGCAACACGGTCGAGCGGTGCATCAACCGGCTCAAGCAGTGGCGCGGGATCGCTACCCGCTTCGACAAGACCGCCACCATCTACCAGGCGGGACTCCTCATCGCAGGCATCTTCCTCTGGGCCGCACGATGATCCGAAAGAAGCGCCCTAGTCGCTTCATCACGGGCTCTCGTAGCCCGTTCGGGGTATTCAGGCTGCGCATCAGAGTGATGTCCCGTTACCTGGCAAGGATCGGCGCGACATCCGCCACCCGAGGAGAATCCCGTGCGCTTTCGATTCGCGGCCGGTGCCGCAGCCGCCGCATCCCTGCTCGTCCTGTTCGGGGCACCCGCCGCCATGGCCGACGATGACCCGTTGGTCAAGTCCGACGTCAACACCGGAGTCAGCGTCGGCGGTCTGCTCGACGTCGGTGCATCAAGTGAGGCCAATGGGACGGCCGCCGACTCCAACGTCAAGGTCGACGGCCCTGCTGGCGTCTCGACCAGTATCGACAGCGACACCAGCGTAGGTGTGGACGTCCTGTCCGACCTCCTTGCCAGTGTGTCGCTCGGGCTTGACTGAACGCGGAAAGCGCCCCTCCCCATCCATCACGGATCGCGAGGGGCGCTTTCCATTTGCCCAGAAGGGCAGTTGCGGGTAGATGCTGGCGCAGGCGTAGCTGCCGGGCATCAGGAGGCCGGCGTCGTCCTCGTACGTCGGGCGTGGTGCCGTTGTCGTCGGTGTACTCCAGGCCTTGCCAGAACAGCGGTGTCGCGAAGTGGTCAAGGGTGCGGCGCAGCGCGGGCTCGGCGAAGTCCCGGACTGCTTCCCACCGTTCGCCGGCCCAGAAGTGGGGTTTGTAGGAGCCCAGTGTGTCGCGGAAGCTGTATCCGCCGAACCAGGTCGGCTCGGGTGGCGAGGGCCAAGTCCAGCCCGCCGGGTCATCGTCGTCGTTCTCGGTGGCGTAGGCGGGCTCGTCCAGCAGGGCTCGGCGGGCGCCCCGGTTCTGTCGCTTCGAGGTGCGCGCAGTCGACGATCAGCAGATCCATGCTCAACCCCACCGAGCCAGAGTAGGTGAGGTGCCGAGGGTCGGGTCTCGCGTCGAGTAGTTCGGTGGTGCTTAACCTCTTCCGTCGCCCTGAAGGGCGAGGAGTGGGTGCCGCGGGCGAGCTCACCCTTGAGGCGGTGGTGGCGCCCGGTGGGCACGGCCGGTTGTGGGGTGGTGCGTGGTCTGCCAGGCGGTCAGGGTGTTGCCCGGCGCCTGGCTGCTGAGGTGCTCCGAGCCCTTGGCGGCCTCGCCGTTGGCGAAGCGGATGTCCCATTCCCCCTCGCCGGGCGGCGGGGCTGCCCTCCGATCGTGCTCCGGGAACGGTTCGTTTCTGACAGTCATGCGACGTGCTGCCGTGACCTCCGCCCTGTAGTCGATGCCGCTGACCGGACGGACGTGGGCGGTGCGTCCACGTCCGTCCGGTGCCCCGCGGCCTTGAGAGTGCCGCCTGACCGGGTACCCCAGCCCTGGGCTATGCGCGGCTCAGGTGTAGCTCCTGCGCCTGAAGAAACCGATGCGGGAGGCGCGACGCACCATGGGCCCGCGACCGTCCCCCGTCGCCGAGAAGCGACGCCCCCATGTTGCCGAGAGGTGACTGCGCCCCCCCTGCTCAGGCCGCTAAGGCCACTAAGCCCGGACAAGAGGCCGTCGTCCTTGCGCTTCTCGTCCTCGGTCGGGGCGTTGGCGGGGGCGACGTTGAGCGGGTCGGGCGGCAGTTCGTCATCGGGAAGTTCGCCGCCGACCTCCTGCTCGACACCCGTGGAGTTCCTGGTCGGTGGCGGTCGCGAAGTGCCCCTTGGTCAGGGTGATCCACACGTACGCGTCGCGGTTCTTAGATTTGCGGTCGAGCTCGATACAGCGGTGGACGAGGCGGGCGTACCGGGCGTCGTTCTTCAGGACCGGGGCGCGGGAGGGCAGTCGTGTGGTGCCGCCAGGCAGATCGGCGGCGTCCTGGCCGCGTTGCCGGGCGAGTTCACGTGTGAGAGCGGCCTTGAGTTCCTCGAGGTCCGGGTAGCTCTGGGCAGCCTTGTCCTTGGCGGCCTGGAGGGCTTGGAGGGCCTGGAGGGCCTCGACGGCGTCGGAGAGCTGGTCGGGCCAGGCGGCACGGATCGGCTGGGGGTCGGGCTCTCCGTTCCGGCGGGCCTGCATGATCGAGATCTGGTTGGCGCGCTCGACCTTCGGACAGGTGTCGGCCCGGTTCTGCAGGTCCGGGATGGCCGCGAGTTGCTGGGCGAGGGGGACGATCCGTTCTCGGTTCGCGACGGCCCACTGCTGCTCAGCCCGGCGGTCGCGTTGGGTGCGGGCGGCTTCGACCCGTTCGCTCTGGGTCAGGTCCCTGCCGACGGCGGTGTCGAGGTCCGGGCGCAGCTGCCGATAGCGGCGCTCGGCGGCCTGGCGGCTGCGGAGTTCGAGAGCAGTGGCCAGGCGCGTCCATGTGATGTTCTTGGCCCGGGCGGCGGCTATCAGGGCCTCCTCGTCCAGCAGCAGCTTGTCGCGCAGCACCCGGATCAGCAGCAGGGCTGCCAGCACGTCGGTCTCCTCCAGGTTGCCTGCGGCGCCGTACTCGATGAGTTCGGTGACGTGGTCGTATTTCTTGGCCACGTGGGCGAGTGTGCCGCTGTGCTCGCGCACTCGCGGAATCTCCGCCGCCAGGGACCCCTCCAGGCGTCCGGGTCTGGATCCAGGTGCGTCATGAGGTGGCGCCAGGCATCAGCGCGATTGGTTTCCGCAGCGGGCAGTTCGCGCTGGCTGCCGCGCGAGGAGCGGGACGCGGCTGCTGAGGAGTCCCGCGCCAGCAGGAACAGGCTGTGTCCTGAGCCCTGGCGCACCGGCGCACACCCGGCGCACTCCTCCCGTGCGACGCCCACCCCTTCCGGGCGTCGTACGGGAGCGGCCGTTCGGCGCGCCTTCCGCTCAGTACGGTCCGGTCAGTGCTGTCCGAGCGGCTCCGGCTCGTCGGCCCGGCCGCTCTGCTGGGTCAGGACCCGCACCGCGTCGGACGAGGTCGAGTCGTTCGCGGTGTAGATCTCGACCCGGTGGTCGGGACTGTCGGGCTGGAGCCACACCTGGTAGTCCACGTTCACGGCACCGACGGTGGGGTGCTGCAGGTGCATGGCCCCGACGGTGCAGTCGGAGACGTCGCCGGTGGCCCACATCGTCGCGAAGTCGTCGCTGCGCATGGTGAGTTCCCCGATCAGGCCCGCGAGCCGGGCGTCAGTCGGGTACCGGCCCGCGGTGAGCCGCAGATAGGCGACGTGGACGCGGGCCAGCTCGTGCCAGTTGCGGTACATGTCGCGGGTGTGGGGGTCGAGGAAGAACATCCGGGGGATCGACGGACGCCGCTCCGGGTCCCGCGGCGCCTCGGAGGAGATGTGCTCGGCGACGAGCGCGTGCCCGGTACGGTTCCACGCGAGCACGTCCCCACGCCTGCCGAGGACGATCGCGGGGATGGCCTCGCCGAGCGACTCCAGGAGCGTGAGGACGCGCGCGTGCGGCTCCTCGGGGGGTGGTTCGCTCAGGCCGGGCTTCGTGGACTGCCGGGCGAGATTGTGCAGGTGGACGGTCTCCACCTGGTCGAGCCTGAGCACCCGGGCCAGCGCGTCGAGCACCTGCTCGGACGCCGTCTCGGCCTGGCCCTGCTCCAGGCGCGTGTAGTACCCCGCACTCACTCCGGCGAGCTGAGCGAGCTCTTCACGCCTGAGGCCGGGGACTCGGCGGGAGGTGCCGTAGGTGCGCAGGCCGATCTCGGCCGGAGTGACCCGATCACGGCGGCTCTTCAGGAACGTTCCGAGGCTCTCCATGCGTTCGAGCCTAAGACGCGGGCCAAGCCCGTGGGTGTACCTGTCGGGTGTACCCATGGCACGGGGATGGTTGTCGCACTCGCGGTGCCGGACCGTCGAGGGCATGACTCAACAGCGTGCGCACACCTCACCCGGCCTGAGGGCCTGGCTCGGCCTCACGGTGATCCTCGGCCCGGTCCTCCTGGTCTCGATGGACGGCTCGATCCTGTTCCTGGCGATGCCGAGCATCACCGAGGCCATCTCGCCCACCGCCGACCAGGCATTGTGGATCCTGGACATCTACGGCTTCGCCGTGGGTTCCCTGCTGGTCGCCTTCGGCAGCATCGGTGACCGCCACGGCCGCCTGAAGCTCCTGATGATCGGCGCGACCGTGTTCGGCATCGGATCCGCCGGGGCGGCGTTCGCGCCGAACCCGGAGCTTGTCATCGCCTGCCGGGCGCTCATGGGCGTGGCCGGCGCGACCCTGCTGCCCTCGGCGCTCGCGGTGCTGAGCGAACTGTTCCCCGACCCGAAGCAGCGCGCCCGGGCGATCGGGATCTTCGCCGCCGCGTTCGCGGCCGGGTTCGCCATCGGCCCGGTCGTCGGCGGCACCCTGCTCGGGCAGTTCTGGTGGGGCTCGGTGTTCCTGGTCAACCTGCCCGTCATCGTCGTCTTCCTGGTGTTCGCGCCGGTCCTGCTGCGCGAGGTACGGGCGACCCGGACCGGCCGCGTCGACCTGGTCAGCGTCGTGGCCTCCGCCGGGGGCCTGCTGCTCACGATCTACGGCATCAAGCACCTGGCCGCGGACGGCTTCTCGGTCCTGCCGGTCGTGACGGGGCTCCTCGGCCTCGCGATCCTGACGTTCTTCGCGCTCCGCCAGCGGCACCTTGAGCACCCGCTGATCGACTTCTCCCTGTTCCGCGACCGTACCTTCACGATCGCGATCATCACCGGGCTGCTGCCGCTGGCGGCGTGGTCGGCGGCGGCGTACCTGTCCGGCATCTACCTTCAGTCCGTCCTGGACGGGAGCGTCTTGCACGCGGCGCTGCTCGCGCTCCCCGGAGCGGCGGTCCTCACCATCACCTGCATCGTCACGCCCGCCTTCATCGACCGCATCGGCAAGAGGGCCGCGCTCATCATCTGCCACTTCACCATCGCGGGCGGCCTGCTTCTGCTCCTGCCCACCACCATCACCGGCGGCATCGGCTGGTACGTCGCCTCAACCATGATCGCCGGAGTCGGGTACGGCATCTCCTTCAGCGTCGTCGCCGACACCGCGGTCGGCGCGGTTCCCGCGGAGCGTGCGGGGTCGGCCGGCGCGATCGCGGAGACCAGCAACGAGATCGGCAACGCCCTCGGCATCGCGATCCTCGGGTCGCTCGCCGCACTGATCTTCCGCCTCCAGGGGCCGGACCTCGCCCCCACCCTGGACGAGACGCTCCAGCTGCCGGACCTCGTACCCGCGGCGCTCCAGGACGCGAAGGGTGCCTTCGTCACCGGCTTGCACGCCGCCGTTGTGGTGGCCAGCCTGCTGCATGCCGCGCTCGGGGCTGTCGCCCTGCGCTGGCTCTCCAAGCCGGCGGTTGGCGAACCCGGCTGGAGCAGCACCGACGAGCCCGCGCGGGAGCACCTGGTGGGCAAGGCCTGACCGGGCCGGTGCCGCCCTGCCCCGCGCCGCCCGTCTCGCCCCGTCCGGGAGGCGGGCGGCGCGGGCGGCCTGATACGGGGTGCCCGGCGGGCGCGGCGGCACGGGTTACAGCGGCCTTGCCAGGCAGCGGCTCTGGCTGTAGGGGCGGTAGTGGCCGAACTTGGGGCACGGGGAAGGTGGCCTTCCCCTCGTAGCGTGGAGGCGTGACTGAAGGGGAAGTTGAGGGTCATGGGTGGGAAGCGACGGTCGTACGAGCTGGCAGGTCTCGCAGAACACCGTCGCCCAGATCGTGGCCGAGGAAACCTGATCGTGTCCGAGTCCGGCGATCAACTCGCTCCGCACCCGAAGCCGTGCCACTGGCCCGTGTACCACTGCTGCTTGTGCGGCCCCAGTGAGCCCCAAGAGCTCGCCGAGGACGTGTCGGTTGTGCGCGCTGTACGAGCCAACGTGCGTGGGCGGATCGTTGCCCAGGGCGAGCCTCAGCCTCGCGGTGGACAGCCGCTCTATCAGGTGGCATGGGACAACGGACAGCTCACCTGGCACTCATTCATCGACCTGCGCGTGAACACACAAGGCCCAAGCACCTAGGTGCCGCCGTTGTGGTCGACGGCGGGCGCCGTGCGGAATTCGTGGAGGGAGGCGGGTAGGTCGCCGTCGTGTTCAGGGCGTGCCGCGATCAGGTACGTGCCCAGGGTGCGGGCGATGCCTTCGGCGGCGTTCTCGTCGCTCTGTGCCCAGTCGTGCTGGCTGCGCATCAGCGCGTGCGTGGCCGCGGTGCCCCGGCGGTCGGGGTCGGGCCCGCGCGCGGCATCGTCGGCCCTCAGGATCAACTCGCCTACCGCGACCAGAAGATGAGCGCGTTGAGGGCGCTGGCTGCAGGTCTTGGTGCGGAAGACGACGACGATGGCGTCGCGGCCGTGCTGCTGCACGGGAGGGCCGGGCGCTGCCGGCAGGGCCCGCGCCCCCTTGCGGGGATGCGGGCCCTGCACTGTGCTCCGACGAGTGGGGCGAAGCCTTGCTACTGCGCGAAGTCCGGTTCTACCCGCACTCCTTGAGGTAGCGGTTGAAGGCGTGCTTCTTCGCCTTGTGCTCGATGTCCTTGGAGTACGCGTCCTGGTGCAGGACACCGACCGCGAGCCGGGTGTCGTCCTCCAGGTTCTTCGTGTTCCCGCACGCCGCCACGACGATCCAGTCCTCGTCGGTCCCCGCGCCCTTCCCGGTGCCGTATCGGGCCTTCGCCCCGGTCACCGGTTTTGACAGGTCGTACGACACCATCGTCGCCGGCCCCGCGAGGCGGGCCTGCGTCTGGGCGACGGACTGGCCGACGAACGCGTCCAGCGGCACGGGCGCGGGCGGTTCGTCAGCCGAGCCGCAGCCCGACAGTGCCATTACTCCCGCGAGCAGCAGCGCGGCCGTCGCGCCGCCGGTCCGCGCACCGATCCGGTAGTTCACGGAGCGCCCTCTCACTTGACCTTGCAACTCACCTTGGCGGCAGAGGGGTTGAAGGCGTACTTCCACCCGCTCGTCCCGGCAACGTAGTCGAGGGGCGTGGTGATGTGCTTCTCGATCTTGTACTTGTACCGGGTACCGATCGGGTACGCGACGAGCGACTTCCCCTTCTTCACCGGCGCGCTGCAGGTCACGGACACCGACTGCGTCTTGGCCGAGCTGATGTTCAAGCTGCCCGCGACAGCCCCACGGCTCATGCCGAACCCTGCGTCGATCGTGCGCGTCGCCGACGCCGTCTTGTTGATCGTGCAGGTCATGCCCGCCGACTGTGCCGTGCAGCGGGCGATTTCGTTCTTCGTGTTCGTGTAGTTCTTGGTCGCCGTCTTCTTGATGACCTTGCTGTAGCGGCCGACCGCGGCCCTGGTCGTTACGTCCCCCTGCTGCGAGGACTGCGTGGCCGTGACCGCGGACGGCCTGTCAGCGCCACGCTCCGGGCCGCTGTCACTCGCGTACGCGGTGGTCGCTCCTGCGGTGATGACCAGGGCGAGCGCGCCCCCAACTCCGGCAATACGTATGGTCGATCGCAGGTTCATACAGAATCCCCTAGTTCCCCCTATTAGTGATCATGGTCAGTGCATGATCATAAATGCCGGACTGCCGACTCGGTCCGGCGGGGGTGATCTTGAGACATCGGGGGACGGCCCGCCCCGACCCGAAAGGGCTTCTCACCCCGAGCCCGGCGAGGCGTGCGCGGCACGGGGGCTCGGACGGCTCGCCGAGGCGGGGCTCACCGCCTGCACCATGTGGCTGCCGGTTGAGGCTGAGCACGTGGAGAGGCCATGGAGTGAATTGCGGCTGAGATTCACACCGCAGCTCACGTGATGTCCGCGAGGTGCCGCACCGCGGTGGGGTTGGTCCAGGGGAGAAGCGTCGTCAGCCCCGCGCGGAGTCGTAACCCCACCGTGCGCGCCCGTCCTTGCCCATGAAGCACTTGGCCGGCCGACCGTCGGCCGTGGTGGCCAGCGCGCCGACCGGGGCGCAGTACTGGCCGAACCCGACACCGGCCACGCCCCCGCCCCGCCCCCGGACGAGGAGGAGCGACCGCCGCTGGAAGAGCCGCCGCCGGTGTGGTGCCTGTCGTCGTCCTCCTCGTCGGGTTCATCGGAGCTGGTGCAGGAACTCGCCTTTACGCCAAGGAAGATGCTGACGTAGCCGTCCAGCTCGATCGTGTCGTCCTCGTCGGGGTCGCTTTCGCACACGATCTTGCGCGAGTCGGGGAGGTCGAGGACCGACAGGGCGTCCATGGCGTACTCGGAGATGTCGTCCTCGCTGATGCTCAGCTTGCCTAGCTCATCGACGGCCTTGGCGTAGCTCATGCCGATCACGTCGGGCATCGTGACCGTGGCCACCTCACCAACCTTGGCTGGGCACCGCTCGCTTTTCGGGACGCCCCACAAGGTCACGTCGGCTTCGTCGCGTCCTTGATGACTTCGCTGAGCGCGTCAGCCAGCGCGGGGCGCTCGGGAGCGGGAAGCGTCCCTGAGTACCCCTCGTCCCGGAAGACCGCGTCCCCGAGGGTGTGGCCTTGCTGCCGACACCAGGTGCGGATCATCTTCTCCTGGACTGCCAGGCCGAAGCCGTCCTTCACTGGTTGTGAGCAAAGAGGTGACCGGGGTGCGGCCCCGGTCACCTCTCCTGCCGGTCAGACCGACCAGTACTGCACGCGGAAGTACTCATCCACATCGCACAGGTCCTCCTCGCGCCCCTGGTGGGCCCGTTCGATGTCGGCCTGTCCCTCGCGCAGGGGAATGGGGTCAGTCTCCGGCGAGACGCAGAAGGCCACCCGCAGCCGGTAGGTGCCGGGCTTGGGCAGGCTGAACACGTCCTCTTCGAAGCCTGCTGCGATCACGTACTCGACGGCCCGCGGACCACGGGCGGGGAGGGCGGGACGGCAGTCCGGGAATGGCACGAGAAGGTCTTGCCCGTCGTTGTCGCTGGTGGGTTCGCGGCGGATCTCGCGGCGGAAGCGGAGTCTCTTGCCGCATCGGACGCTTTGGGGCTGCGTGATCTGCGAGCGCTGCTGCTGATGACCAGTGATCACCCTGGGTGGCAGCCGGCCCGCCGGGCAGCCGGGAGGACCTCAAGTCGCAGCCTGAGAGGGCGCGGCAGGTGCTGATGATGCACTGCCAGGTCGAGGTGTGGCCGGCGCTTGGGTTCGAGGGGTCGGTGGTACGCCTCGCATCGGGCAGGGTGGTGCACGAGGCGGCGGCGCGGGTCGGGCCGTCGGGGAGCCAGGTGACGGGCCCGGCCCGTCGCGCGCCGACGCTGAAGGAAGCACGGAAAGTCGCGTCGGTCGCGCTGCTGGAGCACCTGGCCGGTGTCACAGACGAGGCCGCTGGCGGACTGTCAGACTGGACAAGGGTCACGCTGCCGGGCATGAGCACCGAGGTGTTCGAGGCCCCACCTGGTGGCCCGGTCCGCCGACGGGTCTGACGGGCCGGACGGCACGTTTGAGGCGGAGATTTCGCGCAGGGCGGCCGTGGGCCGGCTGCGGCACCGGGATCTTCACCGTCTTCTCTTCGAGGCCTGCGGCACAGGGTGGGAGAAGGTTCGGCTGCTGGCGCTGGAGCGCGTCGCGTTGATGGCGCCGACGGCGGCGACGCTGCTGCACCGGTACGCCGAGCAACAGGGCTTCCCGCCTCCGGTGTTCACCGAGGAGCAGAGGGGCCTGGCCGCCGGCCCGTCGGCGATGGCCGCCGTCGTGCCTGCGTACGGTTTTCAGCGACACAACCCTTGACGTCGCGCTGATCCGGGGCAAAACTTCCGTTCATCGGTCGGCATTGCCGAACACCTACCGGCAATACGCGATCGAGCGTGGCAATGCCAAGAGCCGGCAACGGCAACACCCTCACCTGAGGGCGCGGCCCCCCGGAGAGGACCCGGGTGTTCCCTGGCATCACCCACCGCCACAGTGCCGCGTCCGGCCCGGCCGATCGAAATCCGATGGGTCCTCAGAGCCGGTTCCCGCATGTCCCGCTGCCTCCGCGCCTGTCGTACTCCCCCCTTCATGAGGACCTGATGACACAACACATACCGGAGGCGGTGTTCTGGTGCCTCGCCGTGGTCACGCTCGCCGGAGTGTCGCTGCTGGTACGCCAGTACCGGATCACCGCCGCCCTGCGCCGCCGACTGACGATCCATGAAGCCGGCCTGCTCGCCCGGG
Organism: Streptomyces sp. NPDC002851; assembly: GCF_053591935.1. NCBI lineage: Bacteria > Bacillati > Actinomycetota > Actinomycetes > Kitasatosporales > Streptomycetaceae > Streptomyces > Streptomyces sp. NPDC002851. Next base: position 29,951 of record NZ_JBSFUT010000041.1, on the reverse strand, counting down.
AGGAGGAGGTCCGGCACCTCTCCGAGGTTCGGCTTCCCGCACTGGTCGAGGCGGCCCACGGCAGCGCACCCGTGCCCGGGCCTCTCGATGCGGATCTCGCCGGAACGACGTACGGAAAGAACCTGCAGCAGATCGTCGAGCAGTTCACCGGGGCCGCCGAGGCCACGCGATCCCGGGCGGACAGGTCGGCGAAGGCGACACTGAAGTCGGCGATGCGCGCCCTGCAGGCATTGGCGAACGAGCAGCAGGTGTCGATCTCCGACATGCAGGACCGGCACGACGACCCCGATGTGCTCCGGGACCTCCTGGAGGTCGACCACGCCAATGCGCAGTTCGGCCGGAGGGCGCAGGCCATCGCCATGCTCTGCGGCTCGTGGCCCGGACGGCAGCGGGCCGCCTCACCGCTGCTCGACGTCGTACGCGGTGCGACATCGAGGATTCGGGACTACCGACGCGTCAAGGTGCACTCGCGCGTCGACATGGACGTCGTGAGCCGAGCCGTCGAGCCGGTCGTCCTCGCGGTCGCCGAGCTGCTGGACAACGCGGCGCGGCACTCCCGGCCCAACACCACTGTCGAAGTCGGCATCCAGCCCGCCCACAACGGTGTCAGCATCGTCGTCGACGACGCCGGCATCGGCATGGACGCGCGCGAAACCGAGGAAGCCGGTCGGCGACTGTCCGGCCTGGTGGACATCGACATCAACAAGCTCGGCAACCCGCCGCAGTTCGGCTTCGCCGTCATCGGCGCACTCGTCGCCCGGTACGGATTCAGCGTCTCGGTCAACACGCAGTCCCCGTACGGCGGTGTGCGGGCCGTGCTCTTTCTCCCTAACGCGCTCCTCAACCGGGTGCGTTTCATGGGCCCGCCCATCCCCGCGCTGGGAGCCGAGACGCCGCCCGCCCCGGAGCCGGCCTCCCCAGGCGTGTCCGAAGCGGAGGCAGCGCCGTCGTCCACCGCGGGTGGCCTGCCCAAGCGCCGCCGATGCACGCAGCAGCACCAGGCAGCCGACGGCGGCCCCGAGGCCCCGGCCTCCGATCCCGCGCTGGTCCGCCCCGCCGCCGAGACCGCCTCCCGTATGGGCGCGTTCGCCCGCGGCACCCGCTCCGGCCGCGACTCCTCCCCCGACGCCGAAGGAACCCCCCAGGAATGACCGGCCAGATGACCAACGAACTCGGATGGATGCTCGACGAGGTCCTGAAGGTCCCGGAAGCCCGCCACGCGATCCTGCTCTCCGCGGACGGCATGCTCCGCGCCCACTCCCAGGGCATCAAGCGCGACGATGCCGAGCGGCAGGCCGCGGCGTTGTCCGGACTGCAGTCCATCAGTCGCAGTACCGCCGAGTTCTGCGGGCGGGAGACCTCGCCGTGGCAGCAGACGCTGGTCGAGTTCGTCGACGGGTACGTCTTCCTGGTGGCCGCCGGCGCGGGCGCGTATCTGGCGGTCTCGGCCGGCCAGGACGTCGACATGGAAGCCGTCACCTACAGCATGCACAAGTTGGTCGACCGGCTCGGCAAGGGGCTGACCAGTCCGCCGCGGCAGCATTCCGTACCCGGCAGGCCGGACGACTCCGGTACGACATGATCCCGCCGCGCCCCCGGCATGACAGAGGACTCGTACGGCTGTACGTCGTCACGGAGGGCCGCGCCCATCCGACGCGCAACACACTGGACCTCGTGGCGCTGGTGACGGCCGTGCACGACCGTCCCCTGAACGGGCTGAGCCCGGAGAAGCGGCGTGTGATCGAACTGTGCCGACCCGGGGCGCTGTCGGTCGCCGAAGTGGCCGGACATCTCGCTCTGCCGATGAGCGTCACCAAGGTCCTGCTCAGCGACCTCGTCGACAGCGGCCATGTCCACGTCCGGCCTCCCGTCCCCAAGGCACAACTACCCGACGCCCGACTCCTGCAGGAGGTGCTGGATGGGCTCCGCTCCCGTTTCTGACCCGGTCGGCCCGGTCTACGTTTCGGACACGGTCACGACCGCGATCAAGATCCTTGTCGTCGGCCACTTCGCCGTCGGCAAGACCACGTTCGTCGGCACCCTCTCCGAGATCCGGCCGCTGCGCACCGAAGAGACCATGACGCAGGCCGGCGAGCTCGTCGACGACCTCACGGGCATCCCCGACAAGACCACGACGACCGTGGCCATGGACTTCGGCCGCCTCACGCTCAACGAGTCCCTGGTGCTGTATCTCTTCGGAGCCCCCGGTCAGAAGCGCTTCACCCAGCTGTGGGAGGACATGCTGAACGGAGCTCTCGGCGCACTGGTGCTGACGGACCCCCGAAGGCTCGACCAGTCCTTCGACATCATGGGCCTGCTGGAAGAGCACGGCATGCCGTACGCGGTCGCCGTCAACCAGTTCGAGGGCGCGCCGGTGTTCGCCGAGGCGGAGATCCGCGAGGCTCTCGACCTGCTCCCGGAAACCCCCCTGGTCACCTGCGACGCGCGGGAAGCCACATCCGGTGCCGGAGCGCTGATCTCCCTCATCGAGTACCTCCAGACCCGCACCCCTCAGGAGCAAGGATGACGACACCCCGGCCCGCACACGACGCGGCGCCTCCTCTCGGCTGCCCGGCACACGCCGGCGCACGTACGGTGGAGCGGCTGTACGGCCCGGAGTTCGCCGCCGACCCCATGGCGTCGTACACCCGACTGCGCGCCCACGGCTCCGTCGCGCCCGTGGAGATAGCGCCCGGCGTGCGCGCTTCTCTGGTCATCGGCTACGACACCGCTCTGGAGGTACTGCGCAGTCCGGAGCGCTTCTCCAAGGACCCACGCCGATGGCGGGCTCTCGCCGACGGGACGGTGTCGGCGGACAGCCCGGTCGTGCCGATGATGACGTACCGGCCGAACGCCCTGTGGACCGACGGCGACGAGCACAGCCGACTGCGCGGCGCCATCGCCGACAGCCTGGGCCGCGTGGACCCCGACGCGCTCAGGCGCCACGTGGAGCACAGCGCCGACACCCTCATCGACCGGATCGGCCCCAAGGGGCGGGCGGATCTCCTCCACGAGTACGGTGCCGTGCTGCCCCTGCTGGTCTTCAACCAGCTCTTCGGCTGCCCGCCCGCCACCGGGGACAAGCTGGTCGAGGGCATGTCCGGGATCTTCGACTCCGACGCCGGCTCCGAGAAGGCGAACGCGGTGCTGGCCGAAGGCGTCGCCGAGCTGGTGGCACTCAAGCGGGCGGAGCCGGGGCCGGACGTGACGTCCTGGCTGATGGCCCATCCCGCCGGGCTGACCGACGAGGAGATGACGCACCAGCTGGTGGTGCTCATGGGCGTGGGCACCGAGCCCCAGCTGAACCTGATCTGCAACGGCTTGCGGCTGCTGCTGTCCGACGACCGGTTCGCCGGTGATCTCGCACGCGGCACCATGCCCGTCGAGGACGCCATCGACGAGGTGCTGTGGACCGACCCGCCGATGGCGAACTACGCCGTCCACTATCCGATCCACGACCAGGAGCTCGACGGAACCCTCGTGTGCGAGGGTGAGCCCATCCTCATCAGCCTGGCCGCCTCGAACACCGACTCGGGCCTCGGCGGCGAACGCCGGACCGGCAACCGCGCGCACCTCGCGTGGAGCGCGGGCCCGCACGCCTGTCCGGCGAAGGGCCCCGCCCGGGTGATCGCCGCGGTCGCCCTGGAGAAGCTCCTCGACCGGCTACCCAACATCGAACTGGATATCCCGGTCGAGAAGTTGGCATGGCGGCAGGGCCCCTTCCACCGGGCTCTGGCCGGCCTGCCCGTCCGCTTCCCGCCGATCAGCCTGGGCGGGTGATCAGCGGGAAGTCCGGTGGGCGAGTACCAGTTCGGTGCTCGGCTTGCGGACAGTGGCCCTGCGGGCGGCGCGGTCGGAGACCAGACCGGCGACGGCTCGGTGGATATCCGCGTAGGTTTCGCGGCGTGCGGTAAACCGCTGGCGCGGACGCCAGTGCCGGTGCTCGGCGTTGGCGTGTTCCACGCAGATCCGGGCGGAGGAGCTCCAGTCGATCGACGCCGCGACGGCCGCTCCCAGAACCTCGTTGGCCAGGAAGCGGAAGTCGCCTCGGTGGTCGAGCAGCCAGGACAGATAGAACAGCGCCTGGTTCATGACCTGTTGACTGAACTGCTGGCAGAGTTTCCGCAGGTCAGTGACCTTGTGGCGGAGGCGTCGTCGAGTCGGCCATGGAGGCATCTCGAGACCTGGCGGCCCTGTCCGCCCCTCTGGTCGGGGAACTGGTGGCCATGGACGATCCGTGGGAGCCCTACCGGTTCATCGACTCGGCCAGAGAACCAGTCGAGGGAGCTCGCAACCGCCCCGCCGGTGGTTCGCATCGTAGGGCGCGACGACCTGTGCCCGACCCGCAGCCCTGCCCAGTAGCCTGGTGTGAAAATGGAGGGCGGCCATGTCGCGGGCACAGAAGATCACGGTTCTCGCGCTAACTGCGGGGATCATCGGCTGGTGCTGGAAAAACAGGGGTTGGTTCCTGGGGCAGTGGGCTATGCGCCACGCCAATGATTGATCGACATCAACGGTGACAGGCACAGGAAGGTTAGTTGAGCGGCCTTCCAACCGGCCCCCGGCTCAGTCACCTTGCGGCCTATCAGCGGCCAGAAGGAGGCAGACGGACCCATCCTGACATCTGGACCTGGGAGGTCTGGCTCAGAGTCAACAGCCTCCGGAGCCGTGGCCTCGCTGGACCGTGCCGCACTTCATGAAATGCACCACGGCCCAGGGGATCAAGTGCACACCCGCACGAGCTGAGTGTCCAACTGCGCTACAACGGCCCGTACCTCGGCGGACACCCACTGACGCTGACGAACTGTTCGCGCAGCTCAGCCACGGTGCAGCCACAGGTCGCGAAGCTGCCCGGATTGCTTCGGGACGAAGAGGTGGCCGGTTCAAGTCCGCCCCGCTACGACTGCCGGCTATCGGCCTCCCGACCCGCGGGAGTCTGGCGGCCCCTAGAGCCTGTCGTCAAACTCCCGCCTGCCGGGCGACGCCCGGGCGAGGGCCTGGCCGGTGTTGCCGCGTTTGAGCTGGACGTGGCCGAGGTCGGCGAGGACGATCGCGCGGGTGCGTTTGCGGTCGAGGCCGTGGATGTCCGGCGCCACCGTCCCCACGGTCACCTACACGAGCACCACCGTCCACGGCGACCTCGATGCCCTGCACGACCGGCTCGGCGCCGACGCCCGGGCGCATCAGCCGCACGTCGTCGCCGACTTCAGCGACCGCGACAGACCTTCCTCGCCAACCAGGCTGTTGCTCCGGGGCGTGGCCCGGGTCTCCCCGGAGTGTCTAGAAGGCGACGGGCGCCTTCCCCTTCATAGCGGAGGTGAGCTCAGTCCCCGGGGTGTCGGGGGCGGATGCGGGCGCGGCGACGGCGACAGCGGGTGTGGCGACCACTGCTTCGGGTGCGGGCACGGCGAAGGGGGTGGTGATTGCGGCGGCGATGGCGAGGACGGCGGTGGCGCGCAGGGTCCACTTCAGCACGGTGAGGCTCCGATCTTGGCGTGTGATGGCATACGCCTTGATCATCGCCACCTACCCGGTGTCCGGGCATCGTCCGAAGGTCGCGAACCTATCCGCCGCACGGGGGAGGCGCCCGCCGCGGGGTGCCTCCTCTCGCCCTACCCCCTGATCTGACCCTGCGCCGCCGCCTCTGCACCGGCGACAGCGTCCAACAGGCCGGCCGAGCCCTCCAGTTGCTTCCCTCAGGGCAGGCCCCGATCCCCGCCGCTACGAGTACCGCGCAGGTCTGCCCGGAGGCTCGCATTCTCCTGGACCTGCTGGAGTTTCGGAACGTGGCGGCCCTCATGCCTCTGGGACTGCGCGCGTATGCCCCGAGCCCGACAGCATCAGGCTCCACGTGGAGATCGACGCCCGTGCGTGCGAGATCCGGGTGCGCCTAGACGGGGCTGCCCTCGAAGGTCTGGCGCGGGGCCGAGGAAGGCACGCTCGCCAACTGGATCGACCCGCACTCCATGCAGCTGTGCTGGCGCACGTCACCGCGCGGCTGGACGGCCGCGGAACGCGACCACGCCGCCCAGTGGGACGACGACACCAGCGACTACGTCCGCGTGCAGCAACAAGGTGCATGGTTGAGCAGCGGGATGCTGCGCCGAGCGGCTCTGCTGCACACCGTCGCCAACACCTTATTCGCCGACGGCTATCGGAGTGTCGGCAACGCGGTGCGGCTGGTCCTGCGCACCTCGCATGTACGGAGTCACGGACCCGGGCCACACCACATCGTCCAAGCACTAGCGGACCCGGTGTGCGGCCTGCCTCTGAAGCTCACGCGGTTCCGCGGCGACACCGACGCTGACGTCGCCCAGGACCAGCAATTCGTCCTCAAAGATCCCGGGAAAACCGCCGTACTCGACCTCCGCGCCACGGTGGAGCGGCCCATGTCCTTCATCCAGCCGGACCTGTGGCAGTCCATCCTCCGACGGCTCCCGCGCACAGGATTCCCCACCGTTGCCTCGGTTGTCTAGGGCTGTCAAGTAGTTCTGCTGGTAGCTGTGGCAAAGGGCGTTCAGATAAGTGAGGCATGTTCTTCCCGCGCGATCACGCACTCGACCACACGCTTCCCGCCCCGTTGCGCGTCGGAGCTGCTGAGGAACTCGGTGCGGGCCGGATCGGCAAGAATGCTGGCATCTGTTGGACGACGCCGAGGTCCCGGTCGGCTGCGGGCTACTTAGGGCGATCTAGGTACGCGCGCCCAACCGGAGCGCGGGGTCTGCCGCCTAACATCCGGAGCATGAGTTCCGTTGAGCAAAAGGCCGGTTCGCGTGAACAGGTGACGGCACGGCAGCCGTCACGGGGTACGACGTCGCTGGTACTGGCTACTGTCGCCGTCGCCATGATGGGTTGCCCCTTACTGCCCAACCTCGGTCTCGACGTGGATCCGCTTTCTTCCCGTGTACTTCATCATGCTTGTGGGGATCTGCGCGGTCGTCTCAGGCGTCGTCGCTCTGCGCAGGATTCGGGGCCGGGAGGGAGTCGATCGCTTCCGGGCGCGGGCGTGCGTCGCGCTCGGCACGGTGGCCGTCGTGGTGCCGCTGGCCGTGGCCATGTGGGCGATCTGGGAACTGAGCCAGGCCTACAAGTAGACAGCCAGGGTGGCGACGCAAGCGCGCCGGAGCCAGCCCACCGCAGCTGTCGCCTTCAACCGGGCGCCGTACGGCGCTCCCACAACACATACGCGCATGCCGTACGTGCCTGAAGACCCCTCGGGTACCTAATCCGTAGGTAAGACAGTGCCGGACGAGATCAGAGTTCGTTACAGGCTGTTCGAGCAGCGGGGCCGTGGCACTCACGACCACCCGGGCATCCGATGCCTCCCCGTAGATCGGTGCGCGGTCCTGATGCTCATGGTGGTGGCGGTCGCGTGGGCGCCGGGCGGATGCCCATCGGATACCGGGCGCTCGATGCCTTCTTACAGACCGTGCAGCGTCCGGCGCCCTCGCGGCCACCACAGCGATGGTTGTTGGTTCTCGTCGGTGCTGGGCGGATGTCTTTTGCTTCCCGGGCCTCGAAGCCTCTCCGGAGTGCGGCACTGCCCAGGACCGGCGAGCGTCAACACCCAGAGCTTGATCCCTCGTTGGTGTTGGTGGTGCGAGCCCGCCGCACGGTGACTCCTTGATGGACCCGAGCCGCCTTGAGCTCCCTCCTAGACCGGGGCCCGTGAGGTCGAGCTGGTGCCACGAACGGCTACCGAGGTGTCGGCCCAGCCCGGTGTGGCTGAGGCTTGGGATTAGGGCGCCGCGTGGTCCCGCATGAGCTCGTGACCAGCACAAACCTGCACCATGGGGAGGGAACCAACCTTGATCTACTGCGGTATCGACTGGGCGGAACGCAGCCACGACGTCGCCCTCGTCGACGACACCGGCCAGCTCGTCGCTAAGCGGCACATCACCGACGACGCGGCCGGATACAAGATCCTGCTGAACCTACTCGCCGAGCACGGTGACACCAAGGAGAACCCGATCCCGGTAGCGATCGAGACCTCCCGCGGCCTTCTCGTGGCTGTGCTGCGGACCGGCAAACGGCAGGTGTTTGCGATCAACCCCATGGCGGCGGCCCGCTATCGCGACCGGCACAGCGTCTCGCGAAAGAAGTCCGACCCTGGTGACGCCCTGGTGCTGGCGAACATCCTCCGGACCGACATGCACGCCCACCGTCCGCTGCCGCAGGACACGGACCTGGCCCGCGCGATCGCCGTCCTCGCCCGAGCCCAGCAGGACGCCACGTGGAATCGGCAGATGATCGCCAACCAGCTCCGCTCGCTCTTGCGCGAGTATTTCTCTGGGATCACTGCCTTGCTCTTCCGTCCTCGCAGGTGGGCGCGGTTGGCTCGGGAGGAGTACGCCTTGTCGCCTGCCACGGCGCCGGGCCGGGTGCGCGGGCGTCCGGCCGGTCCGCGCACCCGCACCCCGGCCAGCACGGCGGAGAACTGCGGGCTATCGGCAGCCTTCCCAGGGGTGACCACGAACGGCAGCGGACGGCAGCGTCGGTCAGCCGACAGGTGAACGTTGCAGGTCAGGCCGCCACGGGAGCGGCCCAGGGCTGCCGCCTTCGATCGCGCCCGTCGCCGGCGCCGCTGCCGGCGGTGCTCCTCGCGCTCCGGATCGGGCTCGGCCTCCTCGGCCGCAGCCAGACGCTTTCGCGCCTTTCGTGTGCCCCCTTTTTGGCCGCGGCGGCCTTCTCAAGGGCGACAAGAACCTCTTCATCCACGACCATGCCAGCCGCATCCTGGTGGGCGCGGGCGGTGGTGGAGTCCACGCTGACCAGCGACAAGTCTGCCTGCCCGCAACGGGCGGCCTCCGCGATCACGGCTTCCATCACGGCAGCGAACACCCCCGGCGTCGCGCCACTGGGCGAACCGGTCGTAGACCGTGGACCAGGAGCCGAACTCCTCGGGCACGTCCCGCCACGGGCTGCCGGTACGGAACCGCCAGATGATCCCTTCCAACTGGTCGCGCAGGTGCTCTGGATAGGGTCCATACTGCCCGATCGGCAGGTGATGACTGAGCAACTCCCAGTCATCATCAGTCAGTTCGCGTCGCGGCACACGAGAGATCTACCAGTTCGATCGTGGCTGCCAGAAGCGATCACCGGACCGAGATCACGGCTTTGAACAGACCCTGGGTGGCCCTGTCGACTATGTCGGGAAGGCCCTCAGGGCTGAGACCATCTCACTGCTGTAGTTGTCACATCTGTTCAGCAGCTCACGCCCCGCCTCAGAGGAGAGCAGATCGTCACCAGCAGAAGCGGCCAGGATGGCCGCATGGCACCGCCCCTCGACTTCAAGGTTCCTGGTGGCAAAGTACCCCAGGCTGTAAGCGCGGAGGCGGCTTCCGACATTCGCGAGATAGTCCTCGCGCAGTCCTTCCTCCGCCACCACCAGCAGCGTGCTGTCAATGCACCGGTCGAGGTAATCGGCCTGTTCCCGGGCGAGAATGATGATTCTCTCAGTCTGGACCTCGCTCATCTCACCCAAGGCTTCCCCCATCAAGATCCACCCACCGATCGCCTCCAGTTGGAAGCTTTCGGCGAGTTCTGGATCGACCTCAGACTCGAACAGCGGTGCACGGCTCAGTCGAGCGATGGCCTGATGGAACGCGTCGTCGGGCTCGCCATCCAGCCGCGCCGCACCACAGCGGAGCAGGGAATCGACCACTGCCGGGTCGACTCCCCAATCCCTGGGCATCTCAATGTCCAGAAGAGGCGCCTGCAGCCGCCGCAGCGCGAGGAACACGGCCTGATGCCGCTGCGCCCGGTCCATCCGCTGGACCTGCGCTGTCAACGCCTCGTCGTAACGCCAGTCCACTGGACTCCCCATCGTGCTCACCGATACCCCATGGTCGCCAAGAAATTCGCCACCCGGTACGGCAAGACGCCGGGCAGCTATCTGGTGGCGCTCCAGCTGCCGGATTCGATCACCTGGATCCTCAGCCCCCACCCAATGTGATCACAACTCCGAACAGGCCCTAGTCGCTCAGCGCGATCCTGTCGATGAGCAGATCCAACCGCACCCTCTCGCCGTCCGCTGGGATGCGGCCGGTCGCGGACAGGGCGGAGAGCCCGTGCAGGGCGGCCCACAGTAGTTCGGCACGTGCCTCGCGGCACGCAGGGCCTTCGACATCTCCTGGCGCGACCTCGCAGGCCGGCATCAACCGCAGATTCCACTATGAAACACCCGGAGAGAACGACCTCTCAGCTGTACCGGATCAGTATCGGTCGTTCCGTGACACGCACCGTGTCCCGGTGCTCGACTTCGCGCGCGGTGCTGTCCAGGTACTCGACCTTACGGGCGCCGGCACCGGCGCGGGTGTCGGCTGTGCCTGCGTGGGTCCAGCGGATGCGGGCCGTGCGGAGGGTGCCTCGTTCATCAGGGATGAGGAATTCGCACTGCCAGACGTTCTCGGGCAGGGCGATCTGGAGGCCGTGGCCGCAGGAGCGGAGGTCTGCGTGGGCCAACCACTGCTGGAGGCGGGCGACGAACAGGCCAGCCTTGGTGGGGGGTTGGCCCTCGGCTTGGAGGACGAGAGGTATCTTGCCGTTGCCCCATGCGTAGAAGTACATGCGCTCCAGGTTCCGGTTCCGGGCGTACAGGCCCGTCAGGTAGAAGCGGACCGCATGGTCGGCTGCTCTTTCTTCCTCCAGTGGATCGTTCAGCGGCAGGGTCTGCGTGGTGCCGGTGCTCCACAGCGGCAGGTGGTACCCCGCCCGCTGGAACGTCTGATCGACATTGCGCACTGCCTCGAGCATGGTCTCCGGTGGGTCGTTGATCCGACGCTGGTACAGCTTGATCCCCGCTGCATCGCAGTACTGGTAACCGCCCGACTCGGCGAACCGCAGCAGGTACTCGTGGGCCTCGGCTGCCCACAGCTCGGTGATCGAGGGGCACACCACGGTCGCGTCCCTGTCGGCCTCCCGAATGATGCGGCTTGCCCGCCGGGTCATCTCGACGAGTGTCGTGACGCTGCCGTTGTAGTGGTGCTCGTGGTTCGCCATGACCCACAGTTCGTACGCATCGATACGGGCGCCCGCATGCCGTACGAGAGCGCGCACGAACGCGTCCCAGTCGTCGAGATCGTCCGGCGGCGCCGCCCGGGAACCGTCCGGATACGCGGCCTTCCGTGCGTCCGGGGCAGCCCAGGCGGGCGTACCGCCGAAGACGAACAACGTGGGCAGGCCCTCCCGTTCGGCGCCATCGAGGAGCCGGTCGAGCGTGGACCAGTCGTACTCCCCGCGTGCGGGTTCCACTTGGGCCCAGCGGGTCTGGCTGTCCCACAGCCTCAGCGCGCCGGTCCGGAAGGAGGGCATAGCCCCGCTGGAGCTGTTCATCGTCACGCCGAACAGCTCCGGATCGACGGGCCTCGGTGTCTGTGCCCAGCTCGTCGAGGCGACCGGCGCCGGCACGGCCGGCGTTGCGGCCTCGTACGGGGCGCTTGCGACGGTGGTGCAGAGAACGACGAGCGACATGACGGCGGCGAGGACGAACCTCATGCCCAGGGGACGTCGCCTCGTTGTCGGACCATCGGTAGCGGCGCTGACGGGCTCTCCGGCGAAGGTGGTGCTGCCGATGGGAGTCGGGGCGAGATCCACCGCGGCAGACGCCGAACCGGGATCTTGCCCCTGCCCCGTCGCAACCCTCCAGCATCGTAGGAGCTTGTTGAGTTCGTCCGCGTCGGCTCCGCACTCCTTGGCGATACGGACGACGAGGTCGTAGTCCCCGGGCGTCCCCTTGCCGTTGCAGTAGCGGTGAAGGGTGGAACTGCTCGTGAAGACTCGCCGCCCCAGCTCCTGGTAGCTGAGGCCACTGCGCTCCTTCAGCCTCGCCAGAACACTGGCCAACTCCTGGGATCCCTCTGGCCCGTCCAAGCCCTCCACCCCCGTGACGTCTGCCTCCGACTACCGTCTCAGCATTCCACGCGCGTCCCATTCGTCTTGCAACACCCCAGGCCAGCGGGGGTGCGTGCGTCCCACGCCGACTTGGAACGCCAGATCACTGGCCCTCGGCCGGGGCGGAACAGCACAGTTGGTCTCGCCGACATGACGCGTCAGCGTCACACCGGTCCGCACGCTGACCGTTCACATGCGTGCGGTACGCCGTGTGCCGGTCGACCCACCGGCACGCATACCTTCGGACACCGGGACGGGGAGCACTCCAGAACGTGTGTCCGGCACGAACGACGAACACTTGCCGCATCGGGCGTATCACGGGGTGCGCCCACCACACCCATCGGGGGATCGAGAATGAAGCGTCGCCTGCCCATGCTCACCGCGGCCACCGCCGCAGCCGTCATGGTGCTCTCCGCCTGTTCGTCCGGGACCACGAGCAGTGGCGGCCAGGACGCCAAGGACGGCAAACCCAAGGCCGCGGCAGCCCAGACTGCGGATACGGGCACGGACGAGCTGACGACCATGGCGTCGTCGAAGTGCACGTACAGGTCCTACAGCAGCTTCGGCTTCCCCGAGTACGTGACGCGTAAGGGCGTGAACACGTCCAAGTACAACAACGGTTACACCAACAAGTACGGGCGGCAGCTCTACCTGGCTACCGGCCGGAACAAGGACCGCTCGGCGGCCAAGCTGGCGTTCGCCCGCAAGGGAGACAAGGTCTGGGTCGACATCAGCCACGACAAGGGCAAGACCTGGAAGGCTTGCGGGCACACGACCCTGAAGACCACCAGCCGGGACCCGCAGTACGTCACCAGCAAGCGGTACATCCACAGCAGCAAGACGGTGAAGAACCGCTGGATGCGGGCGTGCGCCAAGACCAACGGCAACGTCTGGTGCGCCAACATCGGCAACAAGACCAGCAAGGTCGGCGGCGTCAAGCGCTACTGGTGGACCGACTGATGAGCCTGTCCTGAAATCTGGACAGTGCCCGAGACTCCCCCTGCGCACGGCTGGGGTATCCCAGCCGAGCGTCTTCCTGTGCCTGGACCACCTTCCTGACACTGGCTTTGCGGGAGCGTATCGGTTCATTGGAAGGTCACTGGAAAGCCGGTACGACTTCCTTGATGAACAGCTCCAGGGACTTGCGCTTGTCCTCGTGCAGCGACTCGGGCTCGAACTCCGGTCGCCCTCGAACTTGATTCCGGGCTGGGGTCGAGGAATCCGTTCTGGGGCTTCCAGAGCCCTTCATCTCCGGCCCTGCGCGGTGTTACCTGGGCAGCCCGCCGAAGTGCTCCAGTGTGCGTTCGAAGCCTTCGGCGGGCGGGGTGGTGGTCCAGCCGAGCTCCTGGCGGGCGCGGTGAGCGTCGGGGAGGCAGTGGGAACCCAGGAAGCCCAGCTCGCCGGAGGCGAGCATGGGCGGACGGTGGGTGACACGGGCCAGTGCCTCACCGGCAGCGGCGAGGACCGTGGCGACAGGGGTCGGCATGACGCCGGGGACCTTGGCCCGTGGTACCAGCGCGTGCACCTGCTCAGCGATCTCCCGCATGGTCAGGTACCGGTCGGAGAGGATCCAGCGGGACCCTACCGGCGCCTGCGCCGCAAGGAGTTGGCCTACGGTGAGGTCCTCGGTCAGCACGAGGGGCATGCCGCCGGGCGGCAGTACGGGCACCTGGTTGCGAGCCAGATTGACCAGGAGCACGTTGGTTCCCGTCGGCGAGGCGGGGCCGGGTCCGTACACCGCGGACGGGTGGACGAACCGGGCGGGCAAGCCGCGAGCGAGTGCCTCGGTCACCAGCCGGTCAGCAGCCTGCTTGGAGCGCTGGTACCGCGAGGCGAGCGGCTTCTGCTCCAGCTGCGTCTCGTCGAACGGTCGGCCTGGGGATTTCTCGAAGACGTCGATGGTGCTGGTATGGACGAAACAGGCGACGCCCTCCGCCAGGGCCGCCTCGGCCACGTGGCGGGTTCCATCGCGGTTGACCCGCTCGAACGCGTCGGGGTCCGCCAGCCACTGCTCCGGCAGCCCCGCGGTGTGGAAGACTGTGTCACAGCCTTTGACCGCCGTCTGGACGGAGGCTGCGTCCGTGATATCCCCCGCGACCGTCTCCACGGTGGCGGGCAGTGCCCGCGCAGCCCGCTCCGGCGAGCGCACCAGCGCCCTTACCTGGGATCCACGCTCGGCGAGCCGGCGGGCCAGTAAATTCCCGACGGTGCCGGTGGCACCAGTGATCAGAACGCGCTCCACGGTCGCTCCTCACATCGGATACCTACGACCGTAGCTCGACGGTGGTCAGACGGCACGTCGATGCTGGACCCCACGCTTCGTCCCGTCTTCCGGCCACCGGGAGGGTGATGCCATCCTCCCGGTGGCCGGCGGTGTGAGCCGCCGCGCAGGACCGCCCCATCTGACTCACCGTCAACATCCCCTGGATCCCTGGGAGAACCTCACCTCGAACCATCGCCCCCTTCTCCACGGCACTGCCTGATCATGATGGGATGGACGGGCACTCTGGGGGCGCCCGCGATCAGTCGGGACCGCTGACACGGGAGTGCCGGAGAGGTGCCCGAGGGAGAGGCCGGAATGTTTGGTGGCAACGTCGCGGTCGTCGGTGGCAGCATTGCGGGCTGCGCAACAGCCCTGGCTGCGTTACGTGGTGGCGCCGAAAGGGTCACCATCCTGGAGCGGGCCGCCGGTCGGCTCCAGGAACGAGGGGTGGGTGTGAGTCTGCACCGTCACCGTTTCGCCGAGTTGGAAGCCGCGGGGTATGTGGACGCCGACATCCCGTGGAGCCCGCTCGACCAGCGCGTCTGGACGGTGCGGGACGGCGACTCGGAACTCGGCCGAGCTGTCGGCGTGCAGGACTTCCCCTTCCGCGCGTACTCCTGGGGTTCGCTGTGGAGCGAGCTGCGCAGCCGTGTGCCCGCCGAGGTCGAGTACCGCTCTGGCGTCGGCGTCGCGGCCGTGGAGGAGGACGCCGAGGGCGTGACGGTCGACTTCACCGCTGGCGGGCGGGAGCGCTTTGATGTCGTCATCGGCGCCGACGGCTACCGCTCCGTCGTCAGGGACACCATGTTCCCCGGCCTCCGGCCCACGTATGCGGGGTACCTCGGCTGGCGCGGCGCCTTGCAGGGTGCGCCCGAGTGCGGCTCCTCGGACCTCGCCTGGACGGACTTGCGTACGGTGGTCTTCCCCGGCGGTCACTGCGTGATCTACCGAATACCGGACGGCGCGGGCGGCATGCGGGTCAACTGGGTGCTTTACACCACCCCGCCCGAGCACTTGGCCCTCCCGCTGAACTTGCAGACGCCCACCTCGCTGCCGCCGGGCAGGCTCAGCGCCGAACTCGACGAGTTCGCACGGGATCTGGTGCGTAAGCACTTCCCGCCCTACTGGGCCGAGTGCGTGCTGCGTACCCCGCGCGAGGAGTCCTTCATCCAGCCCATTTACGACCTCGAGGTGCCGCACTACGCCAGCGGCCGGCTCGCCCTCGCCGGGGACGCCGCAACCGTCGCCCGGCCGCACACCGGCGGCGGGGCGGTCAAGGCGCTGCAGGATGCCCTGGTCCTGGAGAACGCCTGGCGGGCACACGACGACTGGGCGGCGGCCGCCGCGGCGTACGACGTCGGCCGGACCGCGCTGGGTGCCTCGATGGTCGACCTGGGCCGCAGGTTCGGACAGGTCCAGGTCGTCGACACCCCGGATTGGGCGACCATGCGCACCCCGGATTTCCAGGCCTGGTGGATGGAGCAGAACGGCGGCTCGGAGCGTAACAGCGGCTACGGCGGCCACGCGCTCAAGAAGGACGCTGACCATACGTGAGGACGAGGGCGCGGCCCGGTCACGCCGTGGATGCCAGGGCGAGAGCCCGGTGGAGAGCAGCAGGATCGGCGCGGACCTCGTCGCCGTCGAACCGGGCGGCGACCACACCCGCGGTGAGGACCGTGACCGTGTCCGCGCAGGCGCGGGCCAGTGCCCCGCTCGGCGACATGAGCAGCGAGGCGACCCCCTCGTCGGCGAGCCCGCGGATCAACTCCTGGATCTGCTCGGCGATTACGGGTGCAAGGCCCTCCGTCGGCTCGTCGAGCAGCAGGACCCGCGGGGTGCCGAGCAGTGCCCGGGCCAGGGCCAGCATCTGCTGCTCGCCACCGGAGAGTTCCGAGCCCCGGTTGGTCCGTCGCTCGGCGAGACGGGGCAGCAGGCCGAGCACCCTCTCCGGCGTCCAGGCCGTGCCCTGGTGCGATGACTTCGCGGGCGGCCGGTGGGCCAACCGCAGGTGCTCGGCGACGGTCAGCCCTGCGAAGACCCGGCGGCCCTGCGGGACAAGGCCGACGCCCGCCCGCGCCACCTGGTGCGCCCGGCGGCCCGTCAGGTCGACGGCGTTCAGACGGACCGTCCCCGAGGTGGGGCGCAGCAGCCCCGCGATGGTGTGCACGAGGGTGCTCTTGCCCGCTCCGTTGTGCCCGACGACGGCGTGTACGGTCCCGCGCGGTACCTCGAGGTCGACTCCGTGCAGCACGGTGCCGCCGTGGTAACCCGCGGTCAGCCCGCTGATGTGGAGCATGGGTCGGTTCCCTTTCCCAGGTAGGCCTCGCGCACGGCCGGGTGGTTGAGGGCCACGTCGGTGGGCGCCGTGAGCAGGTCCTTCCCGTCCTTGAGCACGGTGACCGTGTCGGCCAGGTGCGTGACCACCCCGGTGTGGTGTTCGACGAGGAGCATCGCGACGTCCTCAGAGAGCTGTCCTAGTACGTCGAGCAGCCGCCCGATGTCACGGTCGGTGAGTCCGGCGGCGGGCTCGTCGAGGAGCAGCAGGCGGGGGCGGCAGACCAGCGCCGCCGCCAGATCGAGCAGTCGGCGCTGGCCGTGCGACAGCTCGGAGGCCAGGCGGTGCGCCAGATCGCCCAGGCCCACGGCCGCGAGCTGCTCACCCGCGGCCGAGACGCGCTCGCGCCGGGGGTAGTGGCGCCAGGCGGCCAGGACGATGTTGTCGAGCACCGTCAACTCGCCGATGGCGGAAGGCTGCTGGAAGCTGCGCGCGATTCCGTACCGCGCCCGACGCGCGGGCGGGATACGGGTGAGGTCGCGCCCGCCGAGCACCATCGTGCCGTGGTCGGGGCGTTCCGTGCCCGCGACCAGGTTGAGCAGGGTGGTCTTTCCTGCGCCGTTGGGGCCGATGACGGCGTGCCGTGCCCCGGCGGGCAGCCGCAGGCCGAAACCGTCGAGTGCGGTCAGGCTGCCGTACCGCCGGGTCAGCCCGTCCAGGACGAGCACCGAGGGCAAGGTGTCGCGGTCGGTCATGAGACGGCCTCCTGGGACGGGGCCGTCCGGGCATGCACGCCCGGTATCCGGATTCCGGCAAGGCCGCGCGGGAGCAGGTAGACGGACAGGACGAAGAGCACGCCGAGGAGCAGCGGACCGTGCCCGGGCCAGGCGCCGGACAGCCAGTCGCGGGTGCCCACGATCAGCGCGACTCCGAGCAGGGTGCCCACGACGGAGGTGGTGCCGCCGATGACGGCGGCGAGCATCGCCAGGGCGGCGATCTCGAAGCCGACGTCCGCGGGCGAGACGTAACTCTGCGCGACCACGAGCAGAAATCCGCCGATGCCCGCGAGGGCGCCGCCGCCGATGTAGGCGAGCAGCAGATAGCGGGACACCGGGTGGCCGCTCGCGCGCATCCGTGCCTCGGCGCTGCGGGTGCCGGTGAGCAAATGCCCCGCCCGGCAACGCAGTACGAGCACCGTGGTGACGAGGACGACGGTGGCTGCGGCGAGCACGTAGTGGTACGTGACCACTTCGCCGCTCAGGGCCTTAACCCCCCACAGCGGACGTGTCGGGGGGAAGCCGAAGAAGCCGTCGGTTCCGCCGGTGACGGACGTCATCTGAACGACGGCGGTGTGCGTCAGCTCGCCGACCGCGAGGGTGATCATCAGGACAG
Organism: Streptomyces sp. NPDC002851; assembly: GCF_053591935.1. Lineage (NCBI taxonomy): Bacteria > Bacillati > Actinomycetota > Actinomycetes > Kitasatosporales > Streptomycetaceae > Streptomyces > Streptomyces sp. NPDC002851. Next base: position 12,129 of record NZ_JBSFUT010000041.1, on the reverse strand, counting down.
TGGTGCCCCGGGCCCGGATCACCGCGGGGCCCGTGATGAGTGCGAACAGGGCCGCGGCGCCGCCGGCCAGGGCAAGTTGTACCGGGCCCACAGTCGTCAAGCCTTCGTCGGCGGCGATCGCGGTGACGTACGCGCCGACGGCGAAGGGTGCCGTCTGGCCGAGCACCGGAAGGCCCGCGTAGCCCGTCAGGACGGTGGAGCTGACGGCGACCAGGCCGAGGGCCAGGGCATAGCCGGCCAACGAGAGGGTGTGGGCGTCCACGATCCAGGGCGCGGCCGCGAGCAGGGCGAGCAGCAGCGCCAGGGGCGTGAGCAGGCGCACGGGTGCGGGCGTGCGGTCCAGGATCCGTGACAGGGCCGCGGCGGGCCGGTCCTTGGTCGCTGCCCAGGGTGTTCGGCGTGCGGGCATCGGCTCGGGGTGCGTCGGCTCCGGTGCCGGAGCCGCGCGCTGCGGGCGCAGGATCAGCGCGCCCGCCATCGCGGCCATGAGGAGGTAGGGAGCCAGGTCGGGGGCGACCGAGACGCCCAGGGTCTGCACCTCGCCGACCGCGATCGCCGCGAGGAAGGTGCCCCACAGTGACCGCAGCCCGCCGAGGACGACGACCACCAGCGACAGCATCAGCACGTTCTCCGCGGTACCGGGGCCCGGGCCGATGATCGGTGCCCCGAGCACGCCGGCCGCACCGGCCAGCGCCGCGGCTGCCGTGAGCACACCGGTGTGTACGACCCGGGGGCTGATGCCGGTCGCCGCGAGCATCTGCGGGTCGTCGGCGGCAGCGCGCACCGCCGCGCCCGCGCGGGTGCGGGTGAGCACCCAGGTGCCGAAGGCGGCGAGCAGCACGGCCAGCACGATGAACACCAGGCGGTAGGCCGGGTACCTGTGTCCGAGCAGGGACACCGAGGTGTCAAGGGTCCCCGGTACCCGTACCGGCAGTTCGTCGGAGCCGAAGACCGCGGTGAGCAGGTTGCCGCCGATCAGGGCGAGCCCGAAGGTCAGCAGCGCCTGGGCGAGATGGCCGCGCCGGGCAAGAGGTTCGGCGGCGACGGAAAGGAGCGCCCCCGCTCCGCCCGCCGCCGCCGTTCCCGCGAGGAGGCCGAGCAGCAGCCCGCCCCAGGTGCCGTCGCTCAGTTCGGCACCCGTGGCGGCACCGATCGCGTACAGCGTGCCGTGCGCGAGGTTCAGTACGCCCGCGGTGCCGAAGGCCAGGCTCAGTCCAGCGGATACCACGAACAGAAGCAGACCGTAGGCGACGCCGTCGACCGCGGGGACCAGCTGTGCATCGAGGATGCCCATCAGCTGCCGAGTGTCGCCAGGTCCTGGACGACGACGTTCGCCAATTCCTTGCCGTCCCGCTTCACTTGGCGCAGGTACCACTTCTGCACCGGCGAGTGGGTGGTCTTGCTGAACTCCCAGGGGCCGCGCGGACTGTCGATCTGCCCGAGGTTGTCGATGGCCTCGTTGATGGTCTCGGAAGTGACCTCCTTGCCGTCCTTGGCGAGGTCCGCGACGGCCTTGTCGAGCACCGCGGCGGCGTCGTACCCGGACATCGCGTAGGTGGTGGGCGGCAGGTCGTGCTTGGCGGTCCAGTTGGCGGCGAACGAACGGTTGCTCGCGTTGTCGAGGTCGGCCGCGTAGTTGAGCACGGAGTAGATGTCCTTGGCCGCCGCGCCCTGGGCGGGCAGGGTGCCGCCCTCGGTGAGGAAGCCGGGCGAGTACAGCGGAAGGTCTGCCACGTCGGACTGCTCGTACTGCTTCACGAAGTCGATCGCGGCCTTACCTGCGTAGAAGCAGTAGACGGCTTTGGCGTCGGTCTTGGCGATGTCGTTGAAGTACGGGGTGAAGTTGGTGGTCTTGGGGAACGGCGTCCACGTGGTCTTGCCGTCCGGGTTGGCGAGCTTGCCGTCGGCCTTGGCGAAGGCGTCGGTGAAGCCACGCATCTCGTCGTGACCGCCCTGGTAGTCGGGGCCTATCGCGTAGACGGTGCCGTCCACCTCGTCCTTGATGTGCTGGGCGATGGCTTCGCCCGGCTCCTCGGAGAGGAAGCTGGTGCTCCAGATCCACTTCACGTCGGTCTTGGTCGGACGGCCGCCGGTGGCGAGCAGGGGCACCTTGTTCTTGGTGACCAGCGGCTGGACGGCAGCGAAGGAGCCGCCCCCGACGACGCCGGTGATCACGTCGACCTCGTCCTTCTTGATGAGCTTGTTGGCGGCGGGCACTGCGGTCGGCGCCCCGTCGCCCTCGTCGCCCACAGCCAGTTCCACCGTGCGCCCGCCGAGCTTGTTGCCGTGCATGTCCAGGTAGAGCTGGAAGCCGTCGCGCATGTCCTTGCCGACCGACTCGTACGTGCCCGACAACGACACAAGCACGCCGACCTTGAGGGTGTCGTCGCCACCGCCGGAGGCCGCGCTGCCGCTGCAACCCGCGACCGCGGTGACCGCGAGGGCAAGCAGTGCGGCACCGGCGGTGCGCGTTCTGGGGCGGCCGGAGTGACGGACGGTGAGGGCGTTGTTCATGACAGGCTCTCCAAGGGGGTGGTACGAGCGGTACGGGGGCGTCATGGACGGGGGCTCGGTGTCCGCCGGATCAGTGGGCGTGCTCCGGACTGCTGACATCGCGGACCTGCGGGGACAGGGCGTCACCGACCTGGTCGATCAGCTCCGCCATGGAGTAGCTGACCTCGCCGATGTCGGCCTCCCGGGTGGTCACGACGATGAGGGAGGCGCCGCTGGAGACCGCCATCGCGAAGAGGTAGCCGCCGTCCATCGCGGTGAGGCTGTGCTCCACCGGGTCGCTCCGCAGTAACTGCGCCGCGCCGGACATCAGGTTGACCAGTCCCGAGGAAATGGCGGCGAGACGGTCGGCGTCGTCCTGGTCGAGGCCCGTGAAGGCGAGGGCGAGTCCGTCGACGGAGACCGCGAGCGCATGGGTGACTTCGGGGACGCGGCCGGCGAAGTCGTCGAGCAGCCAGCCCAGGGAACCGGCTTGGTCGGGATGGGTCATCGCGTGCTCCGTTGGGTGTTGTCGTCGGGGGAATCAGGGGTTTGCGTGCCTGTGGCACGGTCACCGTCGGCTTGGCGGTCGGGGGAACTGCGGCGTGTGCTGCGGCTGATGCCTTGGGCGTAGGCCGAGAAGACGTCGGAGACTTGACGGGCGTCCCGGCGGCGTTGCACTCCGCGGGAACGTTCCGCCGCGTCGTGCCCTGCCGGGACCGGGGGCACTGTTCTGGGCGTCGGACCGGCGGGAGTGGCCCGCTTGCGGATCGGCAGGCCGGAGGCGCTGACTCCGGCGATCCTGCTCTGCACAGGGTCGGCAGCGCCTGGGGCACGCTCGCCCGTGCGGACCCCAGGTCGGGACGGCACCGTCGGGTCCTGCTCCGCGGGCTCCGCAGGGCGAGGGCGGAGGACCGGGATCCGGTGGCCACCGGTGCCCGCAGGCCGCACCGGGATCATGGGACGGGGCGTTCCGGTGGGCTCCGGGGCGCCGCTCGCCTCGTCGTGAGAGCGGGCACGCTCGGGTTCCGGGCCCGCGTCGCTCTCCTTCGGCCCCCTGTGGTCCCGCGCACCTGCCGGACCCGTGGCGCTGAGTGGCGGTGACACGGGCACCACGGTGTCCGTGCCGGGTTCGGCGAGTAGCTCCTTCGGGAGAACCACCTCGACGATCGTTCCGGGCCCGGAGGACTCGCGCAGTTCGACCAGGATGCCGTGCCGGGCCGCGAGCAGTCCGACGACCTGGAGGCCCATGGTGCGTACGGCACCGATGTCGCTCTGCGGGGCGGCGAGTTCGGCGTTGAGTTCCGAGCGGCGCTCATCCGGTATGCCGATGCCTTCGTCGACGATCTGGAGCACGGCCCGGTCCCACAGGCTCCAAGCGGCTACGCCTACCCGGGTGTCGGGGGGTGAGAACCGCGTGGCGTTGTCGAGGAGTTCGGCCAGCAGGTGCGCGATGTCGTCGACGACACGTGCGGCGATGGTGATCGAGGGTTCGACGTGGCCGGGGGTCACCCTGCCGTAATGCTCGATCTGCTGGGCCGCGGCGTAGATCACGGAGGTGCACGGCGCATCGGCGGGACGGACTTTGCCGCCACCGGAACCGCCGAGGACCAGAAGGTTGTTGGCGTTGTGCTCCATACGGATGGCCAGGTGGTCGAGCGCGAACAGCGCCTCCATCCGCTTGGGGTCCAACTCGTCGCGCTGCACCCTGCTCAGCTGGGCGGTGAGCACCGAGTTGAGGCGTGCGCCGCGGCGGGCCACGGTCACCAGGGTCTCCGCGAACCGATCTCGGGACCGAGCCTGCTCGCCCGCAAGCCGTACGGCCGCGTAGTGCACGGAGTTGAACGCCTGGCCCACCTCACCCATTTCGTCGTCGGCGAGGTTCACCAGTGGTGTGCCCGCCTGGCGGGCGATCTCGTCGGGGGCCGCCCGTCCCACGGAGCCGGGCCGGGAGAGCTTACGCACCTCCTCGGGCAGGCGCTTGTGCGCCACCTCGTGCGCGGCATCACGAAGATCCCGGAGCCTGCGGATCAGGTTGTGGCCAAGCCGTACGGCGAAAAGAAGGACACCCACCAGCATGAGGACGACCAGGACCAGTTCGGACACCGCCCACCAGATGAGGCGGGTGCGGTCCTCGGCGACGGTGCCGAGCACGTCGGTGTCCACCCGCTCCACCACCGACTGCAACAGCTCCTGCCGGTCGGCCATGGCGTCGGTCCAGGCAGCGCGGCTGATGGTCAGCTTCTGCCCCGCGGTGGTGCGGGCGGCTTCGGCGGCGATTTTCTCGGCCGCCATCGCTTTCGGCCCGGACAGGGTGCGTTCCATCCAGGTGCGCCACCGCGCGGGCCCGAGTGTGGTGACGGTCCGGTACGCGTCCGTGTAACCGAGCCGGGTCGCCTCGAAGGTTTGCAGTGAGGCGGGCGTGAAACCGCCGTCGGACAGCGCCCGTACGACGGCGACCTCCTGCTGGGCGATGTGCTCGGTCGCCTCCGACAGGGCGGCGGCGGCTCGGATCTGGTCGGCCACCTTGGCGTCCACGCCGTCGGCCTGCGCGATGCTGTCGCGGAAGGAGATGAGGTCGGCGATGGCGATGCGGTAGCCGAAGGCCACCGAAGACAAGGAGCTGGTCCCGGAGCGCACATGGGCACGCAGGGAATCGATCCTGTCCAGGGATCTATCGATCCTTTCCAGAGTCGCGTTCGTGGCGGATGGCATGGAGGAGAGCTCTGCGCGTCTCTCCCGGTAGCGGGCAACGCTGTCGTCGGTCGACCGAGTGAGCTCCCCGAAGCGCTCACCGGGCCTCCCAGAAGAGGTGAGCTGCGCCGCTGCTTCCGCGCGTTCACGCTGAAGTCTGTACGTCAGATCACTGGCCGCTTGGGCGACTTCAATCGCCGTCTTGAGCTGGCCGGCCTGGACGGCCTGTCCAGTCGACGGGGCCAGGGCCCGCCCGGCGAAGGCGACAGCTACGGCGAGGGGCACCGCTACCAGCAGGATCAGACGACGCGAGATCCTTACGGCGCGGGCACCCTGACTGCGCCCCTTGCTTGGTCGGAGCAGGGGTAATGACAACATCGACACCTGAACTGCAGTTGGAAGTCCGAAGGGTGCGGCGCAGGAAGGCCAACTCGCCTGTGGCGTAGGTGAGTTGACCTTGTTCCCCCGTGCAGCGCGTGTTGATGTTAGGAGGGGGGAAGGCCGTCTGGCGCTAGAAAAAGCCTGATCAACATCGTGATCCGCATCACACTGCGATCATGATTGATCAATCCTTTACGGACAATGATCGTCAGAGCCCAGGCCCCGACTCGGAGCCACATCAATCGAGACGGGACAGGTCTGGCCCAACCTGGTCCCGCTCCACCATTCTCCGCAGCTCGGCGCACCCTGATGCCCGGGGCCTCGTTGGAACTGGTCATGAAGATCATCACTGCCGCCGCGCTTGCCGCCGCGACTCTCGTCCTGACCGCAGCCGTCCCAGCCTCGGCAGCCGGGGATCACGGGATCAACCGGGCTGACCAGCAGGGCTCGCCCAGCTATGTGGCCAACTCCGGAAACAGCGACCCCATGAAGATCGGCTTCGATGCGGATGCGAACGACCTCAACCAAGGAATCCTTCCGGTCGTGGGCGGGCTGCTCTAGCGGTACCTGAGTGACGCGGAGCCGGGTGAGGTGAGCGCGGGGACCGTGTCTGGCTGCGCTGGGACCCGGCCACCGTGAGCCGGGTCGCCGTCAGCGCACGGAGCCAGGGCGGGAGAAATGCGTTGTCGTGCCGTCCCTTCGGTTGGCATGCTCCCGCCCGTGATCACTGAAGACGGCTCCACCCACACCATCGGCATCCCCGTCAGGGTGCGCGACCTCCTTCCCCGGGATCTGCCCGCGTGCACCTGGTCGGGCTCTGCCACCCATCTGCGCCACGTAGAGCGAGAGTTGGCGCGCGCTGCGGCGGGTGAGGTGGACTACCTGGCTGTCTGCACTCCCGTGGATCTGCCGGTGGCGATCGGCGGCATCGACTATCAGGCCTCCGAGGAAGCCGGAACCTTGTGGCAGCTCGCCGTGTTTCCGGCGCTCCAGTCCAGCGGCCTGGGAACGCTGCTGATCCGAGCTGCCGAACAGCGGATCAGGGACCACGGCCTGCGCAAGGCCGAACTCGCCGTGGAAGAGAACAATCCTCGAGCTCAAGCCCTGTACGAGCGCCTGGGCTATGTCGCGTACGACCGCGAGCCGGATGCCTGGGACGAGGAAGGACCTGACGGGTTGATCCGTCGTCACGACACCATGTGCGTTCTCATGCGAAAGGACCTTTGAGCCTCCGCCCCGTGCCGCACCCAAGGCCACTTCGGACTGGCTGAAGATCGCGTGAGGGTGGGCGCCAATGTCGTCGAAGAAGCACTTCACGTCATCCCACAGCAGGTCAGCCACTCCGCCATGCTGCCCGGCTCGCCGACCCAACGCACGCCCGTCCCAGGGATTAGGGCTCCGGCGCCCCGGGTAACGAGTGGTGGGCGTCAAGCTCAGGAGACCAGGCAGAGCGCGACTCGGTAGGAGGTCGAGTGCATGGCCGGTGGCCGTGGGGCGGGAGGGCTTCCTCCGGTGACCGTGTTCTGTGAGCCTCTGCGGCCGCATCGCATGCCCTGCCTGACGGACATGGCACGGACGGCGGCTGGCCGATTGGCGGTCAGGCTCGCCGCCGTACCGGCGTTCGGGACGGTCGATAGGCGTACGTCGGCGCTGCGAGCGGCAACCCACGCCGCCAACGCTCTGCTGACCGCACTGCCCGCCACCGACTCCCTGACCGACACGCATGAGCTGCCGGCCAAGTCCGCCGTCCAGAGCTATTTCCGGGTGCGCACCGCGGAACTCACCGCCGGCCAGGCCGCCCGGCAGGCGGCCGAGGTGATCCACCGGGGGCTGGTGGACCTGCGCGACGCTCCCATCGCGGGAAGCGATATCGCCCGCGAGACAGCCGCGATGCGGCAAGTGGTGCTGGACCTCGCCGGAGACGAGGCGGACCTGACGGACGACGGGGGCGATGGCGGAGAGCCGGAAGCCGAGTCGAAGGCAGACGACCCGTCACACACGCCGCGGCGGCCGGAGGACATGTGGCTGGCCCGCTGGATCACCGGACACCACATCCATGTCCTGTTCAACGTCTATGCCACGTTCGCTCTGCGCGAGGCCGGCCGGGCCCTGCAGGACGGCGACTGGCCTGAAGCCACGGCCCTGCTCGCCCGGACAACCGTATACGTACAGGGTTTTCCCGCCGCCCGTGCCCACGCAGCCGCGCTGCCCGCCGACTACTACGCGACCTCCGTGCGCCCCACGATGGTCCCCACCGTGGTACCCGTACCTCTGAGCGGCAGTATGCACCTGGAGTACCGCGCGTATCGCAAAGCCGTCGACGAGCTGATCGCGGCACTGCCGGAGCCCGTTGATGAGCTGGCTCTGCGCGCACCAGAACTCGCCTTCGCACGCGAGGCCCTGCTGGAAGCCGACCTGATCGAGGCAGAACGCCATGTGTGCCTCGTCGAACCGGTGGTGGATAGAGCACGTTCTCTTGTCCAGCCACCGGCGACCGCAGACAACGCGGTATCGGTACTGCGGGCCATGCGCCACAAGCGTGCCGCCGCCATCGCGCCATACGTCCGATTCAAGGACACCCTGGCCGAGATGCTGCGGGACGGATAACTAAAGGGCACGCCAACCGACGCCGTATGAGACATGGCCATAGGCCGCAGGTCGCTGCTGCCGCGTCGGACATGAGCCTTGAGTGACGGCGGACGTGCAAAGCGGCACCGGTACGATCCCTCCGGACTCCCCGACCCCTCATATGGCGCAGAGGCGAGGGCTGCGATGCCGTAACCATTTGATCACTTATCCGCTTACTCAGGCGGAATAACTTTCATGGCAGAGTGGGGAGTTCACCATGTTTCGCAAGTCCCTGATCGCCGCGGCGGTCCTTACTGCTTCTGTCGGCACCGCCGCCCCCCCGCCTTCGCGGCAGGTGCGGGTGGCGGGACCGGCGCGTCCGTGGACGCCTCGGTCCTGGACAAGCTGGTCGAGTGCGGTGTTGCCAACGACGCCCGCGGGGCCGCCTGGAACTGGGACGGACCGGCCAACATCGCTTCTGGCGACGCCGAGTACAACGCCGGTGGCGTCGCCCCCCAGATGCCGCCGGAGCCGACCTGCGCCGGTCTCGCCAACCGGGCGAACATCCTGCCCTGGAACTGGAACGGTCCGCTCAATGTTCTGAACTCGGACGCCGGCTAAACTCTCGTGCTCCGCGACTGGCTAGGCGACGCCGAGCAGGTAGCCGACGGCGGTACCTCGACGACGAAGAAAAGGAAGTTGGGTTTCGTCGAAAGATCGCGGAAGCCGGCGGGGAACAGTTCACGGGCGGCCGGGTCGGGCTGCGGCTCGCTGATGACGCGAGGCGGAAGCCAGCAGTGGTGAAGGCATCGGTCATCGCGTGCAACGGCCTGCGTCAGAACCGCATGGGGAAGGCCTGCCCGTTGAACGTCCAGTCGAAGGTATAACTGGTGGTCGCGAAATAGTCGGGCCGAGGATCCTCGATTGTGTAGGCCACGACAGGGTGGTCCACCGACGCGATCAGCCAGCCGCCAGGCCTGAGCACTCGCCGTATCTCGGCCAGCGTCGGCCCCCAGTCCTCCAGATAGTGCAGCACCAGCGACGCGACCACATCGTCGAACGTGGACTCCACCGTGTGCCGTGCTCATCAGCATGCCGATGGCGCACGCAAGCAGGCGCCGCGCAAGCCCGGCAAGTGCACCCGGCCCGCGCAGCACCCCGGACGCTCCCCGAGCGCCGCGACCAGCAGGACCGCCGCCGACGCCGTGGCAGCAACGGCGGCAGACCCACCAGCTTCGACCCGGTGCGCTATGCCCGCAGGAACGAAGGCGAGCGGCTGATCAACCGGTTGAAGATCCACCGAGCGGTGGCCATGCGCTTCGACAAGCGAGCGTATGTCTTTCAGGGCACAGTTACCGTTGCCACCCTCCGCCTCTGGCTCCGCACATGACTCACCGGACAGAACCTGAGTCAGTTGTGCCGATGCATCTGCTCGGGCGCGACCAGCCGCTGGGGCAGCGTCGGCGCGCCAGGGGCCCGCTCGGCCGGGGCGCCGCTCAGGGCTCCGTCCATGTATCCGAACAGCGCCTCGCCGATCGGGTTCGGCAGCGGCTTGCCGTCTTCGTCGAACCGCTCGTACTTCATGAGGTTGTAGCCGATCGTGGCCTGGCGCCGCCCGTCCTCCGTGGACAGGGCCCAGGTTCCCGCCCCGAACACGCCCCCGTCGTGGCCCCAGTACCAGCCACCGCTGGGCATCTTCAGGGTGTACAGGCCGAGGCCGTACCGCATCGCGACCTCCTGGCCCGGCTCCGGCTCGTACGCGGGAACCGTCGTCTTCATCTCCCGCAGCTCCGCCGCGCCGAGCAGCCTCCCGCCCAGGAGCTTGCGGTAGAAGTCGTTGAGGTCATTCGTCGTGGAGACCATCGCACCGGCGGTCCCGGCCCAGGACATGTCGTAGACGCTGTAGTCACGCGCCGGTTCGATCGTGCCGTAGAACGACTCGTACATCTTGGCGTGCGGCCCCGGGATCTGGGCGGTGCGCGGGAAGTACGTGTGCCGGAGGCCCGCCTTGCGGATGACGTTCTTGGTTATGTAGGCCTCCGGGTCCTGGCCCGTGACCTTCTCCAACAGCAGCCCGGCGATGAGGTAGTTGGTGTTCGAGTACGCGTGCGTGCCGCGCGGGGCCTGCGGCTCGGCCGCCAGGCCGAGGCGGACCAGCTCCTCGGGGTCCAGCTTGCGGAACTGGCCCTCGTCCAGGGCCTTTCGCGGGTCCGTCAGCAGCTTGGGGAAGGCGGGCAGTATGTAGTCCGCGATGCCGCTCGTGTGGTTGAGCAGCATCCGCACCGTCACCTTCCGGCCGCGCTCGCCCGGCACCAGCTCCGGAAGGTAGTCGCCGATCGGGGCGTCCAGGTCGATCCGGCCCCTGGCCACCTGCTGGAGGACGGCCACCGACGTGAAGGTCTTGGTGATGCTGCCGATCCGGTGCTCGTAGTCGGGGCGCATCGGCCGTCCGGTGTCGATGTCGGCGACGCCTGCCGAGCCCTGCCACCGCTCCGAGCCGTCCCTGACCGACGAATAGGCCCCGTACATCCCCGCCTTGTGGAACGCCTCGAGCGAGGCGCGCAACGCCTCCCGGTCGAGCTTGGACGTGGTGGAGGCGGCGGATGAGGCCGCAGGAACGAAGTCCGATGCCGGGGCGGTGGCCGCGGCCGGAAGCGCACTGACCGCGAGCGAGAGGAGGGCCACCGATGCCACGGTGGCCAGGCGTGCTCTCCGCAGGTCGGTGCGGGAGCTCAGGTGGGTGTTGCGCATGGGCGGATCCCGTCTCATCGGATGTACAGGGCAGATATCTCCTTACATCCTCTATGCGCCGCACCGGCCATCCCTCCCCCCTCGGAACGACCTTGCTCACAGGAAGAGATGACATTTGTCAGGCTCCGGCCCTCCCCACGGCTGCTACGGCCACCCCGCCGCCCGCGGTATCACCGCAGCACTCCCGCGACTTGGTCCCGGGCCGCTCGTACCACGGCGTCGGCGGTGAAGCCATGACGCTGCAGGACGGCCGTCATCGGGCCGGAGGTGCCGAAGGTGTCCAGGCCGATGACCGTGCCGTGCGGGCCGACATGGCGCTCCCAGCCCAGAGTTACGCTTTGCTCGGCTCGGCGGCCAACTTGTGGTGGGCCTCCAGGGCGAGGTGGGCCTCGCTGCCAGGGGCGATGAGCAGGACCGAGGGGTCGCCCTCCGCCGGGTCGAGCAGGACATAGCCGCCGCGGGCCGGTCCGCCCGCCGGGGTCCTTGACCTGGGCCAGGTGCAGCAGGGCGTAGAGGAGGGCCGAGCCGCGGCCGCCGGAGAGAACGAAGCGGTACCGGCCCAACCCATGCGGGTCGGCCGGGTCGTAGCACAGGAAGCGGTGCCACAGCGTGTGCGCCACCGGGGCCAGGGCCCTGTCCGCGCACTCGTTGAAGTGCTCAGCGAAGTACGGATGAACGGGGTCTGTCGCTGATCTTGTGACGCGGTGCCTGGTTGATCGTTTTGTGCGGTGTGCAGTTCAGGGGGTTTGCGGCAGCTCTTCCGCATCTGTCGGAAGTGGAAATCGAGTCCATGCAGCGGTGCACGGACGGGGTTGCCCTGCGTACGCGTTCTCGTACGCCGTCGGCGCGATGTTCGCACTGTGGGAGGAGTTCAACTCGCGTACACGGTCGGTACGAACGAAGCCTGGCGGATGCTCCGTTGGGTGGGATACCTGTCGTGATCACGCTGCTGATACGAAGGTTCAAGTGCCTGGCTGCTGACTGCTCCGCGGTGACATTCGCCGAGCAGTCGGGATCGATGAATTCGCCCTGCTCAAAGGACACACCTACGCCACATTGCTGGTCGGCCTCGAAGCCCGCACCCCAATGAGCATGCGGTGGGCCCGTCCCAGCCGGGGTATTCGTCTTTCCTCAGTTAGCACTGGCACCTCTAGGCCGTTTCTCTCGGATCATCAGATCGTTGGTCTGGTGTGTCGTTGAGTGATGCGCAGTGGGCCAGGATCGAGCCGCTGTTGCCCGACCGCA
>NZ_JBSFUT010000040.1:0-79701 GCF_053591935.1 Streptomyces sp. NPDC002851 | reverse complement strand
CGTCGCCGAGCAGCCCGCCGCCGCACCGGCCGAGGAGCCGCAGGGCCGTACCGCCGCCGAAACCGCCCAGCGCATGGGCGCGTTCGCGCGCGGCATCGCGCCGTCCGGGTAGACACCCATCGAGCATGCGTTGCGGTACGTCCCAGCAACGATGCTCACGGCCGTACGCACGGCGTCGGACGCGTCATACCTGTACGCATCATGGCCGCAGGGTCATTGGACAGGATCGCGTCGACGCGGACCGTGAGGCGTGCGCCTTCCGCCGGGGCGCTCACCGTTCTCCCCAGGTGGTGTATCCGGTGGCAGGGATCTTGGTGAGTTGCTCTCGCAGGTACGCCGTCGTCCAGTCCAGGCCGAGCAGCGGCTCGCCATCGGCCTCGGCCACGGTGCGGAGTGCGATCCTCACATGCATGACGCGGTCGACGAGTACCCGGTCGTGCACCTCGGCGTCGCCGACGGTGGCAGGGTGCGGAATGTCGAGCGCCTCGAGGAGTTCCGCTGCAACGCGTAGCAGGTGCTGTAGCTCTTGATCGCGCGGCGGTCAGACACGCGGTCAGATGGGGGCGATCGGTTTCGGGTCGGTCCTGTCGCTGTTTCCGCCGCTGGTTTCCGCCCGGGTCGGCTGACTCCTCGTCACCTGTCGTTGTACGTGGTCCTCTTCACGCTTGCTGGATCGGTGGTGCCGGTCAGTATGCTGAGGACGCGTTCGAGGGCGGAATTCAGCGAACGCGAGGAACGGGCAACACGCAAGACCGAACCGTCTGCGGCGGCATGGATCCAGGTGTTTGCGTCGGACTCGGTCAACGTCGGCTCAACCGTCGTGCCCTCCGCTTCCGTGCCGGACAGGTCGACCTTGATGAGACACGCATAGCGTCACCGATCGAGATCTTCACCGCAGTCGCTTCCCTATCGGATCTGCTGGGCAGGCGGCATGTTCTCGGCCTTGGCTCCTGGAATCGTTCCGTTCACGATGTTGTCGTCCCTCCGCCACCTGCTGCCTGACCTCCATCGGCACGTTGTCATACGCCGCCTGTACGCGCGGGTACAGGCGGTGGTTCCCGCCGCTCTTGCTGCTTGAGTCGGTGAACGCCTGCCGATGCCTCGGTACGACGAGGCCGGCCGAACCTCCCGGCAGACTCCCGTGGAGGATCCACAGGCGATACGGAGACGGGCAGTGCACACTGAAGAGAGTGCACTGCCCGCTCAGTCAGGTGATGCCAATGAGCCGCACCCTCTTTGCATGCTGCGCTTTTCTCTTGGCAGGGACAGTGGCCGTGGCGAGTGGCTGTGGTTCCTCCGGTGAGGAGGACGCGGGGACGCCGGTTCCAACAGTCACCACAACTCGAACCGTCACATCGGAGCCAACCCCCTCCTCCACCCCGCCGAAGACGACTCCGCCGGACACGACCCCGCCGGAGACGACCGCCGTTCCCACTCGTGACGCCGCCGCCACCGTCGAGGCGTACTTCGCGGCCATCAACGCGCGCGACTACCGACGAGCGTGGGAGCTCGGAGGCAAGAATCTTGGCGGCTCTTACGAGTCCTTCAAAGCGGGATTCGCCGACACTGTCCACGACACGGTCCATATCGTCGATGTCCGAGGCGGCACGGTCATGGTCACTCTTGACGCTCTGCAGACGGACGGGAGCGTGCGGTCCTTCGAGGGCACGTACCGGGTCAGGAACGGGGTCATCGTCGACGCCGACATACGACGAAGCACGCAACCCACAGCGCCGGATGAACCCACCCGCTCTTATCCCCCGGGACCGCCTGCGGGCGTTCCTGACGTCGACTGCTCAGATCTCTCCGGCCCCGTCTGGGTCGGCCCCTCCGACCCCCACCGCCTCGACGACGACGGTGACGGAATCGGTTGCGACCTCAACTGAAACCACCCGGGTTCTGGGGAACTTCCGCCCATACGGCCTTGCCACTCGGTGGGTACGGGATGGTGCCCCAGCGGCCCCGGCCCCGGCCCCGTACGCCCAATGCCGCCTACACGGTCGACACGGTCAGCCGAAGGACCGCCACCGGCTCCGCCGCCCTCCGGGCGCGCGGCCGACCTCCTCGCCCGGCTGCGGCCGTCCTGCCGTCGGGGCCGGAACGGCGGAATCAACGGCGCTGCCATCTCCCACAGCCCATCCGGTACCAGGTCCCTCGCAAAATCCACAGCCACCGACGTGGGCGATCATGCCAGGGTGCAACCGAGCTCCGCGGTCAGCCGGCACAAGTGCGGCAATTGGCCGCTGAGCCCCACGACTTCTAGCCTGCTCGGATGATCGAAGACGGAGCCTCAGGCTGCCCTGTAGTACGCGTGGGAGACCCTGGACCGCGGCCGGTCAACTTGCTCTTCTCCGAGCTGACGAGACCGTTTGGGGATGACCCGACACTCGACTTCATCGTGAGAGCCCGCGGGCAATGGGTGAGCATCGAGACCTCGGTGCGGACATGGGACGGCGACGGTCTCGACACGTACCTCTCCGCACTGGCCGAGGACTTCCGGGGCTGGAACGGGGCGCGCACCTGGCGCTCCCTCGAACATGACCTCACCGTCTCGGCGGAGCACCGGCCCGGTGGCTACGTGCACCTGACCTGGGGAATCCATGACCGGCCGCCCTCCGAAGTGTGGCACTTCGCGACCACCACGGTGCACGCGGCCGGTGAGGAAATGCGCAACCTTGCCGCCGAGATCCATACGTTCCTCACAAGCACGGTCGAGTAGTCGGGCAACGAAATTTGGCTATCCGGTCGCCCCAGGCCAGGACATCACCACGTGAGACGACGCATCAGCTTGTTCTTTAAGCCCACCACGATGGTGCCCTTTCCAATCGGGTGCCTGAACTCTTAGGGCCGGGGGCCGGGGGGAGGGGCTGTCTAGGCGGTCTAGCCTGCCGGTGTGTGGAGAGAAGTCGCAGGTCAGGCAATTCCCTGAGGTCGAGTTCAGGTCGCCGGTTGATGCGGCCCGTGTGGTCGCTGCGGAGCAACGGCTGAGGCCCTCGCGAGCCGACATCTTCGTGTGGGAACACGAGGACGACAGTCGCCGCTGGGTCGCCCGGGACCTGCAGGACTACCTCGGCCGGTCTCTCGCGGATGAGGGCGACGACTGGTTCCAGTAGCTGATCGCACAAGCAACCGCTCTACGCCGATTTCGGGCTCGCACGGGTCTACCACGCAAATAGTTCGCCACGATCGCATCGATCTGATCGCGGTGCCGCCGCTCCAGAGCTGCCGACCCACGGCTCCTGAAGTACGCGGCGGCCCGGGTGTCCAGGGCCTTGACCGCGAGGAAGCCGCGTCGTCGGTACGGGGAAGCCCGGCTGGGCCTTGCCGGGCATGTCGGGCACGACCGCCAGCAGCATCAGCACCCTGCAAGCCGGTTGTCGGCAGCCACCCCCGACGGCTCCAACCAGGCGCTCACGCACACCCGTTGCCCGGTAGTGATCGAAGGTCTCCTCGCACACGGCTGCACTGAGCCTCGCCCTGGACAGTGATCCGGCGCGTCGCAGGGTGTTTTGGGGGTATTTCATACTAATCTCCCCTAAGCGTACTAAGTCGATCTCCAGCAGATCGCGTTCACCTCACTCCACCGGAGATGACATGCACAAGCTTCGCAAGGCTGCCGTCCTGGTCGCTGCTCTCAGCACCGTCGGACTCCTGAGTGCCGGCACTGCCCACGCCCAGGGGGGTAGGGACGGCGGCGGCCACGGCCAGGGTCGCGTCGACATCAAGCAGAGCTCCAACTGCAAGTCGCACGACCTGAATCTCGACGTCCTCGGCCAGGTCGGCCTCCTCAACGGCCTGCTGGGCAACGGGCTCAACGGCGAGGGCAACGCCGGCTCGCAGGACACCCACCTCGGTTCGAGCATGGGCTGCGACAGCAGCGTCGGCAAGTAAGTCAGAGCCTTCCTCGGTGCCCCGGTCACAGGCCGGGGCACCGAGGTGTTTTATATCGTCGGAAAGCCCTGTCCATACCGTCGAGGTACGGAATAGTTCCGGTCGAACGTCATCCCAGAAAACCGAAATGCCGGACCGGGAGCGGATCCCGGTCCGGCATTCGCCGATCGCGCCTCAGAACGCGAAGTGCGGCCGCTTGAAGCCCTTGGGCAGCTGCACCTTGTTGGAGCAGTCCATAATCGGCTCGATCTTCTTGGCCCCCGTGCTCAGCGCGTTGTCGTTGGGCAACGGCAAGTGCGGCCGGCTGGTCGTCGCGCATTCCTGTGTCTGCTTGATGACATACCTGCCGTGCTTGTCGGTGTGGACGGTCTTGCTCTGGCGCATGCAGGTGGTTTCACTCATGGCGGAGGTCTTGCCGTTGAGGGTGTTGACCAGCTCACCGTTGAGTAGCCCGAGCTGATCCGGGACATGGACGTCCAGATCGTGCGACTTGCATGCGGTGCCTACGGTGTTCTGACGGATGTCGATGCGCCTGTTGTGGCGCTCCGAGGCGATGTGCGACGCGATGGTCCGCGAGGCGACCGATTTGCTGGGCCGAGCAGCTTGCTGGGCCGAGCAGCGCGCGGGCTGCGGTGCGACCACCTGCGTAACGGCCTATGGGGCCCACTGCGGTGTGGAGTACGGAGCCCCCTGCCCCACGACCGCTGCGGCTACGACCGCAGCCCGCTGAATCTTGCGCATCGAGCCCTCGGCGCTTCTTTACTGCGGCGCGCCCTGGGCCGGGGCCGGCTGGGGCGCACCCTGGGCCGGGGCCGGCTGCGTCGTGCCCTGAACCTGAGCCGGCTGCGGCGCAGCCTGAGCGGGCTGCGGGTCGGCCTGCGGGTCGGCCTGCGGGGCGGCCTGAGCCTGCTCCGGCGTGAGGTTGACACCGGCCTCCGGCGCGAACCACGGAGCCGATTCCGGGCCGGAGTGGGGCTGACCGTGCGGACCGCCCGAGCTGGCCATGGCGTTGGCTTGCGAGGAAGCAATCGCGACGACCCCATCGTCGTGACCGCCGCTGGCGAAGCTGACGCCGGCGCCGAGGGTGGACAGCCCTGCGACCGCTGCGGCTACAACTGCGGCCCGCTGAAACTTACGCATGTTTTGACCCTTTCTGAGTTGGGCGTGAAGCCCTGGCTTGACTACTTACTGTGATCCTATATACGCACATGGTAGTCATTTGTCTTGGGTCTATTCATGTGCGTGTCGGCTGGTGGCAAGGAACTCCTCCGTCCGCCTCGCCGTGGACTCGAAGGGGGACGAGGGGGCTCGTGAGGCGGCCGGTCGTGGACTCACCGTTCTCCCCGGAAGTCTCGTCTGTTACGTGGGGCCGTTAAAGAGGCGGGCGTGTGAGCCACCGGTGTCGGGGGAGGGGACAGTCTTGCGGCCAGTTCGGAGGCTGTCTCTGTGTCTGCCTCGCACAAGTGGGTTTCGAGGACGCTGAGTTGGGGTGGGGTACGGGTCCAGGTACGCGGGTCGGTGGTGATGCCCGCCTGTTCGTGCACGGCGAGGCGTACGTACTCGTCTTCCCGGTCGATGACCGAGGCCGCGACGCCGGTGAACAGCAGCCTCAGTAGCTCGAGTTTGATCAGAGACGACTAACCGGCGCCGGAGCGGGCGAGGGTGATCGAGTTGTAGTTGTCCTGCGCGAAGCGGTCCCACAGCACCGGGGTTCCGGAGAGAGCGTTCAGCCCGTACCGGACTCATGTGGGCTTGCCCTCGGGGCCGGTGGGCCGGGGGGGGGAGAGGTCGGGGCTGGTAAAGCGGAAGCAGGCCGCGAGTGCCGCGGTGTCGAAGGTGCGGCGGATCTTCAGCGTGTCGATGCCGAGCGGCAGGGTGGCCAGCCAGCACGGCAGCGCCAGGTACATGGTCGGCGCGACGGACATGAGCAGCGACTCGGCCACCGCCCGCACAGCGGCGACCTGTTCGGCGAGGGTGTCCTCGTCCGGGCGTGGAAGGTCGGGTAGTCCGGGCGTGGAAGGTCAGGTAGAGGGAGACGTGGAATGGCTTTCCCTCGCCAGGGGCGCGGCGGTAGGCGAGGTCGGCCGCGTCCGCCGCCGCGGCCTCCCCCTCCGGGTCGTCGAGCTGTCCCTGCTCGAAACCGGTGCGGCGGCCGGACTCCAGGCGGGCGGGCGCGCTGCTTCTTGAGCCCGGCCGCGGCGACCGAGTTGGGATGGGGTCGGTGTGCACGGCGATGTCGAGATGCCCGGGGAAGTTCAACAGCGGGGCAAGCCAGCCGGGGGTGGCCTCGGCCGGGCAACCGGTGACCACCAGGATGGATCAGCCACTTGTCCTGGTCGAAACCTTGTGACTTTCCTCTGGCGCTATTGGGAGTCCAAATCGCTATTGGGAGTCCAAATGGAGTCCAAGGCATTGACGCCATCGCAGCACATCGATGTCGGCGCGCTAGGCGATGTGTCCGGAGAGGGGACGTAGCTGCTGAACAAGGCGGCTCGTGTTCGGAGCGGGTGGTGGTACCGGGGTGGTATGTCTACGGGGAGGGGAAGGGGCACCCGGCTCGGTAAGGAACGGCACATGGACTACTACGACCTCGGCGCACACAACCGCCCCGTGACGACCTCTGACCCGCGGGCCCAAATGTGGTTCGACCGCGGCCTTGTGTGGACGTACGCCTTCAACCACGAGGAGGCCGTCACCTGCTTCGAAGCCGCTGCGGCGGCCGACCCCGAGTGCGCCATGGCCCACTGGGGCGTCGCCTATGCCCTTGGCCCCAACTACAACAAGCCCTGGGAGTTCTTCGACGACCAGGATCTGGCAAGGACCGTCGATCGTGCCCATGCCGCAGTCGACCGCGCGCGTGAGGCGGCGGCGAAGGCCGCTCCCGTAGAGCGTGCTCTCATCGACGCCCTGAGTGCCCGTTACCCGCAGGCGGAGCCCGCCGAGGACTGCTCGGTGTGGAACGAGCCCTACGCCGAGCGCATGCGCGTCGCCTACGAACTCGCCCCCGACGATCTCGACCTCGCCACCCTGTACGCCGACGCGCTGATGAACCTCACTCCCTGGCAGCTGTGGGACCTACGCACCGGCGCACCCGCCCAAGGCGCCCGCACCCTTGAGGCCAAGGCCGTCCTCGACCGCGCGCTCGCCACCGAGGCCGGGCGGCGCCATCCGGGCGTGCTGCACCTGTATATCCACCTGATGGAGATGTCCCCGACCCCCGAGGCGGCCCTGCCGGTCGCCGATCGTCTGCGTGGCTTGGTTCCGGACGCCGGGCATCTGCACCACATGCCCTCACACCTGGAGGTGCTCTGCGGCGACTACCGCCGTGTCGTCTCCGACAACGACACCGCCATCGCCGTCGACGAGAAGTACCGCGCGCGGGCCGGAGCGATGAACTTCTACACGCTGTACCGGTCCCACAACCACCACTTCAGGATCTACGGTGCGATGTTCCTCGGCGCCTCCGGTGCTGCCCTGGAAGCCGCCGCACGGCTGGAGGAGTCCATCCCGGAGGACCTGCTGCGCGTGCAGAGCCCGCCGATGGCTGACTGGCTCGAGGCCTTCCTCGCCATGCGCGTCCACGTACTGATCCGCTTCGGTCGCTGGGCCGACATCCTGGAGCTGGCGCTGCCCGCCGACCCTCAGCTCTACAGCGTGACGACCGCGATGGTGCACTACGCCCGAGGCGTCGCGCTCTCCGCGACCGGCCGCATCGCCGAGGCCGAGACAGAACGCCGGCTGTTCCGTGAGGCGACCGCCCGCGTCCCCTCCACCCGCATGCTGTTCAACAACACCTGTGCCGACATCCTCGCCATCGCTTCCGCGATGCTCGACGGTGAGCTGGAGTACCGCAAAGGCAACGTCGACGACGCCTTCGCGGCGCTTGAGCACTCGATCGATCTGGACGACAACCTCCCCTACGACGAGCCCTGGGGATGGATGCAGCCCACCCGCCACGCCTACGGCGCCCTGCTCCTGGAACAGGGCCGTGTCGCTCAGGCCGAGGCGGTGTACCGGGCCGACCTGGGGCTCGACGGCACTCTGCCCCGCGCACTGCAGCATCCCGGCAATGTCTGGGCTCTGCACGGGCTCCACGAGTGCCTCGAACGCCAGGGCAAGACCGGAGAGGCACAGATCATCGGGCAACAACTGAAGATCGCCGCCGCGCTGGCGGACGTACCCATCGAGGCCTCTTGCTTCTGCCGCCTGGAGGCGGTATCAGCCGCCGCCGAGCGGGATGGCGGGTGCTGCGACTCACGCCACTGACCGGGGGACCGACCGCTCCTCCATGCACGGACTACGGACTGGGGGCAGTCTCACTGAAACCGCAGTAGTCGGTGGGTTGCGTCGCCTGTCGAGGCGCTGTTGGAGACCGGCGACAATACCCCTATGGGTGGGGCCTTTTGACGTGGGGTGTCGCCGAGGCGGGCGGGTCGCGTCGGTACACGTCCCCGGGGACACCCCGTCAAGCGACCCGCCGTCCGCCGGGAGCCGAAGCGACCAGACCTCTCAGTTCCACCCGTCCCCGCTCCACCACCGCAAGCAGTTCTCCCGCCCGTGCGTTCGCCGGTAGCGGGGTGTCGGCCACCAGGTCGAGCACGGTGACCGGGGTATCCAGCCAGCGCCGTAAGGCATACCAGTGCTCGGCCTGCTTCGGGCTCAGCGAGGGATCCCAGGGGGCGGCGGCGTAGGAGGTGTGGTCCTCGCCGTAGGCGTGCAGCAGGCCGGATCGGCGGATCAGGCAGGGGAAGCAGAGGCCGCAGTGGGCGAGGGCGGGCTTGCCCCGCTGGCGGGCCGGGGGAGTGCCACAGCTCAGCGTGGCCGCCACGACCTGCTGGTCCACACCGGAGTCGCGAGCGACGGTGCACACTTCGCCCTTGGTGAGCGAAGCGAAGGGGTTCTCGACCCGGATCGGGTGCTCGTGGGCGTGTGTGGTCTCGGAGATCTCGGCGATGATCCGGTTGAGTTGGTGCAGGGTCCACGGATGCACGGAACGCGTCGAGCAGGCACCGGAGCGAGCCGCCGACAAGGGCGGATTCAGAGCGAGTTGGCCGTTCTCGGGGACGTGTACGACAGGGATTCCCTCTGCTGCGGCGGCGTGCACCGCCGCTGTCGCGTACAGCAGGCCTCGCGAGCGGGTGGAGCGCTCGAGTCCGAACCCGACGCTCCTTGGTGCACGCACGGTCTGGCTCTGGCCGAGCCTGCGTAACGGACGCTCGCCGAGGCGGCGTAGTGCGTCGTACACCGCGTCCTGGTTCGCCTCGAAGTTGCGTTCCTCGAAGCTGATCAGGAGCAGCGCGTGCGGACTGCGGACGGTGGCGCGCTGAGCGGCCCAGCCCAGCGAGTCGAGGCCGCCGGAGAAGAGCGTCACTTCGCGTGCGTATTCCTCGGGCCCGAAGGGCAGCGGGCGGAATCTGGGCAACTCCGTGGGGTCGAAAGGCCGGAACTCGACCTCCCAGTGGTCCCCGGTCACCGTCGTCAGGAGGGCGCGGAGATGGGGCAGGGCACGGACCCACGCCGCGGGATCGGACACCGGGACAGAGAGGTGGATGCGTCGGGTCCACCGGTCGAAGGCCGCTGCGCGGCGGGTACAGCGGTCGGCCGCGAAGACGGCTCGCGCCACGCGTTGCAGATCGTCCGCCCAGTCCGGAGCGGCGGCGAGGAGCTGGCGGCGGTCCGGGGCGCGTGCGGGGGATTCCCAGTAGACGGCGTCGGACAGTGCTTGCCACGGCGCTGGGGGAGAGGTGGCGCCGGGGTGAGAGAGCCAGAAGTGGCATACCGCTGCTTCGGTCATGCGGCTGGTTCCTCCCTGCTCGGTGCCTCACTACTCAGCGCGCTGTCCGTCTTGGCGAGCAGGCCCAGCGCTGAGTCCGCCGCCCGGGGGACCAGGCCTCGTGCGACCGCCGCGAGAGTGCCGACAGCAAGGCCCTCCTCATCAGACGCAACGCCTTCGGTGGCCGCCTCGGCCGCCTCGGCCGCCTCGGCCGTCTCGGCGAGCTCTGCGGCTTCCTCACAGGGATTGGGGAGCAGGCGCAGGACCCGCTCGGCGACCCAGTCGGCGATGTGATCTTCGGGGTCGGCCAGCGGTAGGACCGGAACCACCAGCTTGACCTTCTCGGCGATGACGATGCGCAGAAACTCGGCCACCGTGTCAGCGAAGAACCACTGGTACAGCAGGCAGAGCAGGTCACCCGACCAGCCTCGGTCACCGGGTGCCAGCACCTCGGGATGTGTGTCCAGGAGGCGCTGCATCGAGGTGGCCGCCGCCCGTCGTACTGCCGCGTCCGCGATGGTGCCACCCTCGCCGCCCACGGCAGACGTGAAGCGTGCGATGAGCGCGGTGCGGTCCACGTCTGATGACTCGTTCAGCTCCAGGAGCGGAACGGCCCCGGGGGCAGAAGTGAGCGTGTCCATGGCGGACACCAGGCGCTCGCCGGCCGCACACGCCGCTTCGTACAGTCCGAAAGCCGACGGGTCCTCACGCAGGGTCCGGTGCAGTACGTCCAAGTGGTCCGCGGCGATGGTGTCAAGTGCATCCGACGCATACGGTCGTCCCGGTCGCCAGGCGGACAAACGGCGGCTCGCCCGGCTCCAGTCTCCCGCGGTGGTCCCCGAGCGCCCGCCAGGCCCCGGCCAGCGCGACGACGTGCCCATGCCCACCCCCGGTCATCGTGCGGCGACGCCATCGCGACCCTGCGCGCCTGGTGTCCTCCTCCCAGGGGAACAACCAGGTGGTGAGGGCGGTAGGGCGAGACTCGGCCACGTATGACCGCCCGCGCGCCCGAACTGCTCAACGTCCTGGCCGACTTCTCTGGCGCGCTGCGGTGCGCACACGCCGACCTCAAATGTCGGACCAAGCGCACCGTGGGGCAGATGACTTCAGGACGTCCGGGGGAGATGTTCCCTGCACTCAGCAGCGAATCCCTTCGCGACGGCTTCCCTCCACCCTCCGGGCATGCCCGCAACGTGCCTGTTCTGCTGGGCCGTTGGGCCGATGTCCGCCGAACCCACCCTGTGCGTCGCCTGGTGTGGCCAAAACGGGCTTTGGGGGGGGCGTCGCAGGGCCTTTCGCTCTGGCCTCGCGCCGTATCGGCTTGGCGGCGTGGGCCGACATGGCGAGAATGTCGCAGGGGTGCGTGCCGCGCGGCCGTCGCACGCCTCATGCTTGGCGTGCCGATGTGCGGAAGTCCGCGACCAGGTGGGCGCCGGGTCCGTCGGCTACGGTCAGGGTGCCGCCGTGGCGGGCCGCGATGTCCCGTGCGATGGGCAGGCCGAGTCCCGCGCCACCGTCCGCACGGGTGCGGGCTTCGTCGAGGCGCGTGAACCGTTCGAAGACCCGGTCGCGGTCGGGCTGCGGGATGCCGGGGCCGTCATCGGATACCTCCACGAGCACCCTCGCCCTGTCCAGTGCCGCTCGGACCTGTACGCGGATGTGGGCGGTCGCGTGCCGGCAGGCGTTGTCGAGGAGGTTCCGCAGCATGCGCTCCAGTTGGCTCGCGTCGCCGACAACGATGGCTGGGCCCGCCGCTTCGTACCTCAGAAATCGATCGCGTGCGGCGGGCAGATGCTGGTATTCGCGCACCAAGTCCTCGGCCAGTGCGGCCAGATCGACCGGCTCGGCGCGTGCCGTTGAGTGTGCGGATCCGTCCAGACGGGAGAGCAGCAACAGATCGTCGGCGAGTCGTTGCAGGCGTACGACGTCGAACAGGGCGGTGTCGACGACGTTCTGCCACTCGACGCCCTCGGGGTGGCGCAGTGCGGATTCCAGTTGTGCGCGCAAAGCGGCGAGCGGGCTGCGCAGTTCGTGGGAGGCGTCGGCGACGAGTCGGTGCTGACGGGCGGATGCCTGCTCGAGGCGGTCGAGGGTGTCGTTCATGGTCACCGCGAGTCGGGCGATGGCGTCGGAGGAGGGCGGGACGGGGACGCGCTGGTGGAGTGAGTGGCTGGTGATGTGGGCGAGTTGGCGCCGGATGGCTTCGACGCGGTGGAGGGGGCGGGCGGCCACAAAGTTGACCAGGAGGTCCGTCAGGAGCGCGGTGGCGGGGATGCAGAGGGCGAGTGCTGTTCTGTACGAGTCGAATGGCCCCTCCTCCAGGATGTCGGGCGGCTTGACGCGGTACGCGGCCACAACGACGGCGGCCGTGATCCCCGATGCCAGCACGGTGAGCCGGGTCTTGAGGGGGAACGGCCCCATGTCGTTGCCGAGTGCCAGCCACACCACCGCGCCGACGGCGAGCGCGCCCAGTGGTGCCCCGGTCACCGACCAGCGGACCGCGGCGTCTGCCACGGCCGGGGGCTCGGCGAAGTCGTGCGCGAGGACCCACCTCAGAAACGCGAAGTGCAGCAGGCCGGCCGCAACCGCGGCCGCGGCCATGGCGCCGAGCCGGACAAGGGGGCGCCGCCCCGTACACGCCATCCCGCACACGACGGCGCAGCCGATCGGGACGAGCAGGAACCACCAGCGCGGCCAGTCCACCCGGACCAGCGCCGCGGTGATGAGGCCAGGATCAGCGTCCTGCGGTGTTCCTGCCCGGGCACCGGCGTACGCCAGCCACGCGGCGGCCGCGCAGATGCAGAGCCAGACGGTCAGAGCAGTGGCCCAGGCCGCGCGCGGCGGCCGGAAGCTGAAGCCCGGGCGCAGGCCGGGCCGTGTGCCGGGCGTGCCCGACTCTGACACGCGCGCCTTACTCGTAGTCGACTTCACGGATCCGATAGCCCCCTCCCCGGACGGTTTCGATCGTGTCGGTCCCGAACGGCCCGTCGATCTTCCGCCGTACCGCGCTGATATAGACCTGAACGATGTTCGGATCGCCGGTGAAGTCCGCCGACCAGACCTCGTCGAGGAGGTCGTACTTCGTGACCACCTCGCCCCGGCGCTGGAGCAGGCTCTGCAGCAGCGCGAACTCCTTCGGAGTCAGGGCGAGTTGGGAGGCGCCCCGTCCGCAGGCGCGTTGAGCCGGGTCGAGCCACAGATCACCGCAGTGCAGCACCGTAGGGAGGCGGGCGGTGCCGCGGCGCAGCAGCGCCCGGAGCCGGGCCTCCAGAACAACGTAGGAGAAGGGTTTGACCAAGTAGTCGTCTGCTCTGGTATCGAGGCCCTCGGCCTCGTCGTACTCGCCGTTCTTCGCGGTCAGCATCAGGACCGGGGTGTCGATTCCGTCCGCGCGCAGCCGGGAGCAGACCTGGTAGCCGTTGAGTCCCGGCAGCATGATGTCGAGCACGATCGCCTGGTAGCGGTGCTCTCGGGCGAGATGCAGTCCCGTCACGCCGTCGTGAGCCAGATCCACCGCGTAACCGATGGCCGCCAGGCCCCTTTTCAGGGAATCGGCGAGATGCTCCTCGTCCTCGATCACCAGCAGTCGCATACGGTCGAGTATTGCCCAGCCCGGTCGTTGGCCGACTGAGGATTTCCTCAGGGTCTTTCAGCGGATCCTCAGCGGTGACCGATCAGGGTGCGGCGCATGCCGCACCCTTCCACCCTCGACCAGACCGCCCGTTCTGCTGCGGGCTCGGCCACGGTGGCACGGCCCGCTCGGGACGTACGAGGCCACCTGTCACGCGCCCGGCACCCCGCCGCCGTCCCTGTCCTGTTGTCCCTGGCCGTCTTCACCGCGTACGCCCTGCTGTCACTGCGCGAGCACGCCCGCTTCGGCACGACCGGCTACGACCTCGGGATCTTCGGCCAGGCCGTCCGCGCCATGGCCGAACTGCGCCCTCCCGCCTCCGAGATACGCACGGCCACCGCACCGGACAGCTTCACCGGGAGCGCCTATCCCTTGCTCGGGGACCACTTCCACCCCGTCCTGGCCCTGCTCGCACCGCTGTACGCACTCGTGCCCCGGGTCGAGACCCTGCTGCTCGCACAGTCCGCGCTCGTGGCGACATCCACGTATGTCGTCGCGCGTACGGCCGCCCGCCATCTGCGACAGCCCTTCACACCTGCCCTGATCGGAGCGGCGTACGGACTGTCCTGGGGACTGCAGCAGTTGGTGGCCTTCGACTTCCACGAGGTCGCGTTCGCCGTACCGCTGCTCGCCCTCGCCTGCGCAGCACTCCTCGACGGCCGCTGGACCCCGGCCGCCTGGTGGGCCGGCGCGCTGCTGTTCGTGAAGGAGGACCTCGGCGCCACGACCGCCGTCTTCGGCTTGCTGCTCGCCCGGCACCACCGCCGAGCCGGTCTCACCCTGACCGTGACCGCCACGGCCGAACTCTGCTGATCCTGTACGGTGCCCTGCCGGCCCTCGCGCCAGACGGCCGGTACGGATACTTCGGGCAGCACCAGCCGAACGGACTCCTCGACGGGCTCGACACGAAAGCGACCACCCTCGCCGCCCTGGTCGCCGTCACCGGCGGACTCGTGCTCCGCAGCCCACTCGCCCTGCTGCTCCTGCCCACGCTCGCCTGGCGCCTCACCTCACCCAACCCGGCCTACTGGGGCACCCAACTGCACTACTCCGCCGTCCTGATGCCCATCGCCTTCACGGCACTCATCGACGCGCTGCGCCGTGGCGCGCGGCTCCCGGCGTACGTACCCCTGCTCGTCGCCGTCCTGCTGCTGCCCGCCCAGCCTCTGCGCGACCTGGCACGCCCCGGCTTCTGGTACGACGGACCGCGCCAGCACGCCGCCCGTGCCGCCCTGGACCTCATCCCGTCCGGGGCGCGGGTGGCCGCGAGCAACGGCCTCGCCCCACACCTGACCGACCGCGCCACGGTCTATCTGGCTGTCGAGCGAACGCTCGTCACCCGGCCCGATGTGGACTGGATCGTGGCCGAGTTGGGCGACGAGTTCCCGCCGGGGCAGGCAACCGCCGTTGTCCAGCAGGCTGAGGCTGCAGGATGGGAGCGGGTGTACCAGAGGCAGGGCCTGGTGGTGCTGCGGCGGAGGTGAGCATGCCCCCGCACTCGTCGGGCCCGTCGCCGAGTCCACCCAACGACGACAGCGGAGGGGGATACGTCGGCGTTCCGTATCAGTGCTGATCCTCTGACTGTGGCCGCACCTCTGGGAGGCTGCCACGAACTGCTCCTCATGACGGCCGATCCGGTAAATGCCGGATACCCGCCAGTAGAGGTCACCTCACCCATGCGCTGGGCCTGCTCGACGAGTTGGGCGTAAGCGTTGCGTCGCCGCGTCTCGCGTGGTCGTTCGGTCCGCTGAACGCTCGCCGTGGCATCGGCCCGTATTCGGGCAGCCCGAGCGGTGCCTCGACTCGTCACCCAGCTGGCAAGAACACCAGTGCCAGCGGTCAATGAAGCAATCCACAGTGAGTTGTCCGCCGTGCTGCTCAGTATCGTGAATTGTGGTCAGCGGGGAGCAGGGCCGCGGCCCAGGTCAAGGAACCAGTGCCGCCCCGTCGTCCACCCGAGGAACCGGCGCGCACGGCCGGAGCCCGCGGTTCCGTCGGCCGTGCCGTCTTCGCCGAACGAGCCGCCCCCGACGACGAGTCGCAGCCCTGCCAAGGCCGGAGTGAGCCGGTCCGCGACATGCCACGGCTGCCCGGCGAGTTCCTCGTCGAACCCGTCGAGCAGCGCGGTCTGCTCGGCCGGTTCGCACAGGGACAGGTGGAAGAGCAGCTGTCGCCAGGCGTACGCGGCGTCCTTGACCGTGGACAAGGGGCGCGGGTTGTGGTGCACCCGGGCGGTCAGGCGGCACACCGTGGCGAAGCAGCGCCGCGCCAGGTCGGCGGGGCCCGGCCGTGGCGTGATGCCCACTCGGGCGACCAGGACGGCCAGGTTGTGCGTGGTGAGGATCTGCGCCTGCTCGATCACCGCACCGTTGGCGGCGGTCGAACCGTGCGGCGCCACCCCGGCCCGCTCGGCGCACAGCCGCGCGAACCCCGGCGAGGTGCGCGCCCGGTACCCGCGGGTCAGCGCGGAGCCCGCCTCGACGACCGCGAGGTTGCGCAGCGCCGGGTAGTCGATGCCGTAATAGCGGGCGTACAGCGTGCCGTCGAGCAGTTCCCCCGCGACGCGCGCGGCGGCCAGGAACTTCGGCGTGAACGTGCCCATGAAGATGTCCGCCGCCAGCTCCTCCACCAGCGGCGCGGCAAGCTCCGACTGCCGTACCAGTACGTCGAGTTCACGGATGAGCGGATTCGGGAGCAGGGTGCCCGGGAACGCCTGCACGGCCAGCTCGCCGAGGTCGCGCGCCGTGGTGACCGCGCTGTCGAGGACCGCGGGGCCGTCCCGGTGCCCAGCGACCGCACGGACCCACGGCAGCTCGTCGATCCGTACCTGCCGCTCCAGGTTGAGCAGGAGCAGCGAACGGCGGTTGCGGAAGGCTCGGTACTGCGCGGCCATCAGCGTGCGCAGCGGCTCGTCGGCGTACGCCTGCGCGGTGGTCACGGCCACGAGCTGCGGCACGAGCTCGGCGAGTACCTCGGCGGAAGGCACCACACCGCGCTCCACCAGGGTGCCCACGGGCGCGCTCAGGGCGGCCTCGATGATCCCGGCCAGGGCGGGCGGCAGCGCTGAGCCCTCGGGCACCCCGGAGTTGTGCTGCTCCTGCCGGGTCACCGGGGCGACGAGCGGGCCGGTGTCGGCGGCGCCGCTCTCCTGCGGCAGCACGGACAGGCGGCGCAGCAGGAGCTGGGCCAGGGTGTGGTGCGAGGGCAGCGCCGCCTGCGCGGCCTGCAGCTCGCGCAGCGCCGTGTGCCGCACGGACCCGGGCATGCCCCGCTTGCGGACCATCCCGTCGACCGCGCACCGCAGCAGCCCGAGCCAGCGCGCACTCAGGGCCCGCCCGGCGACGGTCTCCCCCAGGGCGCCGCGCAGGATGCCCAGGTTCTGCTTCGGATCACGGTGCTTGCCGCAGCGGGTGTGCTCGGCCGCCAACACACGGTACTCACACAGGAGTTCAGCGCCCTCGGCGTACCACTCGGCGTCGGGCTCGACCGCCAGGACCCGCCCGTCGACAGCCGTGCGAAGCCAGTGCGCGAGCAGCCGGTCCGCGAACGGCTGCCACACGGCGAGCGCCTCGCGCTGCGCCTCCACGGCCGTGTTGGGGCTACGCCGGGCAAGCCTGCGCCCGGCATCACCGACCGTCGTACGGTGGACGGCAACGGCACCAGGCGCCGGCGCGGCCGCGGGCCGCGGCAGGAACCGCAGCCGGTCCGCGAACGGCTCGAGCACGCCGACCAGCTCGGCCGCCTCCCGCACCTCACCGGCCCGCACCAGCCACGCCACGGTGAGCAGCGCGCCCTCCTCTGGCACAGTCAGCTCGTAGCGGCCGTTGTCCAGGAGTGCGCAGAGCCGGGCCAGGCCGGGTTCGGTGAGGCTGTACGCGAACAGGGCACTGCGCTCCTCCGGTACGCCGGCCGCGCGCGCCGCCTCGATCTCGTACGGCTGCAGCGGGCCGCCCGCGCTCGCGGCCGTGGTGGCGAAGCCACCGCGCACGACCTCGGGCGTCACCCAGGCGGGCAGGTCCCGCACCGGGGTACGCGAGCCAACGCGCAGCCGCCCGTCGGCCATGCCCGCGAGCACGGCACGCCACTGCTCGACCCGGTTTCCGGCGCGGCGCCGGGTCTCGTCATCCTCGTGGATCAGTGCGGTGGTGAAGGCCCGAGCCAACTGCCCCAGGGCGTAGCCGGGGGCCGCGGTGGGAAGCTGCTGCGGAGTGCTCTCACGGTTCTCATCCATAAGCCGGCATGGCAGGTTCTGCCCCTGCGCCCTCCGGGTCCCAAGCCCGGTGCTCTGCTGCTGAGCTACACGCCGTCGCCCCTGACGGTAAGCGAGCGAACGAGCGTGGCACCAACGGATTTTCGACCAGGGCCGCTTGTAGCTGGGAGGTGTCTGGTGACGGAGTGATGTCGACTGCGGCCGTTCGCCGC
Organism: Streptomyces sp. NPDC002851; assembly: GCF_053591935.1. Lineage (NCBI taxonomy): Bacteria > Bacillati > Actinomycetota > Actinomycetes > Kitasatosporales > Streptomycetaceae > Streptomyces > Streptomyces sp. NPDC002851. The sequence goes on along the minus strand of NZ_JBSFUT010000040.1, from coordinate 61,984 downwards.
TCTCGCCGAGGTACGCATGTGCGTACGTCCAGGCCGGTGCCGACATCGCCGAGTCACCCATGAACATCACGCTGCCCGTGCGGACGGCCGCCCCTACCTCTGGCCGTACTCTGCCGGGCACCGCAGCACTGGCGGATGAGCTCTGGCGTAAGTGGTCCGCCGTCCGATGCGGTCACGAGGGCCCGGAGCTCGGCGGACGCCGCAGCAGCGCGCAACGGTTCGGGGAAGCAGGCGGCGGCCCACCGGGGTTGGGCGATGCCCTCGACCGCGTCAGGACTGGCGGCCAGGTGGTCCGCGGTCGACCCGCCAGATGCGGCTGCTCCGGTACGGGCACAGACCAAGTCCGCGGGCAGAGTGAGCGGTTCAGCCGCGGAGGCGAGCGCGAGGAAGGACTCCTCCAACGCCATCAGCGGCGAACGGCCCCCCGCCCGGTTACGGGTGGTACGGCGAGCGGCAAGGTGAGAGAAGTGGTGGTGCATGGCACAACTCCTTGCGGGAAGGCAGCGAACGTGTCACTGCCGCCCCTTCTGCCAGGCAGCCGTACCACCACCGAACCAGCCCGGGCCACGGCCGGACCATATGCGGCCCACTGGCCCAGCACGCGCGACGGCCCGCCACCGGTCCACCACCGCCCACCAGCAGCGATCACACACCGAGGGGGCGGCCGGGTTCGAACACGAAGAAATCTTCCCTGTACCGCAGAAGGGAAGAAGGCCGTTTCACTGTCCCGTGACACTGAACCTTGATGGCTTGCCACTGAAGGTTGCCCAGTAAGGCGAGGCCCGTGGATGGTCTCGTAACCCCCAGGTGCCAAGCGTGCGGAACGACGCGCTGCGTAAGATCCGACGGCGGCAGCTCAGTCGGGCGAAGCCGCGTGGCGGCGCGTGACCACCTCATCGAAGATGCTCCAGCCGTCGATTTCCTCGATCACGGGATCATCGGCACGCCAGCCCTGGCTCAAGGCAGCGTCCAGCAAGGCCCTGACGGTGCCTGGCTCATGCAGGTTCAAGGTTCTGCCGAGGGCTGTGCCGATGGCTCCGGACGGCATGAGGTACCCGTCCGGGACAAGTCGGTTGGCCCCTGCCCGGAAGGCGATACGGACGCGCCCCCTCGCGTTGAACCGGCGTATGACGAGGGTTTCGCAGCAGTCTTCGTACTGGCCGTTGCCCAGCGCGCGGTGGGTATGGCTCAAAGACCAGAGGAAGGTCTCTCCCTCGACCACGAGACGCCGTGCCCTCTTGCCGCTACGAGCCATCCGTCGATGCTAGCGAGAGCTCGTTGACCTGGGCGATCAAAACTTCAGTGGCACAAAGTCTCGCTGGTCAATCTTCAGTGGCAGACGGTCAAGGTTCAGTGACACGGGACATCCGTGCCGGGTGTCCTGTGGCATCGAAGGTTGATCGTTGTCACCGAAGTTTGATGGTCAGTACGTTCGTGCCATCGGAGTTCGGGTGAACAGGAACTCGGGGGTGCCGGTGGCAGACCTGACGGATCGGCGCCCGACTACAGGCTTCGTCTTCACCAGTGAGGTCGACCGCCTTACGGCTACCGCATCGTGGACCTCGGCCCTCACCCCAACCCCGCCAAGGCGGCGGACGGCAGGCGACTTCACTGCCTCGACGTCGACCTCGAAGCGAACTCCAGCGAGGCGTATCCGCCGAGCGAGTGTCCGACGACCAGGCCGGCCCGCGGTCGAGCGAGTCCACTGCGGAAGCGATGATCTCCGTCGGGGCGTTCAGGCTCCAGGGTTGAGCACAGCGGGCGCCGTGGCCTGGTAGGTCAACGGCGGCTGCCGGGAAGTCCTCTTGGAGTGCGGTGAGCTGCGGGCTCCACTGCCCTGCGCTGGACGGCGTCCCGTGTACGAAGACGATGGGTGCGGTGCATCCGCTGCCGTCAGGAGTCCCCCCGATCGGCGCTCGCCTCGGACCGACTCTACCGGCGGGTCCATCCTTGGCGCTGAGACGGGGAGGCGCTCGCCGGCGGGCCGCTCAAGCTGGCCAACTGTCGTGCTCAGCCTGCTCTTTGGCCTGCGGCTTTCCTGTCTGCGGCGTCGAGCTTCAGGAGGCCGCCAGCGACTTGTGGAAGTACACGTCTTCGTGGCCGCCGGGGACGCCGGTGATACGGCCGGTCTCGCGGTAGCCCTGTTTGCGGTAGAAGCCGGGGGCCTGGAAGGTGTACGAGGAGACGATCGCGTCGATGCAGCCGCGCCGCGCGCCCTCCTCCTCAGCGGCCCCGAGGATCCTGGCACCCCAGCCCGCGTGCCGCTGGTCCTCGCGCACCCACAGCATCTCGACGGCGCAGAGAGTGCCCCAGGTCCAGCCGGTGAGCCCGCCGATCAGTTCTCCGTCCGTGTCAGTCACCCGGATGGAGAGCTCGGTCGGCCACCCGGCCCCGCTGGCACGGGCGTTGAAGGCGGTGAGCTCGTCGTCGAGCCGCTGCTGCAGTTCGTCGTCCTGGGCGCCGACCTGCAGCGACGCAGTGGGGGCGGGGTGCTGTTCGGTGGTCATGCGACGGAGTGTCGCAGGGTGGCGCGGCCTCGCCGAACGCATTTCAAGTGCCGTACGAGGAAACCGGCCATGGGCGCCGCCCCGGCGAACACGGCTTCCTTGTCGTCCAGCCACTTACCGACCGACCCCTGACGCGCCACCGCACCTGCCCGGCCGGCTGGCCAACTGGAGTGCTCAGCCCGGCCAACTAAGCTGCTCAGCCACATCCGCCACAAGATCGCGAAGCCGGACTGGAGTACTTGAAGTCATCTCGTTTGGTGAGTCTGCGGTAGTAGATCAGGGTGCAGGCGATGCTGGCGAAGGCCAGGAAGTGGTCGGCTTTGCGCTCGTAGCGGCGGTGCAGGCGTCGGTCTCCGGCGAGCCAGGCCCGTGGTGCGCACGGGACACGAGGGCGGCGTCCGGCAGCGGCTGCACGAGGTCCTGCTGGCCGAGCTCAACGCGGCATCGTGCCCGCCATCGCCCGCCGAAGCACCCGGCACGGCACGGGACTTGGCGTCTACCGATGGGTGGTAGAGCGGAGCTGCTCGCCTGGCTGCACGGCTTCCGACGACTCCGGGTCCGGTGGGAACGCCGGGCAGACATCCACGAAGCCTTCGTCAACTGGCCTGCTGCCTCATCATCCACCAGCAACTTCAGCCACCGTGGTCGCCGGGCTGATCGTCGCTGTCTGTCACACCGCTAAGACCGCCGCGGCGGCAACGTCATTCTGAGCCCGGGGAGGGCGGCCGACCCCACGGCGCCTCCAGTGTCGTCCGCAGGGCGTCGACCTTATCCCGGCCGATCCGCTCGGCGAGCTGCACTTCCAACCGTTCGAGGATGAGGCCGGCCTGGCCGTGTGCGGCTTCGCCGTCCGGGGTGCGCCGGATCAGTCGCTGCCGGGCGGAGGCGGGGTCGGGAACTTGTTCGAGCAATCCGGCGGCGACCAGGCCGTGCACGGCCTGGTGCGCGGTCTGCCGGGTGACGCCCATGCGCCGGGCCAGCTCCGAGACCGTGGTGCCCTGGTCGTCCAGTACGGCGAAGAGCTGTGCCTGCGTCGGGGACACCGGCGTGGCACCGCCCGCTTCGAGGGCCGTCAGCAGCCCTTCTTCGAACCAGCGTCGGGCGTCACCGAGTAGCTGGGGGAGGTTGCGGCGAGTGGATTGCATCTGTTCCTCACGATGACAGAGGGCGGGGCCGGGCTGACCTCCTCGTCTTGTTCACCGGCATTTTCTTATGTCAGGCTACCTGACATTCCTGGGGGGAGTCGATCGAGGAGACTGCATGACCATCGAGTACGCCACCCGGTACCGGCGCGCTTCGCGCATACCCGCCGATCCGGGCAAGCCCTACTTCATCGAGAAGGGCGAAGGGGACCGCGCCCACCTGTTCGGCGACCTGGTCACCATCTACGCCGGCGGCGAGCAGACCGAGAACACCTTCAACTTCTTCACCGTCGAAGGTCCCAAGGGCGATCTCATCCCGGCCCACCTGCACCCCGACACCCACGAGGTCTTTTACATAGCCCAGGGCGCTGTGCGGCTGTTCGTCGAGGACACCGAGGGCAACCAGCAGGAAAAGCTGCTCACCCCCGGCGACTTCGGCTTCGTGCCCAAGAACTGCCCGCACGCCTACCGCATGGAGCGCCACCACAGCCAGGTCGTCGGCGTCGCCGCCGGCCCCGGCGGTACCTTCGAGCGGTTCTTCGAAAACCTCGGCGCGCCTGCCGAACACCTCGGCCTGCCACGCGAACCCGTCGTCCCCGAGCCCCACAGGTTCGCCAGCGTCTCCGAGCGGTACGACGTGCGTTTCCTGCCCGACCACCAGTGGCGGACCGGATGACGGCAACCAAGCCCTCGCTGAGGGAGCTGATCGCCGCGCCCCACCCCGACCACGCTTCCCTGCCACCCGCAGCGCCCGGCGCGCCCGGCGTGCGCGAGCTGCGCGGCGTGCCCTACGGAGAAGTCGAGGCCAGCCGCCCGCTGGAACTCGACCTGTGGCTGCCCGACCGACCAGGCAACGTGGCCTGTTCCGCTGGTGCTGTTCGTCCACGGCGGTGCCTGGCGCCGGGGACGGCGCGACGACATGGGCCTGCGCACGCGCCACTGGGCTCCCGGGCCCTTCGCACGCATCGCGGCCGCGGACTTCGCCGTCGCCTGCGCCGCCTACCGGCTCAGCGTGCCGAGCGCCACCAGCGCCAGCGACAGAGCCACGCACACCATCCGTGCACCGGCGCGTGCGCTGTCGTGAGCAGGAACTGGCAGGTCAGCTGAGTGGTGCCGCGAACGGGTAGCGGATCCCACGCGGGGTCGCGGTGCATGAGGTTTGCCGGTCAAGGGGTGCGTAGAGGGACACGGGCCACTCGGACGAGGCAGGCCCGCACACGTGGTGCAGGGAGCACCAGGGATCTCGGATCGAGGCGTGACTGTCATGGTGACGTAACTGGTCGCCGAGCGCGTCTTGGCATGTCACCGGCATTGACTAGCCTCAACAGTCGACCTTGGTGCGCAGGGCGTAGATCGTGGAGGGGGCTGCGTGAGTAGTTCGACGGGGTACGGCGTACGTGCGGGAGAAGTCGGGGACTCCGTAGGCAAGTTGGGTAGAGCGGCCGACGAGCTTGACACGGTCAAATCGATCATGCCGCAGGAGCAGTGCAGCACTCCCATGGCGTTGGGCGGTGAGGAAGCCGCTCCCGCCTTCGACGACTTCACCGAAGCGTGGCAGCGGGAGGCGACGGTCCTGCGGGCCGCGCTGCGGGAGATCTCGCGCAACCTGAACACGACGACGAGCAACTACACGGCGGCGGAGCGCGCCACCGAAGGCGAGCTGCGCCGGGCCGCACCTGCCCAGGCGGGCCTTGCCGACTTCAACTAACAGTAAATTCAAGATGTTTGGGGATCCTGGATGCCCATGGACGCGGGGGATACGGCGTGACCGAAGCGCACAGGGTGAAGTCGGATGACGAACTGGCCCGGCTCGACGTCGCGACGCTGGTGCGATTCGGGCTCAGTGAGGGGAGCCGGATGCGTACGGCCCTCTTTGGCGAGGGCGCCGTGGGCGCGGCCGTGATACTGAGCCACGCGGGGGTGTACCCACGGGCAGTGGCCTTCCTTGCGAAGATCCTGCGAAGCGGCGGCGCCGCTTACGCGGCCGGCCTGGAGGAGCCCGTTCCGGGCGAGTCGGCGGGCAGTACTGTGCGCGAGTGGCTGGAGGCCGGGGCGAGTGTGCGGCGCACGGTCGAGGACGACGAGACGTTGGCGCGCTGGCTGTCGGCGGTCGCGGAGATCATGGTCGTACGCAGGTTCGCGAGCGGTGGAACCGGCGCGCAAGGGGGGCAGGGCTGATGGCGGGCGAGGACACGACCACCCGGCGGGCTGATCTCGTCGACGCGGTACGCGCGATCGAGAACGCGGGCTCGAAGAACGACCTGATCGCGGCGATCGATAAGGCCCTGGGCGTCGCCGCACCCATGGGCGACCCCGACACCATTGAGTCAGCGGCCAAGGCGTACGGCAAGGCCGCGGACCACTGTCGGCACGAGGTCGAGGAGCAGGTCGAACAGGTCGCGAAGAAGGCGCTCCCGCAAGCATGGGACGGTATGGCGAGCGGCTCGGCGCAGCGTGTGGTCGCGGCGGCCGCGCGGACCGCCGAGCAGATCCGCGAGGCGTTCGAGCAAGGGAAGAAGGCCCTTGGCAGCCTGGCTGACGGTGTGCGGGACGCCCAGCGGCAGGACGGGCCGGGCCGCGAAGCGCTGAGCCGGGCGCGGACCATGCTCGGCAGCGAGGACGGCTTCTGGGACGACCTGGTGGAGAAGGACGCCGAAGAGGCGGAGAAGGAGCGGGCCCGCGAGATAGCCCGCACGGGCGCCGAAACCCGGCACGCGGCGGCGGTCCGCGCCGACAACGCGGCGCGCGAGGCGGCCCGCGACCTGAATAAGCTGGCAGCCGAGGCCCGTTCGGGCAAGATCACCGGTAAGGGCCTGAGCGCCGTCGACAAGGTGATGCTGGCCGACACGGCGGTGGTCAAGGAGGACTCCGCCGCCCGCGAGTACAACGAGATCCTCTCCGCCAACGACCTGGAGCGCTCCAGCGACCGGCTCAACAACATGAGCCCGGCCGATCGGGCTGAGTTCCAGCGGATCCTGGACAGGGCAGGCACGCCGGAACGGCAGGCGTACCTCATGAAGGCGCTCGCCGCCGGGCACGACGTGGAGAGCGTCCGCGAATTCAGCGAGAAGATCGAGGGCAAGAACCAGGCGTGGCTGCGTCGGCATTTGGCCCCGGTGGTGACCGACGCGCCGGGTGGGTCCCCTGACTACAGCGAGAAGGACAACAAGTTCCACCGTCAGGAATGGGCCCAGGGCGGCGATGGAAGCGAGGGCACCTGTGTGGCCTCGTCCACCGTCCACGCCCGAGCCATGGTCGATCCGATCTATGCCTTGGAGCTGACCGGTGGGCCCAGCGGCCAGGAGGAGTCGGGCGAGGCGTTCCGAGAGCGGTTGGTGGATGAGCAGCACCGTGTCCATGACGAAGGAGACGGCGGCTACGACGGCTGGTTCGGTACCGGACCGCCCAGTGGGATGGACAACGAGGGTTGGTCCGAAGTGGCCGACAAGGAGCTCAACTCGACCACCGGCGCAAATTATGAGCGCCAGGAGCTGAGCACGGCGAACGACCGCAGGGGCGTACTGCCGGAGATCGAGGAGGCCGTCGCGGAGGGTAGGCCCGTGCCCATCAGGGTGGACGGTGCCGACTCGGCGCATGCCCTCGTGATCGTCGGACAGGAAGGGAACATGTTGCAGGTCCACAACCCATGGGGGCACACGGTCTGGGTCAGCGAGAACGACTTCGTCAACGGCAACATGGGCGTCGCGTCCCACGGGCACCTCCCCGACGCCACGGGCGTCCACCTCCCGAAGTGAGACGCAGCAGATGCCGAAGCTGATGCCGAAGTTGCCCCGTACCAAGAAGGCCCGGTGGGGCGTGAGCGTTGCCGCCGTACTGATCGTCGGCGGCGGGGCCGTCGTGGCCTACGAGGAGTTCGTGAACGACGACAAGGCCTGCTGCGCGCTTCCCCCGCCCCTGTACGACGTTCCCCGCGGGCCCGACGGGGAGATCGACATCGCCTCCCAGTCGGTACGGACTCAGGTGCTCGTCGACCACGACTTCTCCCTCCACGTACGGCCGGGCGGCGACGCCGACGACTGGCGGCTCGTCGACGCCGGGGAGTCGGGGGGTGTGCTGCGCGCCAAGGGGGAGAAGACCGTGAAGGGCACGCACTACTTCACGTTCCGCACGCTGAAGACGGGGAGGGCCCGCGTCGTCCTGAAGGAGGTCGACGGTAACCGCACGATGACGTACCCGGTCGAGGTGAAGGACGGCGATCAGTTGGGTGGCGTTGCGGAGGATCCTGATCCCTACACCGGAGGCCCGGACGAGACCGGGCATGCCCGCAAGACTGACGGAGACTTCGAGGGCACTGTCACCCTGCGCCAGGGCGAGAACATCCATATCGCCAACCGCTACAACAACCAGCCGGGCTACACCTGGGAGCTCGTCAAGGAGCCCGACGCAGCGGTGCTGTGGTGGGACGACAGCTTTGAGTACATCACCGGCGATCCGGCCGCCGTACGCCAGGACTGGTACAGCTTCACGGCCCGAGGCAAAGGCACCACCACGGTCAGGCTGTTCGGCTGCTACCGCTGCGAGGACGGCGTCAGACCCGAGTCTGCCGAGAGCAAGAAATTCTCCGTGACAAAGACGCTCACCGTGCGGGTCCACTGATAGCCGCTAGGCCGGGCGTCCGGTACTCCACGCTCCTCACGGTGTTCACATCCTGGGCTGCACTGCTCTCGCCGTCCGACGAGAGGATGTGTTGCCCGCGTGGCAGGAGCAGGAGCAGGAGCAGGAGCAGGAGCAGGAGCATGGAGCTGAGTTGGGCGGCCGTCGGGTGCACTACTTCGTGTCCGTGTCCGTGTCCGTGTCCGTGCCCGGTGAGCCGAGGGGCGCGGGAGTGCGCTGAGCTCTTGTGGCGTTCGTCTGCCCAAGACGCCGGCGAGTCCGGAGTACAGCTGCTCGCCGGTACGCTCCGGCGCTGCGCCGACGCCTTCGCACCCGACGACTTCGCCACGCGGGCGCTGCTGCACATACAGGAGCCCCAGGCGATGCCACTGCCGCTGTTCGCCACCGTGCAACCCGCATACGGAGAGCGCGAAGAGGCGCTGCGCGCACTGGTCCGAGCGGAGGACCCGGACGCCGTGGAACCCCCGGTCGTTGAAGCGCACCGAGCGGAGTTCGTAGGGCAGGGCCTTCGGGCCTTCCGCTCTGTGCGTCAGGATGACGATCCCGAACTCCTGGCGGGCTTGCGCTATGCCTGGCGCGATGACGAATTCGCCATGGACATCGTGTTGTGGACAGCGACGACCGACATCGGCCAGATCATGCAAGCCACGGACCGTATCGAGCAGCTGACCCAGAAAGTCGCGGTCCGGGTCCGGGGACCCGAGCCAGAGGGACCTGCGGCGCAGTGAGCCACGTCGGGGAGCGGCACACGAGGGCGCTACCCGTGATCCACAACCACGCGCCGCGTAGCGGTTGGCAGTTCCGCGTCTCGTAGCCCGGGACTGCCCCTGCGGTGGCAGTCGTGTCACAGATGTTGGCGGCGGGTCTCTGTCGGGGTGTCAGCACCACCACCTGGGGAGTCCCTGGTGCACCGTCGAGCCTGCGCCGTCTTGAAGTTACTGGTCAGGGTCGTGGTGTGAGAAGGACGTCACAATCCCCTCAACCCGTGCTGCCGTCGTCATGTCGCGGGCCCGATCGTCGTAGTGAGCCGGGGCTGCCATAGGCTCCCGTTCATGCGTGCGCACCTGCATCAGATCGTCGTGGACTGCCGTGAGCCGAAGACCCTGGTCCGTTTCTGGGCACAGCTCCTCGGCGGCGATCCGGTCGACCGTGCCCGCGACTGGTCACACATTGAACTGCCCGGGTTCGTCCGGCTCGCCTTCCAGCCGGTCCCCGAGAGCAAGGCCACGAAGAATCGACTTCACCTCGACATCGCGGTCGACGATATCGAGACCTCTGCCACCGCCGCAGTACGCCTGGGTGCAGTCAAGGTCGGTGAGACAGTCACCGACGACCAGGGGTCCTTCCAAGCCATGCTCGATCCGGAGGGCAACGAGTTCTGCTTCATCAGCTCCTGACTGCGACGGCTCCCTATCGCGTACCGAGTCGCTACTCCGCAGCACTCCGCAGCGTTCCCATGGCCGCACAATGCCCGTGCCTGCTGCCGGTGCATTGAAGGTGGCTGAGCTGCCATTCGTGTGCGGCCAGAATCCTGAGTCGTCCGGATCGCAGCCGCGGCCAGCTCGGGCTCACGGGGAAGGACTGCGCGGAGATCCGGCCCCGCAAGAAGAATGGGCAGTGGCAGATCGACTACATCAACAACGTCGACGCCTCGCGACGCTGCACCATCGGCCACGTGAGCCTGAGCCCCAACCAGTCAGTCGGCGGCAGCATATGGTCCTTCTACAAGCACCAACGCGTCCTCAACGGGGAGAAGTTCTGGCTCAGCGTCCGCTGACCACGACTACGGGGGAGCCGCGCGGCAGCCGCTGGCATGGCCGGTCTTGCTCGACCAGCGGGCACGACCCCAGCCGGACCCACCGGGACCGACACCCCCTGCCAGCCTGCATCCAAGTCCCCGCCCACCTCCGTGGGCTCCGGCCCCCGGTAGAGGGCCGGTGCCTTGCCGACAAGCCCGGTTGGGATGTCTGATTCCGGCACGCCGACACCAGAGACCTCATGCAGCAGGGCCAAGCAAGCAGCCGGGCTGGCTCAGTGTTATCCGCGAAGAGACCCCAGTCCTCGTAGTGCTCACTGCCCCAGTCAAGCTCGTCCACCTCCCGGGCATCGGCGACCTCGAGCACGTCGTCCTCGCTGCAGCCCAGGCGCCGCAGCAGCTCACGCATGGACAGCCCTTCAGCAAGGGTCAGGCAGTGTGTCTCAAATGTGTCGGCAATCCAGGCAGGGACATGACGATCCTGCACGTTCACTCCTCCACATCAGTAACGGCCTCCGCGAACCTAGCCGCGGATCCTCCCCGCAATCACCCCGGACCATCACTGACCAGGACTCGTCCGTTCATCGCCCCGTTCCCTGAGCGATGCGCCGCGGCTCGGCTCGCGGGCAGACCGCCGCGGGGTGACACCCGTGTCGGCTCCGCCACGCGAGCACGTGCCCAAGGTTGCAACTCGCAGGTGCCACCTCACGCGTTCTCCATCGGTCCGGGCTCACAGCCCTGCGCGGCGCAACGAGATGGACTGCGTAAGGTCAACTGACCTTCTTGGGTATTCACCATCTGGCGGCCGTGAGGCGGGCAGGGCGATGCCGGCTTTGACCGCTGTTGTCCGTCCGGGCGGTGCTGCCGGGAGTACCGGGCGCACCATCACCCCGCGCCCCACCACATCAATCGGCCCTGAGGACGCGGAAGCACCCTCGGGGCCGTCCGTGATCAGACCGTCATTGGGCAATTCACCCAGGAGAAAGGGGTGTTGAGAAAGCGCATCGCACACGCGGCATCGTGACGGGGCGGCGTGTGTGACTCTTGGCACGGTCCTGTGACATTGCTGTCGTTGCCGCTGTAAGGCCTCGTTGATAAAAAGGGGGCGGATTGTTAGCGGGGTTTCGAGATCAAGATCGTGGGGGTGCGTTGATGAAGTTCGACATGGGGACGTCGACGCTGTCGGAGTTGGGTCGGCGGACGACGGGGTCGAGTGACGACCTGGGTGCGCTGATCCAGCAGCTGATCGCTGCGGCGGCGCCGCTGGAGGGCAAGTTCAACGGCTCAGGCCGGGCGGTGTTCGACGCGTTCAAGGAGAACGCGGACGACATCACCACGGCGTTGAACGGGTCGCTGAAGGCGATCCTGGGCGGCCAGTCCGGGATGGACACGGCGTTCACGTCGGGTATGCACGAGCAGGTCGACAACGCTCGGCAGAATCTGGGTGCGGCGAATTTCGAGGGCGCTCGCTTCGGCGCGCGCTGACGACAACGGGGGATAGGGATCATGGCGAACACAGACCGCAATTCCTACGACATCAGCGCCTCCACGGAGGTGCAGGGCAACCTTCACGCGATCATCGGCCGCCTTGAGCGGGTCCTGGCGGACCGCGATGCGGCGGTGAAGGCGGCGATGGCCGAGTTCACCGCGGACGGGGTGTCGGAGGAGTATCACGGCAAGGAAGTGCGCTGGGACAAGGCGGCCCACGAGGTCCGCGAGATCATCCGCCTGGTGCGCTCGACGATGGAGCAGAACGACGCCACCGCCCAGTCGACGCTGTCGCGGGCGAAGGCCGCGGTCGACAACATCGGCTGACGGCACGGTCGTTACGGGGTTCTGGGTGTAGTTGGGGGCTTTGGGGGTTCTCGTGTCGCGTTGGGACATTCAGGCCGCCGGTGTGCAGGGCACGCTGTCGGTGACGGGGGATGCGGCCGGGCGGCTGCAAAAGGCCGTGCAGTCCATGGTCGAGGACCTGGCCAGTGCCGGGGCCTCGGCCGGGACGGTGGTGCAGGGCAGCGCCTATACACCGATGACCGGGCCGGTCGCCCCAGGCACGGCGCGGCCGAACATGGCACAGCAGCCCATGGTCGGCCCGGTCGCCCCGGGCCAACAGCGCCCGACCGTGCTGACGGCGCAGCCCGCCCCGACCGGCCCGGTCGCGGCGGCGTTGGCGGCGTACCTGAACGAGCGGAAGAAGAAGCTGGAGTCGATGGCCGCGCGGACGGCGAACGCGATCAACGGGGCAGCCCAGGCGACCAATGCCTACCAGCAGGGCAATCTGCAGATGGCCCAGGACGCCCAGGCCAAGGTCCTCAGGGCCCCGGAGAAGATCGACCTCCCCGGCGGTAACGGTCAGGGCCGGCAGGTGGGTGGCAAGTGAGCGACGACAAGACCCCCCTGGACCCGGAGGAGATCCCCGAGTTCACCGGTGATCTGGGCCAGTTGGAACGCGACGTGTCGGCCGTCTCCGGTGACGGCTCCTTGATCTGGGAGGCCGGCAGCAAGGTCGACAGCTCGTTCCGTGGCCTGTCGGCGTATTACGACGCGCCGGAGGCGGAGCAGCTGTTCGCCACCACGGCCCCGGTCGCGTCGGGCGCGAACGACTTCAACGACGAGCTGGGCACCATCTCCAAGGCCCTGGGCGCGTATGCGAGCGAGATCCGCCCGATCGTGGCGAAGCTCCAGCGGCTCAAGCAGGAGGCCGCCGAGTTCCGCACCAAGATCGCCGGGGATGAGGACTGGCACTACGACGGCGACCTGATCGAGGAGAACAACAACCGCCGCGGCGAGGTGAACGCGGCCTTCGCGGCGTTCCAGGACGCCGAACGCACCTGCGCGAACAAGATTCACGCCCTGTTCGGGGACTTCCGCTACGTCCGTGACAACGGGGACGACAAGCAGGCCAAGAACGAGTACGGCTACAGCGCGGACATGCTGAACAATGCCGGTGGGCTGCCGTGGGGCGACAAGCTGGAGGAGTCGGTCCACTGGTACGAGATCCACCGGCACGTCAAGCAGTTCGTGTGGGACGGCCTGATCGTCGACGGCTTGTGGGGCACCATCAAGGGCCTGGGCGCCCTCGTTGGCCTGAGCGACGAGATCTCCGCCGGAGAGGCGTGGAAGAACCTCGGCAAGGTCGTCACCGGCCTGGCCATCATCGCTACCCCCGGCGCCGCCCTGGCCACCTCGCAGATGGGCCGCGACAACGCCGTGGGCCGGTGGGTGGACGACTCGAAGAAGGCCGTCGTCGAGGCCGGCAAGGCGATGATCTCCTACGACCAGTGGGAGCAGGGCCACGGAGCCCGCGCCGCCGGCGGCGCCGTGTTCAACATCGGCACCGCGGTCCTGTCCGGCGGTGTCGGCGCCGCGGCCAAGGGCGGCGCGATCGCCCGCGGCATCTCCGCGGCCTCCAAGGTCGCCACCGCCATCGACCCGATGGCGTATATCGCCCGCGGCGCCCGTTTCGGCACCATCAAGATCAGCGACGCCCTCACCAACCTCCGCGGCATCGACGCCACCCCGCACGTCAACGTCAACGTCCCCGACGCCGGCACCTACCACCTCGCCGACCAACCCCTCACCCAGGCCGACCTGCCCGCCAACTCCGGCCTGCGCCCCGACAACACCCTCGCCTACACCCACCCCGACGGCCACACCGTCTACCTCAACACCGAGACCAACGTCGTCCACCGCGCCGACGGCACGCCCCTGGAAAGCCCCCAGGACATCAAGGCCGAGGGCACGGCGCAGCAGCGCGGCGCCGAGCACGTCCCGGCGACGCAGCAGGAACCGGCCCTCTCCGGCGTCGGCGGCCGCTCCACCGACGCCACCGCACGCCTCGGTGACGACGCCATTCAACCGCGAGGCAGCCACGAGGCCCCCGACTCCGGCGGCCACACTGCCGGGCCCGGCTGGGGCGATCACGGCCCGGGCGGCAACCTGGACCAGCACGCCACTTCCGGCGGTGAGCACGCCACCACCAGTCACGGAGGCGAAGGCGCGGCGGCGGGAGGCGATACGGGTGGCGTCCCGCCCACCGGCGGCGACGGCCTGCCCGGCTCGGGTGGTCTGCCCGAGGAGCCCCCGAAGGGCAACCTGCCCGACGGCTCCTGGGCGGGTGAGAACGGTCTGCGACTGGACGTCGACGCCAACGCCTCCGCGGATGAGTTCATGCGGAAATCCGCGGAGGCCGAGCCGCGTATCACCGGGGCGATGCAGGAGATCGCCCACAGCGTGGACAACGGCAAGTTGAATGGTCTTGAGTTCCGGCTCAAGGGCGAGGACTCGCTCAAGCGCAAGCTGGCCACCGACATGCTCGAGGACATCAATGTCACGCCCACGGGAGCGCTGGGCGACATCAAGGACTCGATCCGCTACACCGTCGAGGTTCCGGCCCGCGATTACACCCATGGCGTGCAGCAAGCGGTCAACGACCTCCAAGCGCGCGGGTTCGAGAATGTCACGTTCAAGAACACCTGGGATTCGGCGGGCTACAAGGGAATCAACTCGACGTGGCGCGACCCGGTTTCGGGCCAGGTCTTCGAGGTGCAGTTCCATACGCCCGAGAGCTTCACGGCCAAGATGGACGGCCATGCCCTCTACGAGAAGGAGCGCCTCCCGGGGGTCTCCCCCGAAGAGCTGGCCGCCATCAAGGCCCAGCAGAAGGACCTGTTCGGCCAGGTACCCGTGCCCCACGACGCGGGTGCCATCCACCTTGCCGGTCACGGCGCGGACGACGTCGCATCCGCGCTCGGGAAGGACGCTGATTCGGTGTCCGACGGCCTCGGCGCGATGGGCGACGACGTCGGGGACACCGGCGGCGAAGCGGTGCGGGCGGGCGACGACCCAACGGACGGTGTGACGCCCGGCGAACCCGGCTCACGGGCTGCCGGTGCGGGCTGGGTCACGGAGCCGTCGGAACGTGCAGGCAGGATTTACGAAGAGATCCGGGCCACTCCGAACAAGGCCGACCTCCCCGAAATCTCGCGGAACACTGGTGTCGACGAAGCAGTGCTCCGGCAGGTGAAGAGCCACCTGTTCCGCTCGCAGCACGATGTTCCTCTCGGCCCGGGTGAGGTAAAGCGAGGGCTCTTCGAGCCGCGAGATGACATCGCCGACCTTTGGCAGGGGGCACACAAGGGGTCTCTGTCCCCGGACGAGGTGCGGCAGTTCAAGCACCTCCTGGCCCATGAGTACATTGAGAGCCGTCTGATGAAGGCGGGCCTCCCGTACGCCTACGACCATCCTCACCTCTATTCACCCGTGCATGACAACGGCGTTTTCAAGGGCTACCAGCGCGACTTCCCCCAGGACGTGCGGGATGCCGGCGCGCACGAACTGTCACCGAACGACACGGCAGGCGGCTTCAAGCACTGGGAGCGACGGCTTGGCCTGAAGCCACCTGCCCTGGAGCTGGCAAACGATTTGTCCAACCTCGACGACATGGTGAAGGCTGTCGTTCAGGAGCTGCGATCGAAAGGGCTGGATCTCAAGTGACCGACGAGCCGTCGCGCGCGGTACTGGAGCGACTGCGCTCCGTCCACTGGGATGACTGGGATGAGGCGTTCGACCACCCGCATTCACGCGCCTTGCTGATGCGCGAGTACATGCGTCGCGCCGCGCTCTGGGCCCAGGCATACGGCGCCGAGGATGTCTGGCCGTTCTTCGACATCGCGGAGTACGTCGACCCCACGGTTCAGCTGGATGCTGATGTCGCCGCCGAGTTGGAGCAATTCCTCAGCAGCGGCATCGGTCGGAATTCCGTGAAACGGACGTGTCAGGGTGCCGTGCGCTGGGCAGCGCTGCGCTCTACGGCAAAGGTTGACCTCCCCGACCTCCCCGATCCTTATGAGCCGCTGCTGCTGATGTACGAGCGTGGTGGCGGATTCTCCATCGGGGAGTTCATCGACCTCAATGGCGTCTCGCTGCCGTTCTGGAGCCTGGAAGCCAGCGTCACGGCCACTCCGTTCCTCACCCTCGCCCGGACGACGCTCGACGCGCTGGACGGGGAAGGGGCGATCACGTACTACGCGAAGATCAGCGAGGGGTATCCGCGCGGCAACCCGCGGGGCGTCGTCCGTCGCCGCCTCGTCGGCAGGGACGAGGAGGTCTTCGACGAGGCATTCACCCGCAATCTTCGCTGGGAGCCGACGGAGTACCTCAGGCTCTATGAGCTCGGACACAACGAGATCGATCACGTGGAAATCTCCGCAACGGAGGCGGCCGCGTTCATCGAGGCGGCAACGGAGAGACTCAGCGCTGGCCAGTGATCGAATTGTCCGGTATCCGGAACGTTGGCAGGAAGGTGCGGGGCATGCCCTCCGACCCGGAGGCTGCTGACGCTCTGCGCGCCTGGTCTGCCTCACCGGACGACACCACAACCCTGGACGCGTCAGGGCTCAACCTGTCCGGGGCGGACCTCAGCCGTACCGATCTGGCCACCGCGCTACTCATCGAGACAGACCTGCGCCATGCCAAGCTCGTGGGGGCCGACCTCTATCGGGCCAACCTGGCAGCCGCGGCGTGCGATGACGCGGACCTGTCGAGCGCCTGGCTGTCGAAAGCCGACCTGCGCGAGACGTCCTTGCGCCGCGCCGCTCTGACCGGTGCCAATCTGGGGAGCGCCGAGCTGTGGCAGGTCGATGCGCGGGCGGCATCGTTCCGGGGCGCGACACTCCACGGCGCGGGCCTCTTCCACGTCCAGGTCCAGGGCGCCGACCTGACCGACGCGACCGTGAACGAGACATCGTTCGAGGTAGTGCTCGACGGCAAAACGGCCGTGCGCGGTCTGACCGGCACCGTGTTCGGCCCCGCCCACCTCGACGAGGGCGGAGCGCTGCGTGAACTCGCGGGTCTTGAGCTGGAGCTGTGGCTGAACGGCTGCGGCGCCTCGGTGGACGTACTCAACTCGCCGCCCGGGACGGTCACTTACTACGCCCGCATTGACGACGAATTTCCCCGTGAACGGCCTGCCGGCATCCTGCGTCGCCGCCGAGCAGGGCAGTCCTTCCGCGACGAGGCGTTCACACGGAATCTGCGCTGGGAGCCGACGGAGTATCTGCGGCTGTACGAGCTGGGGCACAACGAAGACGACCACGTCGAAATCACGGAGGCTGAGGCCAACCAGTTCATTTCCCGCATCATCGACAAGCTGCGCAACACACTCTCAGCCTGATCCGGGCGCCCCACTATCTGGAAATCGCGGATGCCCGTGATGTTGCGATCGGGTATGTATGGGCCAATGACGAAGATGACGCCGCGGGTTGGCTTGTTCGGGCCAATGGCGGTGACGACGCGTTCAACGAAGGCTTGGTCCGGGCTACCAAGCTCCACGATGCCGAGGCTTGTGGCGTCAGCCCGACGGCCCCTCGCTGAGCTGATGCGGGACTCGGACGTGTCCCGATAGCTTCCGCAGCTTCCGCAGCCCGACGAGCGGATCGCGGCCGGGCTTGCGCGGGACATTCCCGGTGGCGCACCATCGCCACGAGCACTGGTGCACTCGGTGACTCTGCTGTACCGGGCGGCAGCGCCCGAGGTGGGACAGCGGCGTCAGGCGTCCGTGCGTCAGGCGTCCGTGCGTCGGGCGTCCATGTGTCGGGCGTCATGCCTCAGATACAGGACAGGAAAGGATCCGGGAAACGGTGGGGGCTCAGGAGTACGACAGCCAGCTGCTGGAGTCGGTGTCGGTACGGCGTCGGCGGATGCGGGATGCCTTTCTGTTCGGGGCGGAGCGCGGGCGGCGGTCCGTGGACGAGCGGCTGGGGAAGGTCGTGGCCGGGATCGTGATCGCGGCCATTCTCTGTGCCGGATGTGTGGGGTGGTCATTCATTTCCAAGCGCCTCATCGGGCAGGATCCCTACGGCTCCCGCCCGAGTTCCCCGTCCAGTGCCCCGGCGTCTTCCGCGGGATCTTCCGCTGTCACACCCCGGTGATAGGTTCGAGCGCGTGTTGAGTATGGGGGCCGTAAATCGTTCTGGCCGGGCGGGATTGAGCCGGGTCACGCTCGTTGGCGAGCGACGGCGTATTGATCTTGTTCTGCCGTCGGACGAGCCCATCGGGCGGCTGCTTCCGGAAATTCTCCGGCTTCTCGACGACCAGGCGGCCGCCCGGCCGATGCTGCGGCACCTGGTGAGGGCGGACGGCTCCGTGCTCCCGCAGGACGGCACCCTGGAGTCGGCCCAGGTGGCCGACGGCGCCGTGCTGCGCCTCGTGCGCGCCCAGGATGCCCCGTCGGCCCCGGTCGTGCACGACGTCACCGACGAGGTGGCCGAAGACCTCGGGCTGCGCGCCTGGCGCTGGCGGCCCGCCGCACGTCGGGTGACCGCGGGGACCGCCGCCGTGGCCTGGTCTCTGGCCGCCGGAGTGCTCGCCCGGGGCGAGTTCGGCGCCCTCGCCGGGGTCGCCTCGGCGCTGCTCGTCGTCGCCGGGCTCGCGGGCGCCGTCGGCGCGCTCCTCGGACGCCTCGGGCGGCTCGGCGTGGCCGCGACCCTGACCGCCTGCTGCGGCGGACTCGGCCTGCTCGGCGCCTGGACGCTCGCCGACGCCCTCGACTGGTCCGGGCTCGCCCGGTGGGCCGGAGCCGGCGTCGTGGCCGTGGTCGCGCTCGTCCTCGCCGGCTGGTTCACGCCGCTGGGGCGCGGCGGGCTCATCGGCGCCGGGGCCGTGGCCTCGGCCGGGATCGGTTGGAGTGTCGTCGCGGCGCTGCAGAGCGGGGCGGCGGAAGCCGCACAGCAGGCGCGCGTGGGCGCGGTGATCGCCGTCGCCTCCGTCGTCGTGCTCGGCCTGCTGCCGCGCCTGGCGCTCATGTCCTCAGGGCTCACCGGGCTCGACGACCGGCGGCTCGGCGGGAGTGCCGTGGGGCGCCAGGAGGTCGCCTCCGCGCTGACCGCGACGCACCGAGGGCTCGTCCTTGCCACCGTGGTGGCCGCGGCCTCGGCGGCCGTGGCGGCGCTGTTCGCACTGCGGGAGCCGAGCGCGTGGACCATTCCGCTTGCCGTCCTCACGGCGACGGTGCTGTGGCTGCGGGCGCGCGCGTTCCCACTCGTGGCCGAGGTCGTGGTGCTGCTCGTCGCCGGGGCCGTCGTGGCCGTACGGCTCGTGGTCCTGTGGCTGCAGCGGCCCGAGGCGGGATTCGGGGCCTTCGCGGTGCTCGCGGGCCTGGCCGTGGTGGCGCTCGCCGTCCTTGTCGTCCAGCCCGCCGAGCATGTGCGGGTACGGTTGCGGCGCCTCGGGGACGTACTGGAATCGGTGGGTGTGATCGCGCTGTTGCCGGTGGCGATCGGTGTGTTCGGGGTGTACGGGCGCCTGCTCGACACCTTCTGACGCGCGGCGCGGAGACGGTTGTGCCGCGCGGTGTACGGGGTCGGGGTCGAGGTCGGAAAGGGGCGTAGTACCAATGGCTGGAGCGGACTGGCAGCGCGATGTGCTGCGCGAACTGAAGCAGGCCGAGGCTGAGGCCGAGGCCAATAACGCCGAACCCGGGCCCGGGGCCACGGACAGCCCGGCGGACGGGGGCAACGACCGTACGATGACGCTGCAGCTGTCCCGGGCCGAGGCCGAGCGCGCCTGGCGGGAGCAGGCACAAGAGCAGCAGGCCCAGGAGCAGGAGCGGGAGCGGGCCGCGCAGGCGGCGCAGGCCGCGGCGGCTCAGCAAGCCCAGCACATCGGGCACGCAGGCCAGTCAGGGCAGGCCGGGGGCGCCGGGTATGCAGCCCAAGCAGGCCATGCAGGCCATGCAGCTCATACAGGCCAAGCAGGGCAATTCGGGCAACATGTCCCGAATCAGCCCGCTTCCGCCCACGCCCCACAGTCACAGCAGCCCCAACACCCGCACCAACCCCCACAGAACCAGCAGCCCCAGCCCCAGCCCACCGCCCAGCCCCCGCACGCCCAACCCACCATGCACCTCACCCAGCAGCCCCTGCCCCCCGCCGAGCCCACCGGGCTCGCCCCTGCGGCATCAGCGTCCCCGGCGGCACCCGGCCCCCGCACGCCCGCCGTCACCCCGGAGTCCGAGCCGACCCTGGACCCGCGGCTCTCCGGGGCCGTCGGGCGCCCGGTGCGCGGGGACTCCGCGGTGCGGCGCACCGGGCGGTCGCTGCGGAAGCTGACCTCGTCCGCTGCCAAGGAGGTCGAGGAGCTCACCCGACTCGGGCGGGAGGTACAGCAGCCGGTGACCACGGGCCGGGTCATCGCCGTGAGTTCCATCCGCGGTGGTGTCGGTAAGACCACGGTGTCGGCGCTCCTTGCCCGTACGTTCAACCACTACCGGCAGGATCCGGTGCTGGCCCTGGAGATGGACCCCGCGCTCGGCACGCTGCCGGTGCGGCTCGGGGCCGAGACGGTGCGCTGGTCGGTGGCGGACCTGGCGCAGCTCCTGAATCCGTCGATGCTCCTGACCGATGTCACGGGTTACCTGGTGCCGGTGACGGACGGAGGCTGGCTGCTGCCGGCCAGCCAGGGCCGGATCGGCGCCATGGTGGACGTCGAGATGTACCGCACCGTGACGCTGGCGCTGCGCCGGTACTTCGGGGTGTCCGTGGTGGACTGCGAGTGTCTGCCCGGCGAGGTGGCGCGCACCGCGATGGCCACGGCGCACGCGCGCGTGGTCGTGGCGCCCGTCACCGCCGAGGGCGTCAACGGCACCCGCCGTGTCCTGGACTGGCTGGCCGGGCTGCCGCGCGGGGTGCTCGCCACGACCGTGGTCGCGCTGACCGCGAGCTCGCCCGACACTTCGCTGGACGTGAAGAAGGCGACCGCCCATCTGCGCGAGGCGGGAGTGGCGGTCGTGCCCTTCCCCTACGACCGGCACCTGGGCGCGGGCGGCACGATTCAGAACGCGCTGCTCGGCGAGGACACGCGTCGGGCCGCCGCCCGGCTCGCCGCCGAGGCCCTGCAGTTCGCGGTGAGGAAGCAGCCATGACGCCGTACCGGAAGCGGGAATCGGCGCCGCACGGGCAACAGGACCTGGCGCCGTACGCGCAACAGGAATCGATGCCGTACCCGAAACAGGAATTCACGCCGTGCCGAAGGCACTTGACGTCGGCCGCCGTCGGGAGGGTGGCATGAGCCAGCAGATCGTGCACCGCCCGGCGCGTGCCACGCGCCCGCTGCCCGAGCCCGCGCCGCGCACCGTCGAGGCGCCGCCGAACCTCCCGGAGGGGAAGATCGGCAACGCGGCGACGTCGCTGCTGCCGCTGGCCGGTGTCATGGGTTCGGTCGTGATGATGACCGTGATCCGCAGCAGCCGGTTCGCGGCCATCGGCGCGATCGTCCTCGTCTTCGCGCTGCTCGCCGCCGTGGCCCTGTTCGTGTCGCAGCGCGGCAAGGCGCAGCGCACCCGGCGGGCGCAGCGCGAGCGGTATCTGGAGTATCTGGAGCAGCTGCGTGAGGAGTTCGGGACCGCCGAGCGGGAGCGACGGGAGCGGGCCCGCATCCTGGATCCGGCGCCTGAGGCGGCGTACGACCTCGTCCGCGACCCGGCCCGGCTGTGGGAGCGGCGCCGCCTGGACGCCGACTTTCTGCGGGTACGGGTCGGCACCGGGGACGTGCCGGTGCAGGCCCTGACGATCGGGCACGGCGAGGGTGGCGTCCTCACCCCGCCGGACCCGTTCATGCTGAACGAGGCGCGGGCCCTGCTCGCGCGCTACGCGAGCGCCGGGGACTGTCCGCTCACGGTGCCCCTGGACCGGGCCGGGAACGTCAGCATCGTCGGCGACCGCGAGGGCGTGCTGCGGGTCGCCCGGGCCCTGCTGATCCAAGCCGCCGTGCTGCATGCGCCGGCCGACGCCGCTCTCGCGCTCGGTGTGCCGGGCGACCGGCTCGCGGCGGACTGGGAGTGGGCCAAGTGGCTGCCGCACGTGCTCGACCCGGACCAGCACGACGGGCCGGTGCCGGTGCGCCGGATCGCCCCGAGCCTGGACCAGCTGGCCGACCTGCTGCGCACCGATCTGCGCCGCCGGGCCTCGTACGCGGCCGAGGTGCGCCGCGGCCTGGCCGACCGGCACGCGCTGCAGATGTCGGACCGGCTCCTGGTCGTCAGCGACGAGTACGGCGGGAACGCGGCCGAACTGCCCCGCCCCGACGCGGCCGTCGGGCTCGCCGGGATGGGCGTGACCGTGCTGCACCTGCTGCAGGAGCAGGTGCACGAGCCGGACGAGGTGTCCGTGCGGATCACCGTGGCCGACGACGCGGTCACGGTCGAGGACCTGCGCACGCCGCAGCGGCCCCCGGCCACCGGCATCGTGGACGACGTGACCGTGGCGGGTGCCGAGGGCCTCGCGCGGATGCTGGCGCCGCTGCGGCTCTCGGCCGAGTCGGTGGCGGAAGGCACCCCGGTCTCCGGGGCCGTGGACTTCCCCGACCTGCTGCACATCGACGACCCGGCCGCCCTGGACCTGGGCCGGCTGTGGGCGGCGCGCGGGGAGCGGGACTTCTTGCGGGTGCCGATCGGCGTCGACGACCACCACAAGCCGGTCCTGCTCGACCTGAAGGAGTCGTCCGAGCTGGGCATGGGCCCGCACGGGCTGTGCGTCGGGGCGACCGGCTCCGGCAAGAGCGAGCTGCTGCGCACCCTCGTGCTCGCGCTGACCGCGACGCACCCGCCGGAGGATCTGGCCCTGGTCCTGGTGGACTACAAGGGCGGTGCGACGTTCGCGCCGTTCGCCCAACTGCCGCACGTGGCGGGGGTGATCACGAACCTGGAGAACCAGGCGGGCCTGGTGGAGCGGGTGCACACCAGCCTCGCGGGCGAGGTCAAGCGCCGCCAGCAGGTACTCAAAGACGCGGGCAACGTCGCCGACATCGGGCACTACGCGGCGCTGCGCGCCGAGCGGCCCGAGCTGGGTCTGGAGCCGCTGCCGCACCTGTTCGTCGTGATCGACGAGTTCGGTGAACTCCTCACCGCGAAGCCGGACTTCATCGACCTGTTCCTGTCGATCGGCCGGATCGGCCGGTCCATCGGCGTGCACCTGCTGCTCTCCAGCCAGCGCATCGAGGCGGGCAAGCTGAAGGGCCTGGAGACGTATCTGTCCTACCGCCTTGGCCTGCGCACCTTCTCGGCCGACGAGTCGCGTACGGTCCTGGAGACCACGGACGCCTTCAACCTGCCGCCGCTGCCGGGCTTCGGCTACCTCAAGGTCGACACGTCGACGTACGACCGCTTCAAGGCCGGCTACGTCTCCGGGCGTTACACCGGCCCTGCCCTGCGCGAGACCGCCGAGGACGAGCCGCTGGCCTGGCCGTATCCGGCGTTCAATACGCTGGGCGACGCTCAGGCCCCGGCCGCGGGCGAGGACGAGGCGGTGCCGGGCAAGCGGGACACCGGGCCGACCGTCATGTCCGTCATGGTCGACCAGCTGGTCGAGGCCGCGGCCCCGGTGCGCCGCATCTGGCTGCCGCCGCTGCCGGACGCTGTAGCCCTGGACACGGTCGCGGGCCCCCTTGAGGCGTCCGCGCGCGGCCTGCACCTGGCCCGCCGCCCCGAGGGCACGCTGCGCGCCCCGATCGGCGTCCTGGACGACCCGGCCCGCCAGTGGCAGGGCGTGTGGCACCTCGACCTGACGGTCTCCGGCGGGCACACAGCGGTCATCGGCGGCCCGCAGACCGGCAAGACCACGCTCCTGCGCACCCTGGCCCTGTCCCTCGCCCTGACCCACACCCCGCGTGAAGTCGCCCTCTACGGCCTGGACCTGGCGGGCGGCGGCCTGAGCGCCCTGGCGAAGCTGCCGCACGTCGGCGGCATCGCCGGGCGCGCCGACCACGAGCGGGCCGTGCGCACGGTGGCCGAGGTGCGCATGATGCTGAACGAGCGCGAGGAGCTGTTCCGTGCGCACGGCATCGACTCCATCGAGCAGCTGCGCCACCTGCGCGCCCAGGGCCGACTGCCGGAGCTGGCCTCCACCGACATCGTGCTCCTGATCGACGGCTTCGGCGCGCTGCGGGACGAGTTCACCGATCTTGAGGACGACATCACCGACCTCCTCAAGCGCGGCGGCGGCTACGGCATTCACGTGGTCGCCGGGATGCTGCGCTGGAACGATGTACGGATCGCCACCCAGTCGATGTTCGGCACCCGCCTGGAGCTGCGCCTGAACGACCCGGCCGACTCCAGCATCGAACGCAAGCTGTCGCAGACCCTCGGCGCGGACGAACCGGGCCGGGTACTGACCGACGGCAAGCTGTTCGCCCAGGTCGCGCTCCCCCGTATCGACAGCACACCGTCGACGGCGGATCTGGCCGCGGCGCTTGAGCAGGCCGCCGCGTCCGTGCGGGCGTCCTGGCACGGCGACCTCGCGGCGCCGGTGCGCGTCCTGCCCACCCAGCTGCCCGCGGCCAAGCTGCCGTCGCCCGCGGCCGAGCCGCGCCGCGTGCCGATAGGCGTCGACCAGGACGGCCTGGCCCCGGTCACCCTCGACCTGTTCGGCTCGGACCAGCACCTGCTGATCCTCGGCGACGACGAGTGCGGCAAGACCAACCTGCTGAAGCTGGTCGTCGACCAGCTCACCGCCCGCTACACCGACGAGGAGCTCGTCTTCGGCGTGTTCGACCCGCGGCGCGGTCTGCGCGGCCTGGTCCCCGAGCCGTACCGCGGCGGCTACGCGTACAACATCAAACTCGCCAACGCCCTGGCCACCGGCATCGCCACCGAGCTCGACAAACGCATGCCTGATGAGAGCGTCAACCACGACACCCTCACCAGCCTCACGACCTTTTCCGGCCCGCGCATCGTCATCCTCATCGACGACTACGACATCCTCACCACCGCAGGCCAGCAGCCCCTGGAACCCTTCCTGCCCTACATCTCCTCGGCCCAGGACATCGGCCTGCACTTCGTCCTCGCCCGCCGCGTCGCCGGAGCCTCCCGCGCCCTGTACGAGCCGTTGCTCACCACGCTGCGCGAGTCCGGCTCCACGGCTCTGGTGATGACCGGGGACCGCAGCGAGGGCCCGCTTCTGCCCGGGCTGTACGCCGCCCAACAGCCGCCCGGACGCGGCATGCTGGCCCGCCGCGGACGCCGCCACCAACTCGTACAGACCGCCCTCGCGGCGCCGTCCTCGCACGCCGCGGCAGCCCAGGAAGCGCCCCCCGCATGACCAAGGACGTCATCGCCCTCACCCAGAAGATGCCCGACCCCAAGGCCCTCCTGATGAGCCTGTACGCGGGCGGTCCCGACTTGCAGGCCGAGGCCCTGCACGCCGGTGCGGTCATCCAGCTGGGCACCCCGGCGGGGCGGCCGCTCCTGACGGTGGAGTCCCCGCTGCTTGTGCACGTGCCCGGAGAGGCGGCCCGCCTCCTCGGCGAAGGCGCGGACCTGCCCGAGGCCCCGCTGTGGTGGACGGAGGCCCGCGCCACCACCAACGTCCCCGAGGCTGAACGCCTCGCCGCCTCCTTCGCCGGCCGCCTCAACGCCCTGCTCGGCGGAGCCACTTGGCCCCCGAACACTGCCTCCGTGAAAGCCGTCGAGCTCACCCCGGAGACCGCCGCGCTCACCGCGTCGGACACCCCTCAGCCGGCCGTGGACGTCCTGACGGACAAGGCCGCAGTGGTCCTCATGGACCGCCCCGTCGTGCCGATGACGACGTGGCTGGCGGATGTGCTGCGCACCGCCGCCGCCGAGGACCGCGCCCTGCAGATCGTCACGCCGCCGCACGCCCGCCTGACCCTGCCCACCCGGGTCGCGCTCGGCGGGCACCCCAACCGCTGGGTCGTCCAGGACGAGGAGTGCGGCTACTACGACGGCCTCTCCGGCGCCGTACTGCGCTGGCAGCACGGCCAGTTCGCCCCGGCCCGCACACCGGACGGCAAGGCCCACGCCGCAGAGTCCTTCACCCGCCGGCAGAGCCTCCCCGCCGACCGCCAACTCCTCCTCTCCCTCCGTACGCGCCACACCCCGGACACCGACCTCACCCTGGGCGGGGCCCTGGAGACCTGCTGGCAGCACCTCACGGGCGCGCCTCCGGCCGGCTGGGGCACCGCCGAGCCCGTCAACCTGCCCTGGAACCCGCGTCAGTTGACGGAGCTCGTCCGCGACCGCGCCCCGGAGCCCAGCTGGCTCACCGCCGTCGGCCACCCCGACCGCCCCGCCCTGGCCACCCTCCGCATCACCCGTACCACCGCCGGAGTCGAGGAGGAGATCACCGCCGCGTTCGGCTACGGGCCCGACGAGACCCCGCCCGTGGACGCCCTTGAGTCCCTGGCCGCGGCCCTCGCCGCCGAGCACGGCCTGACCAGCCTCCTCACCCACCTGCGCCGCGCCGACCGCGACCTGACGGTCCCGCCCCGCCTCGAGGCCCCGCCCATCCCGGTCAGCTTCACGCTCGGCGCCGACGACATCGAGCAGATCGGCACCGACCACGCCTCCCGCCCACCCCTGACCCTCACCCCAGTCTCCCTGGGCCCGGCCCAACGCCCTGCCATGCACTACCCGTTGGGCGACGGGAGCAGCGGTGCTACGTGGAACGATCTGCAGACGCTCCTGAGTCACTTGAGGCCGGCGTAGGTCGCGCTTTACGAGCCTGGGCGCGCTCCACGAGCCACGGTGAAACCCCGTGCCGTGACCGCCCCCGTGGGAGCAGGATTGCCCCCCTATGCCTCGGCGGACGACCGCCGTACGGCTACCGCATCGTGGACCTCGGCCCTCACCCCAACCCCGCCAAGGCGGCGGACGGCAGGCGGCTTCACTGCCTCGACGTCGACCTCGTGGCGGCTCCCATCGTCCAGCGCATCTTCGCCGAGTACCTGGCCGGACGCGGTCTTTACGCCATCGCCGAAGGGCTCACCGCCGACGGCATCCCCTGCCCCTCCGCACACGACCCCGACCGCAATCGGCACCGCGATGGCATCGCCTGGTCGAAGGGCGCGGTCCAGGCGATCATCAACAACCTCCGCTACACCGGGCACCAAGTGTGGAACAGACAGCGCAAGGAGGACGTGCTCCTCGACGTCGAGGACGTGGCCCTCGGCTACGAGACCCGGATGCGCTGGAACAACGTCGACACCTGGGTCTGGTCCAAGGACATCGTCCACCCGCCGCTCATCAGCCTCGCCGACTTCCGACGCGCTCAGCAGTGCAGAGCCGAACGCAACCGCCGCCCCTGGCCGCACGAACGCGTCAGCCGCCATCACCAGTACGCCCTGCGCGGCCTCGTCAACTGCGGCCTGTGCCGACGCCGCATGGGAACCCAGTGGTCCCACGACAGCGCCTACGCCCGGTGCCGCTTCGCGCACGAGTACGCCGTAGCGAACAAGGTTCAGCACCCGAAGAACGTGCTCATCTGGGAGAGCGCGGTCGTGCCGCGTCTCGACCAGTGGATCGGTCTGCAGTTCGCGCCGGGACGCATAGCCGAAATGATCAAGAAACTGCACGAAGCCCAAGCCCAGAGCTCGCCGGACACCGACACCAGCGAAGCCGCCGCGGTCGTCCGGGACTGCGATGCCAAGCTCGCCCGCTACCGAGCTCTGATCGACTCCGAAGCGGCCAGTTCCGCCACTGTGGCGCAGTGGATCGCCGAAACCGAAGCCCTCCGGGCCACGGCTGTAGCCGGGATGCAGACCCGGAAACCGGCGACCCTCTCCCGCGAGCGCGTCGCCGAGCTTGTCCAAGCGGCCGGTGACATCGCCGACCTCCTGCGCACGGCCGACACCGCCCAGAAGAACCGGCTCTACCGGGCTCTGGGGCTGCGCATGACGTACCACCCCGCACAACACAAAATGCTGGTCGAGATCGCTCCCGACCAGCATTCCGTTGGTGAATGGCTGGTGTCCGAGGGGGGACTTGAACCCCCACGCCCGATAAAGGGCACTAGCACCTCAAGCTAGCGCGTCTGCCATTCCGCCACCCGGACTAGGTGTCTGTCGGCCCGCGGGGCGTTGCCCGCGGCGACATGGACAACAATACCAAGGATTCGGAGTGCCTTTCACCTGCGTATCTGTTGGGTCTGGGGGGTGGCGGGCGGTGGATGTGGTGCGTGGTCGGGGCGTCACTCTCCGTCTCTGGTGGAGTGGGACTCTCTCGTCTCTGGTGAGGTGGTCAGCGGCTCCGTGTGCGGGTCACCAGGTCTGCCGCCGCCTGGGGCCAGGTGGGGTACTGGAACGTGAAGCCCGCGTCGAGGAGGCGGCCGGGGGTGACGCGGCGGCTCTTGAGGAGCAGCTCCGTGTCCGAGCGCATCGCGAAGGCGCCGAGCTCTGTCATCCAGCGCGTCGCCGGTAGGCCGAGCGGCATGCGCCAGGCGGTCCGTAGGGTGCGCATGAACTCTCGGTGCGGTAGGGGAGTGGGGGCGGCCAGGTTCACCGGGCCGCTGAGGGGCCGGGGCCCGTGATCTTCCTGCTCGGTTGCGTCGTTACGGTCGTCCCTCTCGATCGGGTATTCCGCACGCTCGCCCCTCTCGATCAGGAACTCCACCGCGCGTACGAAATCGTCCTCGTGGATCCAGGACACGTACTGCCGTCCGCCCGCTACCGGGCCGCCGAGGCCGAGGCGGGTCAGGCGGGACAGGGCGTCGAAGACGCCGCCGCGGTCCGGGCTCATCACCATGGCCGTGCGTAGCGCGACCTTGCGGGTCTTCGGGGTCGGGGCCTCTTGCTGTGCTCGCTCCCAGTTCTCGGCGATGCGCACGCTGTACGCCCAGTAGTCGGGGACATCGGGCTCGGTGCCGCCGATGATGCCGTTGGCCTCGTCGTTCGCGGCGTCGAAGCGGTGGGCGTAGATCGTGGCCGTGCTCATTTGCAGCCAGACCTGGGGTGGGCTCGTGGACGCGGCGATGGCCTGGCCCACGACTCGGGTCGAGTCGATGCGGGAGTCCATCATCTGCTGCAGGTTCGCGGGGGTGTAGCGGCAGCTGACGCTGCGGCCGGCGAGGTTGATCACCGCGTCGCTGCCGTCGATCGCCTCCGCCCAGCGGTCGAGGGTGCGGCCGTCCCAGGGGAGTTGGCGGGGGCCGCGGGGGGTTCGGGTGAGGGTGACGACCTCGTGGCCCTGTGCGGTGAGTGCCCGGTCGAGGAGGGTGCCGACCTGGCCGGTGCCTCCTGGGATCACGATCTTCATGGGTTCCCCTGTTTCCTCGGCCGTTCCCACGGCGGTTCCCTTGGCCGTTCCCTCGGCTGTTCTCTTGGCCGTGCTCGGCTGTCCCACGGCCGTGCTCGGTAGGCCCGCGGCCGTTGCTCGGTTGTCCCCGTGACCTTAGTCGATTACTTGAACGTGTTCAAAAGGGCGTTCGTGCGTGGCCTTGGGGCGGGAACGGGGGCTCGTTATGCTCCGCTTCTATGTGGCCGTCTCAGTCTTCCTCGTCTTCTTCGTCCTCGGGGGCGTCGTCCGGTGTCGGTGGGCCGGGGCCGGATGCCGTTGTCATCCGGACCGGGGCCCGTGCTCGGCGCGGGATCGTTGCCGGGGGTTTTCTGGTCGTGATGGGGCTGCTCGCGGGGGTCGCCGTCGTCGCCGGGATCGTGGCGGATGGCGGGGTCGCCGTGGGGCAGGTCGCCGGTGGGCTCGTCTGGATGGTGATCTTCGGTGGGCTCGGCGCGCTCGGGATCTACGGTGGCGTGAAGTCGCGTAAGGCGCGGGTGAGCGTCGACAGCACCGGCCTGTGGTTCTTCAACGGCAAGGCGCAGAACGTCATCCCCTGGCAGGGGCTTGCCGGTGTCGGGCTGTACTGGAGCCCCATGGGGCGGGGGACGGCGTACTCGCTCGAGCTCTGCCCGAACGGGCCGATCGACCGCGACGACCCGGTGCTCTGGCCCCTGGTCCGCGACGAGGACCCGCCGCACCCCACCCTGCCCCGGCTGCGCTACCGGCTCCCGCTCACCTTCGGTGCCCACGAGCCTGTGGTCCGGGCCGTACGGGACCGCGTTCCGCACCTCTGGCTCGGCGAGTCGGAGCGCCGCCCCGGGCACGTCGGCAGGTCCGATGCCAAGGGGCACCGGGAGCGCACCAGGACCAGGGGCGGCGTTCGCTGAACCGTACGGCTGCGGATACGACCTAGGACGAAACCCGCAGTCGGCCGCTACGGAGTTACCGCGCTGCGGAGTCACCTCGCCACGGAGTTACCGCGCTACCGCCGCTACCGCGGTCCCGCCCGCTACCGCACCTACCGCCCTACACCACCCCCGCGATGTGCAGCAGGTCCGCGATCTCGAAGCGGTCCGGGCGGTCCCCCAGCGTCGGCTGCCAGCGCGGGAAGACGGAGCGGTAGGAGTTCGGGTCGGCGTCGATCAGGCCGGTGAGGACCTCCGCGACGATGCGGGTGCCGACCGGGCCCAGGTGGCGGCCGCGGCCCAGGACCTCGGCCTCCTTGAGGACGTAGTACCAGAGGTGGGCCGGGCCCGCCGTGCCCAACTCGTCGTCCGTCATGGGGATTTCACCGGCCGCGCGGGCCACGTCCTGCCCGGACGGCAGCCCCAGGGTCTCGCCGCGCAGCAGATTTCGTACCGCCAACGAGGCCACCGGGCGGGCGAGCGCGCCCTCGCGGGCGCCCGGGACCGCGCTCACCGGCAGATCCAGGAGCTGGGTGTTGAGGGTGGCGTCGATGCGCTTCGCGGCCTGCGGTTCGACGCCTCGGGCGACGTCGAAGAAGAGCCGCCAGTCGACCGC
Source organism: Streptomyces sp. NPDC002851 (assembly GCF_053591935.1). Classification (NCBI taxonomy): domain Bacteria; kingdom Bacillati; phylum Actinomycetota; class Actinomycetes; order Kitasatosporales; family Streptomycetaceae; genus Streptomyces; species Streptomyces sp. NPDC002851. The sequence continues at coordinate 31,360 of NZ_JBSFUT010000040.1, read as the reverse complement.
GTGCTCCGGGAGCACCGGACCGCCGCGCAGATCGGTGCGGGGCGTCGGGTCGGCGTTCGGGTCGTCCGGGAAGATCTTGCCGGTGAAGTTCTCGTTGACGAAATAGCTGGAGCGTACGGTCGGGTGGCCGAAGCGGTACGCCGCCGCCGCGAACTCCACCGGGATGAACGGGCGGTCGCCGGGGCGGAAGTGGCGCGGCCCGTTCTCCTCGATGTCCTGAAGGACCCGCGGATCGCCGACCATCGGCAGGAAGTCGTGCAGCACGATCCACTGGTAGTGCCAGGTGACCAGGCGGCGGGCGGAGGCGAAGAGCAACTCGTAGTAGTTCTCCGCGTCCAGGAGCTGGTCCAGGGGGACGCCGGGCTGCTGGGTCGGCGGCTCGTCCTCGGGGCGGGGCGGCAACGGGCGGCCCAGGGCGTCCGGGATCTTGCCTGCGGCGAGCAGTTCGGTGACCCGGTTGTGGAACTTGATGAGCGCTACGTGCAGTTGATTGATAATCAGGTTCTCGTCGTTGCGCGGGTCGCCGATGAGCGCCTTGCCCGCCGGGCTCCGGGCGAAGTCCACACCGGTCGGGTCGAGCGCGAGGCGGCCCTCGCGCGAGCCGTCGTACAGGTGCTCGCTGACCACCGGCCCCGCCCCGTACAGGTTGTCCATGTCGAGACGCGGCGTACGGAAGTCGGTGAGGCTCGACGGGGCGTTCCGCTCGTCGAGGCGCGAGATGACGTCGAGCGTCAGATCGTGATCGATGAACTGCCCGAAGTACGTGAAGCCCGCCGGGAAGTCGGGCGCGAGCTGCGCGCCGGTCGTCTGACCGCCGTCCATCAGACCGCCCGGCGCGCCGAGCGCGAGCGCCGCGTCCAGGCCGGTGGCCCGGCGCGGCGGCAGGTTCGGGAACATCCGGCCGAAGGCGCCGCTGGTCGGGTTCGCCCCGCCGGACAGGTCGCGTGACGGCATGCCATGCGATACGGACATGCTGAGAATCCCCCTCTGGTGAAACCCCCGTGAGCGGTCGCCGGGCTTCGCTGGCTCGGTGGCCAGTCCGGTGACGGCTCCTGATCTCCTCAACATAGGCATACGTGTCGTTACGCGCTTAGTTGATGCGTTCGTGGCGTTTGAAGCTTCACTCAAGAGTCGCTTACGGAAGGGGGGAGTCCGACCTGTTTCGGGTCACCAGCCGGTGAAGAGCAAGTGGTTGAGGGTCAGGGCCAGGGCTGCCTGGGTCGTGAGCCAGAAGCGGCGGCCCGGTGTGGGGAGCAGCGCGGCGGCGGGAAGCAGGAAGGTGGCGAAGGGCAGCCAGATGCGTTCCGTCTCGGCCTTGCTCATGCCGGAGAGGTCGGCGACGGCGAGGGCAAGCAGGGCCGCCAGGGTGAGCAGGACCAGGCGTTGCTGCGGCTCCGGCCCCCTTTTTGCGTCCCGCTCCGGACCCCCCTTTGCGTCCCTGCCTGTGGGTGTGAGGCTCGCTCGTACCGCCTTCGGCGATCGCGCCAGGACCCGGCGGAGCCCCGCGACCGTCGCCAGGCCCACGACGAGGACCGTGCAGGCCGGATTGGCCCAGATGAAATAGCCGTACGGCCTGATGCCGCCCGCGCCTTGGTGGTACCGCTCCACCAGCAGGTGGTACGCCTCCCACCAGTCGAAGCCGAGCAGCAGGAAGACGAGCGGGACGACCGCCGCTCCGGCCAGGAACCAGGGCAGCGGACGCCAGGTGCGGGTGATCAGGAGGACCGCGGCCACGACGATCGCGAACAGCGTCAGGCCATACGAGAGGTAGACGGTCAGGCCGAACAGCAGGCCCGAGCCGAGTGCGGCGAGCACGGCACGCCGCGGGAGCGGTGTGCGGGGGGCGGCGCGGGTCGCGGCCAGGGCAAGGAGTGCGGTCATCCACGCGGTGACGGCGGCGAAATAGCCGTCCGCCGAGGCGCCGATCCAGATCGCGGCGGGGGCCAGGACCAGGAATGGGGCCGCCTTGCGGGCCAGTTCCTCGCCTCTCTCGCCTCTCCCGCCTCCCTTGCCTCCCTCGCCTCTCTCGTCTCCGTCTCGTTCGCCGGGCTTCCCTTCCTCGGCGCGACGTCCGTCGGCCAGGGCGCGCACCGTGAGGAGTACCGCGACCACGGCCGTGCTGCCGACCGTGATGCAGAACGCCCCCGCCCATGCCCCGCCGCCGAGCCCGATCCGGTCGAGCAGGACGAAGGTGAGCGTGGCGCCCGGCGGGTGGCCCGCGATGTGGGCGGGCCAGTGGTCGGGTGAGTCGATCAGGATGTGTCCGGTGAACCCCCGCAGCGTGCTCGGGATGTCCGCGAAGCGGTCGATGACCTGGAGGTATTCGTACTTCGTCGTGAGGCGCTCGGCGATGCCACGGTGCCAGCCGTCGATCAGGGCGAGGGACCAGATCCACGCCATGGACCCGGCCCAGGAGGCGAGGAGCAGGGTTCGCCAGCGGAGTCGGCGGGCGAGCGTCGGACCGTACGCGATCACGGCGGCGGCGACCGCGACGGCGGCCGGGGTGCCGGGGCCGAGATGCGGTTGCCACTTGGCGTACAGGGGCGGCCAGTTGAGGTGCAGGGTGCCGTGGGTGTCCTCGATCCACCGGCCGACCACGATGGCCGCGGCGACGAGGAGGACGGCGAAACCGGCGGCGATCAGGTCGCGGCGTCCACCGGTGCGGCCGGTGTTGCCAGGTTTGCTGGTGTGCTCGTCTGCCAGGTTTTCGGTGCTCACGGCCGCACCGTAAGCGAGGTCGTGGCGGGGCGGGTGCTTCGACCGGAAGGTGTCACCGGACTGTCAGATCTTCGCCGCCTCGCATCCCCGCCCGTCCGGCCGTCAGCGTTTCGTCATCATTCGGGTGCTCTGACGCGGGCCCGCTCCGGCCTAACGTTCCCACCATGAGTCCCCTGCCACGGATGTCACGGATCCGGATCACAACCCCGGCCAGCCCCGGCTTCTGGCGCAGTCCGCTGCGCGGGCCCTGGCTCACCTCGGTGCTCGGCGTCGTACTGCTCGCCGGGATCACACTGCTGTTCGTGACGGGGCTGCTGTCGTACGCCGCGTACAACCCGAATCTGTCCCCGGTCAACGACACGACACCCGACAAGGGGCTGCTCGGGTTCTACCTCTTCGACTGGCCGACCGATCCGCACTGGCTCTACCGGCTCACCCAGGGCCTGCACGTCACCGTGGGCATCGCCCTCATCCCGGTGCTGCTCGCGAAGCTGTGGTCGGTGGTGCCGCGGCTGTTCGCGCTGCCCCCGGCGCGGTCCGTGGGGCACGCGCTGGAGCGGATCTCGCTGCTGCTCCTGGTCGGCGGGGTGCTGTTCGAGTTCGTCACCGGGGTGCTCAACATCCAGCTGGAGTACCTGTTCCCGGGCTCCTTCTACCCGCTGCACTTCTACGGGGCCTGGGTGTTCTTCGCCGCCTTCGTCGTGCACGTGGCGCTGCGGCTGCCCGCCGCTCTGCGGATGCTGCGCGGCGGTGGTCTGCGGGCGCGGCTACGGTCGGCGGAGCCCGAACCGTACGAGCCGGGCGGCCTCGCGCCGTCCGCGCCCGCCCCGCCGAGCGTGTCGCGGCGCGGGGCGCTCGGCCTGGTCGGGGCCGGTTCCCTGGTGCTCTTCGGTACGACGGCGGGGCAGAACTTCGACGGGCCGCTACGGCACACGGCGCTGCTCGCCCCGCACGGCGGCGGTGAGCCGGGCACCGGCCCGAACGGCTTCCAGATCAACAAGACAGCCGCGGCCGTCGGCATCGTGAAGGCCGACACCGAGGCGGAGGCGTGGCGCCTGGTGGTCAGCGGCCCTTCGGGCCAGGTCCGGCTCACCCGCGCCGAGTTGCTGGCCATGACCCAGCACAGCGCGGCCCTGCCGATCGCCTGTGTGGAGGGCTGGTCGACCTCGGACCAGTGGTGGCGCGGGGTGCGGCTGCGCGACCTGGCCGTACGCGTCGGCTGCGAGGCGGGCCGGGAACCGGCCGTCCTGGTGGAGTCGCTCCAGCGGCGCGGGGCGTTCCGGCGGGCCGCGCTGCGGGCGAACCAGGTCCGCGACCCGCGCTCGCTCCTCGCGCTCCAGGTCAACGGCGAGGAGCTGTCCCTCGACCACGGCTATCCGGCCCGTGTCATCGTCCCGGCCGCACCCGGCGTGCACAACACCAAATGGGTGTCCCGGCTGACCTTTGGAGAACTGCTGTGAGCGGACGGGGAGTTGTCGGGGCCGGGCGGGGAGCCGCTGTGACCAGGCGCGGGGTGTGGTTTCGGCGGTGGTACGGGGAGGGGCCGCTGCAACTGCTGCTTCTGCTCGCCTCGTTCGCGCTCGCCGGGTACGCCGGGGTGCGGTTGCTCGGGGACGACTGGGTGGGGGTGACGGCGTGGTTCGTCGGGGCGGCGCTGGTGCATGACCTGCTGCTCGTACCGGTGTACGGGGTGGTGGACCGGGTGGTGTGCGGGCTCGCCTCGGGGCGGCTGCGCGCATCTCGGGGCGGGCCGCGAGGGCCTCAGACGCCTGGTCGGGTGCCCGTCGCGTACGTGCGGGTACCCGCCGCCCTGTCCGGGCTGCTCCTGCTGGTCTGGTTCCCGCTGATCGCGGGGCAGGTGCCGCGCTACGCCTCCGCGACCGGGCTGCCCGCCGATGTGTTCCTGACGCGCTGGCTGCTGCTCTCGGCCGCGCTGTTCGCGGGCTCCGCGGTGTGTTTCGTCGTGCGTACGGTACGGGGGCGGCGCAGCGCCACGAAGTGACGGCCCTCGGCGGTCCACTGCTCGACCCGGCGCCAGCCCAGCGGGCGGGCGTGTCGAAGGAGCGCCGCGGTGCCGAGCCGGGCCCACGGGAACGGCTCGCCCGCCGCACCGCCGCCGCGGCCGTCGTCGAGCCGGACCCGCACTCGCTCGTCCACGTCGACCGGGGCGGCCTCGGCGACCAACAGACCGTCGGGCGCGAGGAGTTGACCCACCCGGGTGAGGAGCGCGCCGGGGTCGCCGCCTATCCCCGTATTGCCGTCGATGAGCAGGGCCGTGCCCCAACGCCCCTCGCCCGGCAGATGATCGAAGACGGACCGGAGCAGCGCGCTGCCGCCGAGCCGCAGCGTGTGCGCCACGGCGGCCTCGCTGACGTCGATGCCGAGGGCGCGGTGCCCGCGCGCGGCGAGCTCGGCGACCAGGCGGCCGGGGCCACAGCCGATGTCAAGGACGCTGCCCTCGCAGCGGGCGAGCGCCGAACGGTCGGCCCGGTCCGGCCCCGCACACCACCGCTCCACATCGAGCGGCAGCAGCCACCCGTCACTGCGCCGCAGGAACAGCGGGCCGCGGCCGGTGCGCAGCGCCTGGGCGTACGGGTCGGCGGTGGCCCAGGGGGCGTGGTCCGCGACGGGTACGGGGGTGGAGTCGGACCCCAGGTCGGACAGGGACTCCAGGTCGGATGCGGGCCCGGGGGAGTGGGCGCGGTTCGGGACCGTGGTGCTCATCGGCGCCCGGTCCTGGTCGCGCGGGGCGCCTCGGCCCCGGACGCGTCATGAGCGCCGCGCCCGCGGCGACGGTGGGGAGGGCCAGCAACCCGCGACAGGGCAGCCGCGAAGCGGCTGTTGGGCGCCGCCGCCGCTACCAGGGACGCGTCCTCGGCCGTGTCGACGTCGCGCAGCGTCGGCAGGTCGCGTACGCGGAGCCCGGCCTCGGTGAGCCGGGTCCGCTGGGCGGCGCCCGTGGTGGGTGTGGACATCGGTACCCCGCGGAGCAACTCCGGATCGGGGTCCGCGAGGCCGAGGGCCCAGAAGCCGCCGTCGACGGCCGGTCCGAACCATGCGTCGCAGTTCCGCCAGGCGGATGACCCGAGTGCCGGGGCGAGCAGCCCGGGGGTGAGCTGTGGGGTGTCCATGCCGACCAGGAGCGCCGGGCCCGAGCAGCCCGCGAACGCCGCGGCGAGGCGCTCGTCCAGGCCGCCCGCGCCCTGCGGTACGACCTCGAAGCCGGGCGGCAGCCAGGGGCCCGGCCTCCCGTCGAGTACCAGGACCCGGCGGTGGGCGGGGGCCGCGAGCACCGTATCGAGGGTGTCGGCGAGTGCGGCCTCGGCCAGTTCGGCGGCCTGTTGGTGCGAGTAGGGCGGCGTGAGCCGGGTCTTCACGCGGCCCGGCACCGGCTCCTTGGCGATGACGAGGAGGGTGGTCGAGACGGTCACCGGGCGCCTCCCGACGGCCGCGCCGACCCGTGCGACGGCCGCGCCGACTCGTTCGACGGCCGAGCCGTCCCGCCCGAGGGCGGCACCACCCGCGGCGGCTCCGCAAGCACCGCCCGCATGTCACGAACCGCGTGCCACGTGCCCCGCCACGTCCCCGTGACCTTCGACTTCCCGGTCCGCGGCAGGTACGGCACGTCCCGCTCCTCGATGCGCCAGCCCGCGTCCGCCGCCCGTACCACCATCTGAAGCGGGTACCCACTGCGCCGGTCGGTCAGGTCGAGCCCGAGCAGCGCCGTACGCCGGGCCGCTCGCATCGGGCCGAGGTCGTGCAGTCGTACGCCGGTGCGGCGCCGCAGCATCCTGGCCAGGGCCAGGTTGCCCGCGCGGGCGTGCGCCGGCCAGGCGCCCCGGCCCGTCGGCCGCCGTCGGCCGACCACCAGGTCCGCCTCGCCCGCGCGGACACGGCGTACGAACGGTGCGAGCAGACCGGGGTCGAGCGAGGCGTCGCAGTCGCAGAAGCACACGATGTCCGCGGTGGCGGCGGTGAGCCCGGCGTGGCAGGCGGACCCGAAGCCGCGCCGTGGCTCGTGCACCACCGTGGCGCCGAGCGAGCGGGCGAGCTCCGCGGAGCCGTCCGTCGAGCCGTTGTCCACGACGATCGCCCGCCAGCCCTCCGGAATCCGGTCGAGCACCCAGGGCAGCGCGTCGGCCTCGTCGAGGCAGGGCAGCACGACATCGGCGATGGCCGCGGCATCGGCGGTGTCCGTATCCGGTGCCGTGCGAGGCATGGAGGAGTCGGTGTGGTTCACGCCACTCACCCTACGAACGGGAAGCGGACATAACAGACTTCCGATTCTTACGAAACGCGGACGTCGCCCGCGGGCCACCGGCCGGGCCACCACCACCCCGCGCGCATAGTGCGACGCTAGCTGCATGGAGACATCACCGCACGCCCCCGAGGACCCGGCCGCCACCCGCCGGGTCCTGGTCGTGGACGACGACCCCACCGTCGCCGAGGTCGTCACGGGCTATCTGCTCCGCGCCGGATACGAGGTGGACCGCGCGGAGGACGGCCCGGTCGCCCTGGACCGGGCCGCCGCCCGCTGGCCCGACCTGGTCGTGCTCGACCTGATGCTGCCCGGCATCGACGGCCTGGAGGTGTGCCGCAGGCTGCGGGCCCGCGGCCCGGTGCCGGTGATCATGCTGACCGCGCGGGGCGACGAGGACGACCGCATCCTCGGCCTCGAGATCGGTGCGGATGACTACGTCACCAAGCCGTTCAGCCCGCGCGAACTGGTCCTGCGTGTCGACTCCGTGCTGCGCCGCACCCGCGCCGCCGGAGCCGCCGCGACCGCCGCCACGGCCGGACGGCCCGGCTCGGGGGTGCTGCGGGCGGCGGGCCTGACGGCCGACCCGGCGTCCCGGCGTGCCACCAAGAACGGCACCGAACTCGCCCTGACCGTCCGCGAGTTCGACCTGCTCACGTTCTTTCTGCGGCACCCCGGGCGGGTGTTCGGGCGCGAGGAGCTGATGCGGGAGGTGTGGGGCTGGGAGTTCGGCGACCTGTCCACCGTCACGGTCCACGTACGCCGCCTGCGCGGCAAGGTCGAGGACGACCCGGCCCGCCCGACCCTGATCCAGACGGTCTGGGGGGTGGGCTACCGGCTCGACGTACCGGAGTCGGACGTAGTGGAGTCGGATGTGGGGGAGTCGGGCGTGAGGGAGTCGGATCTAGGGCAGTCGGGCGTGAGGGAGCCGGGCGTGCGCGAGTCGCACATACGGCCATCCGGGGCACCGGAATCCGACGCAGCGGCTTTCGGCCTACCGGAATCCGACGACGTACCGATGCCGGACGAACGGCCGCAGCCATGAAAGACATCCTGGTCATCGCCCTGCTCGCGTTCCTGGGCGCGGCCGCCGCGGGGCTGCTCGGCGCCCTGGTGCTGCGTCGGCTGCGCGGGCGTTCGCTCGTGGTGTCCCTGACGGTGGTCGTGGCCGTCGCCGTCGTCGCGATGCTGGCCGGGACGCTCGCGGTGGCCTGGGAGATGTTCCTGTCGCCGCACGACCTGACCGTGGTGACCATCGTCGTCGCCATGGCCGCGGTGGTCTCGCTCGCCACGGCGCTGCTCCTCGGCCGCTGGGTGGTCGCCCGCAGCCGGGACCTGACCGCGGCGGCGCGCACCTTCGGTGAGGCCGGAAGCTTCGCGCCGCCGAGCGAGCCGGTCACCGCCGAACTGGCCGAGCTCACCCGGGAGTTGGCGGCCACCAGCGCCAAACTCGCGGCGTCCCGGGAACGGGAGCGGGCCCTGGAGACCTCCCGGCGCGAACTGGTCGCCTGGATCTCGCACGACCTGCGCACCCCGCTCGCTGGCCTGCGCGCCATGGCCGAGGCCCTGGAGGACGGCGTCGCCGCGGAGCCCGAGCGCTATCTGCGGCAGATCCGTACCGAGGTCGAGCGGCTCAACTCGATGGTCGGCGACCTCTTCGAGCTCTCCCGGATCCATGCGGGCGCGCTTGAGCTGTCGCGTTCCCGGATCTCCGTGTACGACCTGGTGGGCGACGCGCTCGCGGGCGTGGATCCGCTCGCGCGCGAGCACGGCGTACGTCTGGTGGGCGGGGCCGTGGAGCCGGTGCCGGTGGAGGTCGACGGCAAGGAGATGAGCCGGGTGCTCGGCAACCTGCTCATCAACGCGATCCGCCGCACCCCGCCCGACGGCACGGTGGCCGTGGACGCCCGGCACGCCGGGAACAGCGTGGTCCTGTCGGTCACCGACGGCTGCGGCGGCATCCCGGAGGAGGACCTGCCGCGCGTCTTCGACACCGGCTGGCGCGGCACCCATGCCCGTACGCCCCCGGCCGGCGCGGGCCTCGGCCTCGCCATCGTCCGCGGCATCGTCGAGGCCCACCAGGGCCGGGCCCACGTACACAATGTGGCGGGCGGCTGCTGCTTCGAGGTGACGCTGCCGATGGCGCGGGCCGCTGCGCGAGGCTAGGGCGAGTCTTACGGATCACGTATCCGTGCGGTCGGCTCGGGTGCCGTCATCTGGGGGCTGCGCCCCCAGACCCCCTTGTCGCGCAGGGGGGTACCTCCCTGCGCGAGCGAAGTCGAGAGCTTGGGGGAGCGCTCGTCCTCAAACGCCGGACGGGCTGATGGAGCGCAGGGGTGCCGCCGCGAACTCCGCCATCCCCGCCGCGAAGCCCACCTCGGGGCGCCAGCCGAGCTCGGCCCGGAGCCGGGACGAGTCCGCCGTGATGTGGCGGACGTCGCCGAGCCGGTACTCGCCGGTGACGACCGGCTTCGGGCCACCGTGCGCCGTGGCGAGCGCTTCGGCCATCTCGCCGATGGTGTGCGGCTCACCGCTCCCGGTGTTGTACGCGGCGAACGCACTCGTACCCGCCCCCGCACCCCGCTCCCGTACCGCCTCGAGCGCGCACACATTCGCCGCCGCCACGTCCCGTACGTGGACGAAGTCCCGGCGCTGACCGCCGTCCTCGAAGACCCGTGGGGCCTCGCCCCGCTCCAGGGCCGAGCGGAAGAACGACGCCACACCGGCGTAGGGAGTGTCACGGGGCATCCCGGGCCCGTACACGTTGTGGTACCGCAGCGACACCGCCCGGCCGCCGGTCGCCCGGGCCCACGCGGCGGCGAGGTGCTCCTGCGCGAGCTTGGTCGTGGCATACACGTTGCGCGGGTCGGCGGGCGCGTCCTCGCCGACCAGGCCGGGCCACAGCAAGGCACCGCAGCGCGGGCAGCGGGGCTCGAACCGGCCCGCCGCCAGATCGGCCTCGGCCCGTGGCCCGGGGCGCACCACCCCGTGCCGCGGGCACTCGTACCGTCCCTCCCCGTACACCACCATCGACCCGGCGAGCACCAGGTCGCGCACCCCGGCCCGGGCCATCCCGGCGAGGAGTACGGCCGTGCCGAGGTCATTGCAGCCCACGTACTCGGGGGCGTCCGCGAAGTCCTTGCCGAGCCCGACCATCGCGGCCTGATGGCACACCGCGTCGACGCCGCGCAGCGCGGTCCGTACCGCCTCCGGGTCCCGCACATCGGCGACGAGCGTCTCCGGGGCGTTATCGGACCGGTCCGGCCGCGGCGGTACGGGGTGCGCGGAGGGCAGCAGCGCGTCGAGGACCACCGCCTCGTGCCCGCGCGCGGCGAGCGCCCGCACGATCTGCGAACCGATGAACCCGGCGCCTCCGGTGACAAGTACACGCATGGGCGTCACGCTAAGCCAGCGAGGGCGCGGCGGCGGAGACTTCGGCCGGGACGTCACGGCTCCGTAAGATCCGCCGCCTTGCGATGTTGCTACCTCGCGACGTTGCTACCTCGCGACGTTGCTACCTCGCGACTTTGGGATCTTGCGAGCGCTCGCCGTTCCGGCGGGACGGGCCCGTGCAGCACATCACCGTGCGGGCCGCGCTGCGCAGCCAGGCGGCGGTCCGCGAGTGGGGGCGGTCCTGCGGTGCGTCGCCGGAGGGCAGGTCGGTCCGGTCGGGGGACGTGGCGGGGTCCGGCCGGGCGGGGGGCGGCGCGGGCAGGTCTTCGAACAGCGGATCCAGGTCGTCCCTGGTGCGGGCGTGCATCGCGCTGTCCACGCGCTCCTCGAACTCGGAGGCGTCGAGGCGGCCCTCGGCGTAGGCGTTCTTGAGCAGGTCCACGGCTTGATCGCGTTCGGCGTGGCCGATGCGTTCCGGAGTCATCTCGGGCCTCCTGACCTCAGCCTTACCCTCCACGATAGGCCCGTCGGGGGTGTGGCCCGGCAGCGCTGCGCGGTCCCGGCAGCGCTGCGGCGGTCAGGGACGCAGGTGGCCCGGGCCGAGGTGGTACCCCGTGACGATGTCCGAGCTGATGCTGATGAAGGTGTCCAGGTCGTCCTCGCCGGGCCAGGGTTCGAGGCGGGCCCGGTAGCGGGTGAGCAGCTCGGGGTCCTCGACGACCGTGGCGACGCCGGTGAGGATCACGCTCCAGCCGGTACGCGTCTCGGGGTCCAGCTCGTCCGCCTCGTACGCCACCACGCCGTTGATCTCCGCCTGGCCCCGCAGCGCCGCGCCGCCGTGCGTGCGGATCACCACGCGGTCCCGGTCGAGCACATGGTGCACGGGGCGCACCGCGGGCAGCGCCCGGTGCGTGAAGACCACCCGCCCGAACGGCACCGCGGCGAGGTGCCGCAAAGCATCGTCGGGGCTCATCTCCGTGGTCATGTTCATTCGGGCAGCGCACCACAGGGTGGGATCCGGGGACAGGGTCGAAAGTCCCGGCCCCGGGACTTCTTACGCTGTCTTAACGGCTGATGTGCTTCACCTCGCATCCGTCTCACGGCCGACGTGCTCCACCTCGCACCCTCCTAACGGCCGATGTGCTCGACCGTGGACCCACCGCCGTAACCCCGATCCGATACCGTCAGCCCCGGTCAGCCCGTCCCACGCCGAGGAGCGCAGGAAAGATGAGCACCCCACCCCCCGCCGGACCGCCCCACCTGGAACGGCGGCTCGGGGTGTTCGACGCGGTGGTGATCGGCCTCGGCTCGATGATCGGCGCCGGGATCTTCGCCGCGCTCGCCCCGGCGGCAAGCGCGGCCGGGTCCGGGCTGCTGCTCGGGCTCGGGCTCGCGGCGCTCGTGGCGTACTGCAACGCCACGTCCTCGGCGCGGCTCGCCGCCCGCTACCCGGCCTCCGGCGGCACCTATGTGTACGGCCGCGAGCGGCTCGGCGAGTTCTGGGGGTATCTCGCCGGGTGGAGCTTCGTGGTCGGCAAGACCGCTTCCTGCGCGGCGATGGCGCTCACCGTCGGCGCGTATGTCTGGCCGGACCAGGCGCACGCCATCGCCGTGGCCGCCGTGGTCGCGCTCACCGGCGTCAACTACGCGGGGGTGCGGAAGTCCGCGTGGTTGACCCGCGTCCTCGTGGCCGTGGTGCTCGCCGTGCTCGCCGCGGTCGTGGTCACCGCGCTCGGCTCCGGCACCGCGGACACCGCGCGCCTCGACGTCGGCGCCGACGCCACGCCCGGCGGGGTGCTCCAGGCGGCCGGACTGCTCTTCTTCGCCTTCGCCGGGTACGCCCGGATCGCCACGCTCGGCGAGGAGGTACGGGACCCGGAGCGCACCATTCCGCGGGCCGTGCCGCTCGCCCTCGGCATCGCGCTCGCCGTGTACGTGCTCGTCGCCATCGCCGTCCTCACCGTGCTCGGACCGGGCCGACTGGCCGACACCACCGCCCCGTTGGCGGACGCGGCCCGGGCCGCGGGCGCGGCCTGGCTGGCGCCGGTGGTGCAGGTGGGCGCCGCCGTCGCCGCCCTCGGCTCGCTGCTCGCGCTGATCCTCGGCGTTTCCCGTACGACCCTCGCGATGGCCCGGGACCGGCACCTGCCGCACGCCCTGGCCGCCGTACACCCCCGCTTCAAGGTGCCGCACCGGGCCGAACTCGTCGTCGGCGCGGTGGTCGCGGTGCTCGCGGCGACGGCGGACGTGCGCGGCGCGATCGGCTTCTCGTCCTTCGGCGTGCTCGTCTACTACGCCATCGCCAACGCCTCCGCCTGGACGCTCACCCCGGACGAGGGCCGCCCGCCGCGCGTGATCCCCGTCGTCGGCCTGGTCGGCTGCCTGGCCCTGGCCTTCGCCCTGCCGAGCACCGCGGCGGTCGCGGGGGCGGGGGTGCTCGTCGTGGGCGCGGCGGCGTACGGGGTGCGGTGGGCGGTGACCGCCCGGCAGGGGTGAGGCGGCGGCCCGCCCGTCCGCGTACTGACGCTTGATCAGAGATTGATCAGGGCTTGATCAGCCCGCCCGTCAGAGCGGCGTCAGGAATGCCGCACGCCTCTTGCCCGCCGCCGTGGCCCGCGCGTTGGATGGACGGCGTGGACCGCGCCCGGCTCCTGCCCGACCGCTCGCCTCCACCGGTGGCTCCGCGCCGCCGTCCGAAGATGCCCGCCTCCCAACTGAGGCATCTTCCGCACTCCGGTGGGGGCGACCGCGCCTTGGCGGCCCCACCGGAGGGGCGCACCCGGCTCAGGACCTCAGGAACTCAGGAGCTCAGGAACCGCTCCACCTCGGTGGCCAGTGCCACCGGTGTCTCGTGCATCGGATAGTGTCCGGCGCCGGGCACCGTGACGATCCGCGCGTTCGGGTACGAGACCTGCCAGGTCGCGCGCATCACGTCGGCCGTGAGCGCGAGGTCGTACGACCCGACCAGGACGAGCACCGGCACCGGGTTCCCCTTCACCGCGTCCGACAGGTCGAGCGGCTGCCAGTCGGCGAGATACCCCGCGAAGGCCTCCTCGCGGGAGACGTCCAGGGAGTGGCGGACCATCCGGTCGAGCCAGTAGCCGCTCGCCCGGTTCCCGGTCACCAGGTCGAGGATGGTGCGCCGCGCCGCCGGGTCCTGCGCGGCACCGTAGAAGAGCTCACGGGTCGGCTCGTCCATCTCGTACGTCCCGGCGGGCACCGGCGCGAGGCCGACCAGGCGCTCGACCCGCTCGGGGGCGCGCACGAGGACCTGCTGTGCGGCCTTGCCGCCCATGGAGTGGCCGATCAACGAGAAGCGCTCCCAGCCGAGTTGATCGGCCAGGGCCAGGGTGTCGTCGGCGATCTCGGCGAGGTCGTACCGTCCGGGCACGTCCCTGCGCTCGCCGTAGCCGCGGTAGTCGAGGAAGGCGTACGTGAACGTGCCGGGGTCCAGATAGTCGAGGACGGAACCCCAGTTGGCGGAGGTGCCGAACCAGTCGTGCAGGACGATCACATGGTGCGGGCCGTTTCCGAGGGTGCGGTGGGCGAGCGGCATACGGGGGGTCTCCTCGTGGGTGTGGTGGCCGTGGGTGTGGTGGCCGTGGTGTCGGCGTGGGTGGCGGCGCGGTGGCGCGGTGAACGCACCGCATTCTGCGGGTGGTTCACCGCCGCGCGGAACCGCGCATACCGGCCATCGTCGGAGCGCGGGGGGCGTACGTGCGCGAGGGGGCGTACGTACGTATGCGACGGCAGCCGCCTAGCCGCCTAGCCGCCTAGTCGCCTATCCGCGCAGCGCGACGAGTGCCAGGCACCCGGCCGCCACCGCGCACGACATGAGGACCGAGGCGATGGCGGCCGCGAGGAGCCGGGTGCGGAGCCGCCGGTAGCGGGTCTCGTACTCGGCGCGCAGTTCCGTGCAGCGGGCGGCGATCTGGCGGGTGGTCGTCTCGGCGATGGCCGCGCGGGCCTGGGTGTAGCGGTCCTCGACGTCGCGGCGCTCGCCGGTGGTGAGCCAGGGGAGCCGGTCGCAGAACGCGGCGGCCTCCCGTCTCGCCCCGGCGAGCTCGGCCTGCCAGTACAGGTAGCCGTCGAGTCGGCGCATCCCCGACTCGGTAGCGGCGTCGGCACCGGCACCCGCAAAGGCACCGGCACCGGCAGCGGTATCGGCATCGGCGTCGGCGTCGGTGGGAGCTCGGCGTGCCGGTCGGCGCATGGCGGTCAGTTCACCTCCGGATGGCGCTGTGTTCGGGGAGTTCCCGATCGAGCCGGACGATCTCCGGGTGGTGCAGGTCGAAGGCCGGGGACTCGGAGCGGATCCGCGGCAGGGCCACGAAGTTGTGCCGCGGCGGCGGGCACGAGGTGGCCCACTCCAGGGAGCGGCCGAAGCCCCACGGGTCGTCGACGCCGACCTGCTTGCCGTACTTGGCGGTCTTCCAGACGTTGTAGAGGAACGGCAGGAGCGACAGGCCGAGCAGGAAGGCCGAGATGGTCGAGATCGTGTTGAGGGCCGTGAAGCCGTCCGCGTCCAGGTAGTCCGCGTACCGGCGCGGCATGCCCTCGGCGCCCAGCCAGTGCTGCACCAGGAACGTGCCGTGGAAGCCGATGAACAGCGTCCAGAAGGTGATTTTGCCGAGTCTCTCGTCGAGCATCTTGCCGGTGAACTTCGGCCACCAGAAGTGGAATCCGGCGAACATCGCGAAGACGACGGTCCCGAACACCACGTAGTGGAAGTGCGCCACGACGAAGTACGAGTCCGAGACGTGGAAGTCGAGCGGTGGCGAGGAGAGCACGATGCCGGTGAGCCCGCCGAAGAGGAAGGTGACGAGGAAGCCGGTGGCCCAGAGCATCGGGGTCTCGAAACTCAGCGAACCGTTCCACATCGTGCCGATCCAGTTGAAGAACTTCACGCCCGTCGGCACCGCGATCAGCATCGTCATGAACGCGAAGAACGGCAGAAGCACCCCGCCCGTGACGAACATGTGGTGCGCCCACACCGTCGCCGACAGACCGGCGATCGCGATGGTCGCGCCGATCAGGCCCAGGTAACCGAACATCGGCTTACGCGCGAACACCGGAATGACCTCGGAGATGATGCCGAAGAACGGCAGCGCGATGATGTACACCTCCGGGTGCCCGAACCACCAGAACAGGTGCTGCCAAAGGAGCGCGCCCCCGTTCGCCGGGTCGAAGATGTGCGCCCCGAACTTCCGGTCCGCCTCCAGGCCGAGCAGGGCCGCCGCGAGGACCGGGAAGGCGAGCAGAATGAGGAACACGGTCAGGAGCACGGTCCAGCAGAAGATCGGCATCCGGAACATCGTCATGCCGGGCGCCCGCATACAGATGATGGTGGTCGCGAAGTTGACCGCGCCGAGGATGGTGCCGAAGCCGGAGAAGGCCAGGCCCATGATGACCATGTCGGCGCCGATGCTCGGCGAACGCACCCCGTCCGAGAGCGGCGTGTACATGAACCAGCCGAAGTCCGGGCCGCCGTCCGGGGTGAGCAGACTGCCGAGCGCGATCAGCGAGCCGAAGAGATACAGCCAGTACGCGAGCATGTTCAGGCGCGGGAACGCCACGTCGGGGGCGCCGATCTGCAGCGGCATGATCCAGTTCGCGAACCCGGCGAACAGCGGCGTCGCGAACATCAGGAGCATGATCAGGCCATGCAGCGTGAACGCCTGGTTGAACTGCTCGTTGGAGACCAACTGGGTGCCGGGACGCGCCAGTTCGGCGCGCATCACCAGGGCCATCAGACCGCCGACGATGAAGAACCCGAACGCCGTGATCGTGTAGAGCGTGCCGATGGTCTTGTGGTCGGTGGTCGTCAGCCACTTCACCACGACATTGCCGGGCTCTCGGCGGTGTACGGGCAGTTCGTCCTCGTACGTTTCCTCGGCCGCGGCCGCATCTTGGGGTGGGGGAGACGGGACGCCCACGCGGACTCCAGGTCGTGTCGATTCGGTCAGAGAGGTGCTCGCGAGTCTCCCGCGGTACCACCCGTACGGCGGGCAAGCGCGCCCGTCGGGGCACCCGATCGGGGGCGGGGCCGACGGCCGGTCGAGTGGCCGCCGCCGGGTGCGTGGGCGGCGGCCCGGGAAGCCGTGCAGATCCCTGTTGTCCGTTCAAGTCCGGTGCCATCATGGCCAGTTATGACGCATCTACGGGTGGTCGCACGGGGCGAGGCAGCGCCGGGGGACATCGATTCGCTACACGTATGGCTCGACAAGGAGCCCCGACTCAGCCCTGGTTCCGGGCGGCCCGAGGAACGGCCGAAGATCACACAGCATCCCGTCGAGGACCCGGACCGCACACCTCAGGGCCCCGGCCTGGACATCCTGGTGCAGATCCTGGAGTCCGGCGCCCACGCCGCCGCCATCGCCGCGGTGATCAAGGACTCCATAGCCGAGTGGCGCGAGGCGCGGCGCTCCTCCGGTGACTCCGAGCCGCCCGACTTCACCGTCGAGGACCGGGGTGGCGACCCGGAGTAGCGCGATGGAGCGGACGTCCGACCCAGGCCCCGGTCCGGGGGAGCCGGTCAACCGCGCGCTGCTGATCGGGGTGTGGGACTACACGCATCCGCGGCCGGTGCACGACAGGAAGGACGTGCTCGGGGACATCGGCGCGGTACGCCACAATCTGGCCCGGCTCGGCGCGGCCCTGGCGGACGGCGGCGTCTTCGACGTCGAGGTCTGCGAGAACCCCGGCCTCGACGAGTGCGACGCGGCGATCCAGCGGGCCCGCGACGCCGCCGACGGGGTGCTCCTGGTCTACTTCGCCGGGCACGGCATCCTCGCCCACGGCCACCAGGACCGGCTCCTGCTCGGGCTCAGGGACGCCCGGATCGAGGGCGGCCAGGCGCTCAGCTATCCGGGCTGGGCGGTCTGGTCCGACCTGCTTCCGATGCTCAGCCAGAGCAAGGCCGAGCGCGTGGTGGCGATCCTCGACTGCTGCTACTCCGGCCATGCGTCCGCCGCCTGGGACCGGCTGCCCGAGGAGCCGCGGCGGAAGACCTCGCTGCTCTGGTCGGTCCAGCGGCAGCAGCGGACCGACGCGGGGGACGCGGATACGCCGACGCCGTACACCGAGCAGCTGGTCCGGCTCCTCCGCGAGGGCACACCCGTTCTCCGCGCGGGCGCCCCCGAAGGCGCCACGCTGCGCGGCCTGGCCCGGGACCTCGGGGCGTACATGGAACGCCACCACACCACGCTCAACCCGCGGGTGCCCTGGATGCCCGGCCACAACATCGTGTCCGCCCACGAGGACCTGCTCCTCGCCCGCGGCGGGCCCGGCCCCCGCCGCCCCCTCTTCGTCCCCCCGGCGCCGCTGCCGGACGAACCGGAGCCCTCCGGCGGTACGGAGGAGCAGAACGCACGTACGGGCGCGAAGACGGAGGTCGAACGTCCGCTCTGGCGGCGCCTTTTGCTGCCCGGCGCCGTACTGCTCGGCCTCGGCGGCGGCCTGGCCGCCGCCCTGTGGCTGTTCCTGGGCGGCGCGCCCGCCGCCTGCGGCACCGCGCGGGAGCTGCGGCTGCTCACCGACCCCGAGCTGGAGTCCACCGTGCGCGCCGCCGCGGACCGGTACCTCAACTCCCCGGAGAACAGGACCGAGGACGGCTGCCGGCGCAGCGGCATCACCGTGTTCAGCGCGGGCGCCGACGACGCGGTGGTGGCGTTCCGGGACCACTACGAGGAGTGGAAGCAGCCCCCGGTGCAGGGCGGCGGCGACCGCAGGAACCCGGTGGGCGACGTGGGGCCGCAGCCCGACATCTGGATCCCCGCCTCGGCCACCAGCGCCGAGCGGGCCAAGAAGCCCGACGGCCAGCCCGCGTTCGTACGGTTCGACGCCCCGGTGCCACTGGCCTCGTCCCGGATCGTGCTCGCCATGCCCGACACGTCAGCGGACAAGGACGGCGGGGGCGAGGGCAATAACGACAAAAACGACAAATACGAGGGCAATAACGACAGCAACGGCGCCGTCCCCGAGGCCACCGGCCGCATCGATGAGCTCATCCGCGAGCTGCGCGCCCGCGACCCGCAGGCCGAAGTGCGCCGCGCCGACCCGGAGTTCACCGGCTCCGCGCTGCTCGCCACCGTGGGCCTGTACGCCGGAGCGGCCGACCCGGCCGCCGCCGAGCGCCGTGTCGCGCAGCCCGGGGTGCGCTCGCTGACCGGGGAGCGGCTCCTGTGCGACCTGGCCGAGGACGGGGCCCAGGACCGGCACACCGCCGTGCTCGTGCCCGAGTTCGTGCTCCGTACCACCAGCGACTGCCGCTGGGGCGCGGGCACCCGCCGCACCGTCGCCTACCCCGAGGGCACCCCGGTGCTCGACCCCGCGTTCGTACGGGTCCGCTGGGACGCCGCCGAACGGGACAAGCAGGAGCGGGACGATGCCGTCGCCGGGTTCCTGGCGTGGCTGCGCAGCGCGGACGGCGGGCAGAAGGTGTTCGCGGAGCACGGATTCCGGGGACCCACCGCGGGACAGGGCCCCGCCGCGGGACAGGGCCGCGCCGACACCGCCGCGGTCGACGCCGCGCTCAAGGAGTACCGCAGGGCCAACGGGGCGGGCCGGGTCCTCTTCCTGCTCGACAGCTCCGGCTCCATGGCCGACCTGTGGGAGGGCACCGGCGGCGCCCCGAACGTCCTCGCCCAGTCCTTCGACGGCCTCGGCCGCGACGACGAGTACGCCGTGTGGGCCATGGCATCGCCGGACGGCGCCGACCGCGCGTACGACCCGCTGTTCTCCTTCACGCGGTACGGGGACGGGGCGCGGGACAAGGACGTACGCAAGGCCGACGTGGCGCAGGAGTGGCAGGCCGACCCGGGACCGGCGCTGCGGGCCGCCCTGGAGGAGACCGCGCGGCGCGGCACCGACGACACCCGCCCTTCGCTCGTCGTCCTCCTCACCGACGACGAGGACAACGCCCGGATGAGCAAGGGCGAACAGGACGACCTGGTGGCGTACGCGGGCAGGACCGAGGTCCCCGTGGTGGTGGCCTCCTTCGACAGCGGCGGCTGCACCGAGGGCGGCTTCGACGACCGCATCGCCCTGGCGAGCGGCGGGCGGTGCCTGTCCCCGGGCAACAGCGACGACCTCACCGCGGCGCTGCGCAACGAGGTCGCCCGGGTCGGATCGGGGGAGCAGGCGTGAGGTACCGCGAAGGCAGCGACAGCGGCAAGCGTAGGACGGTTCGGGTGCGGCGGGCCGCGCTCGTGGGTGCCGTGCTCGGCGCCCTGCTCGCCGCGGCCGCCTGCACCGGCGGCGGCCCGGACGGGGGCGGGCCCGACGGTCCGCCCTCGGCGCTCACCGACGGCGTGGACGACTCGTTGCCGCTGCTCGTGGCCACCGGCCGGGACGTGACGCCGCGCGGCGGTGTGCGGCAGCGGCTGGTCGACGCGTGGAACCGGCAGCCGGGGCACCGCAAGGCCCGCCTGGTGCCGCTGCCCGGCTCGGCCGACGAGCAGCGCAGTCAGATCATGGGCGCGCTCCAGTCCGGCAGCGCGCACTACGACGCCGTGAACCTGGACGTCACCTGGGTCCCGGAGTTCGCCGAGGCGGGCCTGATCCGCCCGTTCAGTGCGGCGGACGCGAAGAAGTACGTCGACAACGGCGATGTGATCGGGCCGGTCGCCGAGACCGCGCGCTGGGACGGCCAGGTGTACGCGGTGCCCTTCAACAGCGATGTGGGCCTGCTCTACTACCGCAGCGATTTCTTGCGCGCGGCCAATCAGGACCTGGGCCCCGTCGGCCGTGCCGAGAACGGCGGCGCGAGCACCGGGGATCCGGAACGGCGGCTCGGCCGGGCCGAGCAGCGGCGGCTCGCGGAGCGGGTCGAGCGGGCGGCCGACGCTGACACCGCCCCCGACCTCGAACAGCACTGGACCACCCAGTTGGACGACTACGAGGGCCTGACCGTCAACGCGATCGAGGCGTTCGCCTCCGCCCGCGACGACTTCGCGGTCACCGACGAGCAGGGCCGCTACATCGCCGACCGGCAGCAACTCGAGGACGGTGTCGAGGAGTTCACCGCCCGCACCGCACACGTCCTGGGGTCCGCGCACGACTCCCACGAGGCCGAGTCCCTGGAGGACTTCGTCAAGGGCCGTACGACGTTTCTGCGGCACTGGCCGTACGCGTACGGGGCGCTGCACCAGTCCCTCAAGCCGGACCAGGTCGGCGTCACGCGGCTGCCCGGCAGGGCGGTGCTCGGCGGGCAGAACCTCGCCGTGGTGAGCCGTACGACCGACGAGCGGGCCGCCGAGGCCAGAGAGCTGATCGAGTTCCTGACCGGTCCGGAGAGCGAACGCTGTCTCCTGGAGGCCGGGTTCGCCGCCACTCGCGAGTCCGCCTACCGCGAGGGCACGGCGTGCCGGTCCGGTGACGGCGGCCCGCAAGCGTCCGCGACCGGTGGCCCGTCGGCGCCGCCGGGCGAGAGCATCGACCGGATGCCGCGCGACGCGTCCGGCCGTCCCCGGTACGCGATGACGCTGCTCGCCGCCCTGGAGGACGCCGTACTGCGGCCGCGTACGCCCTTCTACGGGGCCTTCACGCAGGTCGTCACCACGGAGCTGCGCAAGCTCCACACCGACAAGTCGCCGCCGTCGAGCGCCGAGGTCGCCGCGGCCCTGGACGAGGAACTGGCCCGGGTCCTGCCCGGCCCCGAGTGAGCCACCGCCTGCTCAGCCGCCCACAGCGCCCGTTCCGCCGGATGTACGCATCTGAACAATTACTCGGTGCACGCTTATTGACGCAGATTCAAACCCGTCAGTAACTTCAGGCTTCAAGTTCGCGTCGCCCCCACCTCGCCCCCATCGCAGGATGCGAAGGAGCCGCACATGACCGCCCGTTTCCCCGTGCGTGGAACATTGGCCACCCTGGCCGCAGGAACCCTGACCCTGGGGCTCGCGCTACCGGCCGGCGCGGCCGAATCCGCATCCGAGCCGCTGAACTATGTCGCCCTGGGCGACAGTTACAGCGCGGGCTCCGGGATCCTGCCGCTCGACCCGAAGGCGCCGCTGCTCTGTGCGCGTACGACGCTCAACTACCCGAACGTCGTCGCCGACCGGACCGGCGCCGAGCTCACCGATGTGACCTGCGGCGGCGCCCAGACCAAGCACTTCGCCAACTCCCAGTACCCGGGGGTCGCGCCACAGCTCGACGCGCTCGACGCGGAGACGGACCTGGTGACCCTGACCATCGGGGGCAACGACAACAACACCTTCATCGGCGCGATCGTCGCCTGCGGCTCGGCCGGGCTGCTCTCCGGCGGCAAGGGCAGTCCGTGCAAGGACGCCAATGGCGACAAATACGTCAACGACATCGACAACAAGACCTATCCGGCGGTACGGGACGCCCTCGCCGCGATCAAGGAGAAGGCTCCCAACGCGCGCGTCGCGGTGCTCGGCTACCCGTGGATCATGCCGCCCGAGGCGCAGCGTGGCTGCTTCATCAAGATGCCGGTCGCCGAGGGCGACGTGCCGTATCTGCGCGACATCCAGACCCACCTCAACACCGCCGTACGGAAGGCGGCGGAGGAGAACGGCGCCACCTACGTCGACATGGAAGCGGCGTCCGAGGGCCACGACGCCTGCAAGCCCATGGGCACGCGCTGGATCGAACCGGTCCTGTTCGGGACGGACTTCGTCCCCGTGCACCCGAACGCGCTCGGCGAGTCGAAGATGGCCGAGCGCGTCCTGGAGGACCTCGACCTGGGCTGAGCCTTACAGGTGTGAGACGTCAGGTGTCAGGCGGCCTCGGCAGGTTTGACCGCCCGCACGATGGTGGCGTGCATCCCGTCCGCCACCTCGTGCGTCGGTACGAGCTCCACCTGCGTGAACCCGGCGGCCGTCAGGCCCGCGCGGTACTCGGCGAAGGACAGCGCGCCCGCGACGCACCCCACGTAGTCGCCGCGCTCGGCCCGCTGCTGAGGCGTGAGCCGGTCCTCGGCCACCACGTCCGAGACGCCGACCCGGCCGCCGGGCGCCAGGACCCGGAACATCTCGGCGAACACCGCGGGCTTGTCGGTCGACAGATTGATCACGCAGTTCGAGATCACCACGTCGACCGCGGTGTCGGGCAGCGGCACGGCCTCGATGGTGCCCTTGAGGAACTCGACGTTCTCGGCCCCGGCCTTGCGCGCGTTCGCCCGCGCGAGGTCCAGCATCTCGTCCGTCATGTCCAGGCCGTACGCCCGCCCGCCGGGCCCGACCCGCCGGGCGGAGAGCAGCACGTCGATGCCGCCGCCCGAGCCGAGGTCCAACACCCGCTCGCCCGCGCGCAGTTCGGCCACGGCCAACGGGTTGCCGCAGCCGAGCGAGGTCGCGACGGCCTCGGCGGGAAGGTCCGCGCGGTCCTCGGCGCCGTAGAGCCCGGACCCGAAGTTCTCGTCGACCTCCACGGCCTCCGGCGTGCAACAGCCGGTGCCGCCCGACGTGACCTTCTGGGCGGCCGCGGCGTACCCGGCGCGTACCTGCTCGCGCAGGTCGTCCGGGGTGGTGTTCGGTGCCATGGGACACCTCCTGTATTGATGCTTATCGATGCCTGCGAAACCAAGAGTGCTCCTTGTTTCGGCATACGTCAATACAGGCTCGTCGCGCGCACTGAAAGATCCCCACGGCCGCGCGGGCCGTGGGGATCCGTCGGTCGGATGGTCGGATGGTGCCGCGCTTACGGAAGCGTCGCGCCGTACGCCGAGAGCGCGTCCGGTACCGGCTGGAAGAAGGTCTGGCCGCCGGAGGAGCAGTTGCCGCTGCCGCCGGAGGTCAGGCCGAGCGCGTCGCCGCCCGCGAACATGGCGCCGCCGCTGTCGCCCGGCTCGGCGCAGACATCGGTCTGGATCAGGCCGTTCACGGTGCCCTGCGGGTAGCTCACCGAGACGTCGAGCGCCTGGACCGAGCCGTCGTGCAGCTGGGTGGTGCTGCCGCTGCGCTGTACCTGCTCGCCGACGACCGCCTCACGGGCGCCGGTGATCTCCTGAGTGCTGCCGTTGTAGAGGTTGACCTCGCTCGGGTGCGGGACGTCGGCGACGTACTTCACGAGGGCCATGTCGGCGCCGGGGAAGGTGTAGTCGACGGTCTCGCCGACGGTCTGGCCGCCCTGTGTGTCGGACCAGCTGGACCCGGCCAGGGCCGGGCAGTGGCCCGCGGTGAGGAAGTGCGGTGCGCCGTTCACGGTGACGTTGAAGCCGAGCGAGCAGCGGCCGCCGGAGGTGTAGATGGCGTCCCCGCCGGAGAGCAGCGGCTTGAACGCACCGGCCGTGTGCCGTAGCACGGCCTTGCCGTCCTGGGCGGCGATGTCGCGCTTGAGCTCCTTGAGGGCGGCGCCCTTGACCGTGTTGTCGGCGGTGACGACGACCTGGTTGGTCACCGGGTCCACGGCGCGGGCGGTGCCCGGCACGGCGGTCTCGGTGAGGGCGTCCTTGGCCGCCGTCAGCTCGCTCGTGCTGTGCTCGACGACCTTGGCCTCGGCCCCGGCCCGCCGGACCTCGGCGGCGGCGCTCCGGTCGGTGACGTTGACGACGAGCTTGTCGCTCTTGGCGTCGTAGTACGCGCCCGCCGCGTCGCCGCGCAGCTCCTCGGTCAGGGTGCCCGCGAGGTCGGCGGCCTCGGCGGAGGTCAGGGACTTCGGGGTGTGGGTGGGCTCCGCCGCGTTGGCGTTCACCATCGACAGGGAGCCGGTGACCAGGGCGGCGATGGCCGCCGCGGCCAGGGCGGTGCGCCGCTTGCCTGCGGTGTGGGGTCTCACTCAGTACCTCCATGGGGGGTGGGAGCCGCCCTGGGTGGGCGGTTCCTGGGAGTTACGTTCATGAGCACTGCCGACATGGGCGGCGGTGTGGTCGCGATGTGATTGTTGTGCCGTAGGTGCGCGCGGTCGCCGCGTCCATGTCAAGCAACGCGGCCGAGTCTACTACTGAGGTTCTGTGTTCTCCGTCTCCTTGAACCGACTTTCTTCCTCCGTGAGTTGGTACAGCTCGGGCACCGGCACCTTGATCGGCTCCTGGGTCGTCCGGGCGATCACCACGACCGCGGGTTCGTCCGGGTCCGGGTTCTCCTCGCGGTGCGGGACGAACGGCGGGACCAGGAAGAAGTCGCCGGGACGGCCCGCGAGTCGTACTTCCTGCGTGCCGTCGTGGAAGACGAACACGGGGTGACCGCTGACGACATAGATCCCCGCCTCCGAGTCGCCGTGATGGTGGTTGTCCGTCGAGCTCAACGGCGGGTTCTCCACCTTGCCCATCCACAGCCTCTTCGAGCCGACCGTGCCGCCGCTGAGGGCGGCGAAGCCGTCGAGTTGGTCCGAACGGACATGGTGGACGCGGTTGTTGATGGTCATCGCGTGCCCTCCTGCTTGATCGATGGCCTTGGGTGGGCAACAGATTGCGACCACTGCCCCTCCGGCGGCAACTGACATTGCCGGAATGGCAAGCCGGTTTCGAGCAGGTCCGGAACCGGGGAACCAACCCCCATGACACCAGCCGCCCGCTTCACCGACCGCGTAGCCGTCATCACCGGCGCCGCCTCCGGCATCGGCGCCGCCACCGCCGAGCGCCTGGCCGCCGAGGGCGCCGCCGTCGTACTCACCGACGTCGCCGCCGACCGCGGCGCGGAGTGCGCCGAGGCGCTGCGACGCCGCGGCCACCGCGCCGAGTTCGTCCCGGCCGACGCCGCCGACCCCGGCGACTGGGAGCGCGTCGCGGCCGCCGCCCGCGCCCTCGGCCCGGTCTCCGTCCTCGTCAGCAACGCCTATACGGTCGACCGCCGCCCCGCCCACGAACTCACCCTGGACTCCTGGAACCGCCAGCTCGCCGTGAACCTCACGGCCGGCTTCCTCGGCTTCAAGGCCCTGCACGCCGACCTCGCGGAACACCACGGCGCCGTCGTCCTCACCTCCTCGGTGCAGGCCCGCACGGGCATCCCCGGGCATCCCGCCTACGCCGCGACCAAGGGCGCGCTCCTCTCGCTCTGCTCCCAACTCGCCGTCGAGTACGGCCCGGACGTACGGGTCAACGCGGTACTCCCCGGCCCGATCCGCACCCCCGCCTGGGACGGCCTGCCGGACGAGGACCGGGCCCGCACCGAGGCGGCCACCGTGGCGGGACGCCTCGGCAACCCGGAGGAGGTGGCGGCGGCCATCGCGTTCCTGGCGGCCGCGGAGGCGGCGTACATCACGGGCACGAGCCTGGTGGTCGACGGCGGCTGGAGCGTGACCAAGGACTCGGCCTGACAGGGCAGTTGTGCGATACGGGTGACCTGGGCCCTGTCGTCAAACTCCCGCCCCCACCGCCTCCACCAGCTCCGCGAGCGCCGCCCCGAGCCGCGCCACCCCCGCCTCGTCCGCCGGACCGCCCGGCTCCGCCATGTACCCGTCGCGCCGGATCTCGACCATCAGGGCATGGACCCGGGGCTCCCGACCGTAGAACCGCAGCGGCACATACGTACCGGCGAAGGGGCTGTCGATCCCCGTGCCACCGCACCCCGCGAACGCCGCCTCGGCGCGGGCCAGGAGCTCCGGCGGGGTGTGGAAGCGGTCCGTACCGAGGCAGACCGGTGGCCGGGGACCGTCGCCGTGCAGCTCGTAGGGGAGCCGCTCGGTCGGATACGAGTGCACGTCGACGATCACCACGCGCCCCGCCGCGTCGAGCCGCTCCGCGACCGCCGCCGTCATCGCATCGGCGTACGGATGGAAGTACCGGTCGAGCAGCGGCTCCGGGTCGAAGCCGGGCGGCCGGAGCGGCTCCCGGTGGGTGGTGCGGGTGTAGACCGCGCCCATGCCGACCGCGGTCATCTCCTCGTGCTCGTCCGGAAACCGCTCCGGGTCGATCACAAGCCGTGAGAGGCGGTTGACGAACTGCCACGGCGTGACGGTGGCGACCGCCGCCGCGCGGGCCGCGATCAGGTCGGTGTGCCCATCGGTGATGTGGTCGAGCTCCCGCCCGAGCGCCGCGTCGTCGAGCACGATCCCGCCGCGTACCGCGTCCGGGACGGTTCGTGCGGAGTGCGGCACGTGCAGCAGGACGGGCGAGTCGGCGGCCCCGGGCAGCAGCGCGAAGCCGGGTGAGGGCGGACCGTGGTGGCGGGAGGAGTGCGTGGCGGGTATCAACGGTCCGCGTACACCACCCACACCTGGCCGGTCGCGAACGGCATCGGCTCGCCGTTGTTCTGCGTGAACGTCGTGCCGGAATCCGCCGTCGGCCGCTGCCACTTCGTCTCGTACGCCTTGCCGTCGCGCAGCACCGTCGCCGGGCCGCTGCCGACGGTCTTGATGTACGGCGTCGCGGTGCCGTTGACGTCCTTGTACTTGGACGGCGGCATGTCCACGTGCTGGATCACGACGGTGCGGGCGCTCAGCTGCTCCCCGTTCGCCTGCCGTGCCGGTTCGTCGTCGAACGACACCCGCCAGCGGTCGACGGACGGCGACCACGTGAACGTATGGCTGGCCGCGCGGTAGCGCACCGTGCGCTGCTCGGTCGGCTCGCCGCCGCTGGGAGCGGCACCGAAGCGGAAGCCGATGTCGGAGGCGCGGTCGGCGTTCGGCGCGGACTTGAGGACCGCGTCCGGGCGGACGTACAGGTTGTGCGGCGCGCGGCGGTCCTCGTCGCGGAAGTAGGCGCTCGGCAGCCGGCCGTGCGAGCGCAGCTCGATCGGGGACTCCTCCAGGAGAGACCGCAGGTCGCTGCGCACCCCGGAGTAGGCGAGCGCGGGACGGCCGAACTGGCGCAGCAGCTCCACATCGGACTCGCGGGCGCTGCGCACCGGCCCGACGGACGACGGCCGTTCGCCCGCGTACACGCCCATGAGACGGCTCAGGCCGTACTCGACCTTCTCGACATAGACGATGTCGGCCTTCTCCAGGCCGGTGTGCGGCCGGGCCGCGGGCGCGTTGTCGAACTTCACCGCGAGCACCTGCCCCGGCTTGCCCGGAAGGCCGGTGAAAGGCGACCGCTCGGACCGCTCCGCGGGCGGGGCGGCGTCACAGGACGCCGTGCCCACCTGTGTCCCGGCGACGGCGAATGTCGCCGCAGCGGCGAGGGCGAGCATCCGGGCTCTGCGAGAGCCCCTGGCGGCTATCGGTTTCGCTGTCATCGCAGCGCCTCCGTCCCCATGATGCCCCTATCTTCCTCCTTTTTCCCCTTTCCGGGAGGGGCTACCCCTGGTCCGCCCCGATGTTCGGGGGCTCGGGGACCGGGTTCCCGAAGTAGTCGTACGCCGTGCCGTCATCGTCCGCCGAGCCCGCGCCCCGGGCCGGGGAGCCCGGGCGCAGACGTACGTCGTCGGGGGCGGTCGGGGTGGGGGAGCGGAGGAGAGGGTCGGCGTTCACGGCCGCCGGGTCGCGGGGCTGCGCGGTATGCCAGTACAGATTGTTCGTGAACGTACTGACCGCGTCCTTGATCGGCGAACCGGCCCCGCTGGCCGCGCCCACGAAGATGTTGTCCTGGAAGGTGCTGCCGGACTGGCCGTTGTTGGAGACCAGGGGTGTGTCCGCGCGGTCGGTGACGATGGTGTTGCGGTAGATCCGGGTGTCGGTCGACGGATTGCAGACGACCGAGATGACGCCGTAAGGGTCCATCGTGTTGCGGTCGTTGATGCTGATGTTGTCGTGGAAGCGGTTGCCGTTGGTCGTCATCCCGGCGCCGTTGCAGACCAGGAGGAAGCCGCCCTCGTTGTCGTGGCTGTAGTTGTAGCGGTAGACGTTGCCGTTGTTGCCGCCGTCGAAGTCGAAAGCCATGGAGTCGCGGGTGCCGTGGCCGCCCGTCACCTCGTTGCGCTGGTACAGGACGTCGTCCGAATTCCAGGCCCAGATACCGGCGTTGTAGCCCGCCGAACGCATATTGAAGCCGTCGACGTAGTTCTCCTCCACGAGCGCGCCCTTGGCGGTCTGGACGACGATGCCGTCGCCGCCGACGTCACGGACCTGGTTGCCGCGCACCTCGAGCCCGGTGATCGCCTCCCAGCTGGTGCCGGGGCCCTCCGGGTGCTCGGGGCGGCGGCCCCAGGTCGAGGCCGTGCCGATGCCGGTACGGTCCACGTGCCGCACGGTCGAGTCCTCGATCCGGATGCCGTCGTACCGGGTGGGCACGGCCGCGCCACGGACGGTGAAGAGAATGCCGCCGGAGCCGTCCGCGTCCTTGATGTCGGCCCCGTTGACGTCGTGCACGTCCACGCCCTCGACCACGAAGTGCTCGGCCACGCCGTAGTCGGTGAGCTGCGCGAGCACCCCGGCACGGGGCTCGGTCGTGGTCGGGGCGCCGGTGTTGGAGACGTCGAGATGGCGCAGCTCCCAGTGTTCCGTGTTCGTCAGCAGCACGGTGGCGCGGGCCCCGGCGCCCTCCAGGTGTGGCTTGGCGCCCTGGCCGTACGCGTCGATCCGCACCGGCGCCCCGGGCGCGCCCGCACCCCGGGGCGCGAGCACCCCGGTGCACCGCGTGCCGCGCCGCAACAGGAGCCGGTCGCCCGGGGCGTAGGTGTGTGCGCTCGCCCGCTTCAGGGACCTCCAGGCGGTGCCCGGCGCGGTGCCGGATGCGGTGTCGTCACCGCGTGCGCAGTCCACGTGGTACGCGGTACCGGCCCTGCCACCGGGCCCCGGCGTGACTGCTGTGGCCGGGAGCGGGGCGGCGGCCGCGGCTGCGGCGAGGGCCGTGAGCAGGACGGTGGTGCGGCGCAGCGGCATGGGGTGCTCCGATCGACGAAGGCGCCGGACCCCGGAAAGCTAGCGGGGCCCGGCGGAAGACGCCCATGGACAAACCGGCGGCACTGTTGGACGGACGGACGGACGGACGGGTGGACGGGCGGGACCAGTCCCGCCCGCGGCCCGGGCTCAGCCCAGGTCGAAGGCGTTCGGCAGGCCGAGCCGGTAGCGGGTGCGGTCGTGCCGCTTCAGGGCCTCCAGCTCGGGGGCGCGGAAGAGCGGCGTCACCGTGCACCGCTCCGCGTCCGAACCGGCCCGGTCGAGCAGGGCGTTGACCGCCTGCCGGGCCGCCGCGTTGGCGCCCTCCATGGTGGCGAGGTCGATGTCGACGGCCACGTAGTCCCCCGCGAGGAAGAGGTTCGGTACGCGGGTCGCGGCCGACGGCCGATGGTGCAGCGTGCCCACGGGGTGGATCAGGAGCTCGTCCTCGTTGGTGGGCTGCGGTGTGCCGAGCCCGGAGACGCCCGGGTCCAGGAACCACGAGTGCAGCGCCCCGTCCCGCAGCACCGTCTTGCCGGTGTCGTTCAGGGCGGCCTTGAGCTGCGCCCACACCTCACGGGCCACCTCCTCACGGGTGCACTGCTTGGCCGTCTTCCCGTAGAGGATGCCTTCCTTGTCCCACTCGGAGATGTCCACCGACAGACAGTCCCTGGCCACGCCGTCGCCGTAGTCGGCGGGGAAGTCACGGTCCGGCCAGTGCTGCGCCTGGGCGATCGCGGTGAGCGACCAGGGCGAGTCGATGAGATTGAGATGCCCGTGCAGGATGGGCGTGGGCTCGGTGAGATAGAACTGGATTCCCGTCATCCAGTCGGTGCGCAGGGCATCGCAGCGCGCCAACTGCGGGTCAGCAGCGCGGAGTTCGGAGCTCCAGGTGCGGCGGGCGTGCTCGACGGGGAGCGCCGAGACGTAGTGGTCGGCGGTGATCCTACGGCGTACGCCGTCCGGGTCTTCGAGGACCGCGGCGGTGATGACCCCGCCCGCGCCCCCGTCCCCGCCCGCGCCCCCGTCCCCGTATGCCAGCTCGCGCAGCGTCCAGCCGAGCTTGAACTCGACGCCGAGGGAGCGGAGATGGGCCTCCCACGGGTCGATCCACGCCTCGTTCGTAGGGGCGTTGAGGATACGGTCCGGCGGGCCGTCCGCGCCGCGGCCCAGCGCGTTGAAGACGAACGCCTCGCCGAGCGTGCCCACCGTACGCGTGGACGCCTCCTCGGCCTTGGTGGCGACGATGTTACGGGTGACGCCGACCGCGAGGATGCGCTGATAGTCCTCCGACATCTGCTCCGCGCGCACGAACTCCCACCAGGGCGTGCGCTCCCACTCCTCGTCGCGGCGCTCGTCGCAGCTGGTCAGAAAGATGGCACAGCGGTTCACGAAGTACGCGGTCTCGTGCGGCGGCAGTCCGGCCGCGGTCTCCAGTACGGCGGTCAGGGCGCGCCGGATCTCGTCGAGCGTGAGCTGGGCGGGCTGGTGCCCCGGCCAGGGGAGAGGCAGGCGGATGTCCTCCTTGCCGGTGCGCGCGAAGGACATCTCGCGGGGGGCGACGAGGTTGTCCCAGACGCCGTTGTCGTTTCCGGGGAACGGGATGCGGCGCATCGTGTCGGGAAGGTTGTGGTAGATGCCGGGGATGAAGCGGAAGCCGTGCTCGCCGGGGAGTGGTTTGCGGCCACCTTTCGCGCTGTCCGGGACGTCCATGGAGCGGGCCTTGCCGCCGAGGGCCCGGCGCTCGTAGACGGTTACGGCGAAGCCGCGTTCGGCCAGTTCGTGGGCGGCGGTGAGGCCGGCTACGCCGCCGCCGAGGATGGCTACGGACGGGGGCTTGCTCCCGTCGGCCCCGGCTGCCCCGTCGGCGTTGGCCGTTCCGGCCAGGCCGAGTGCGGCCGTGCCGCCTGCGGCGATGGCTCCCGCGCCTGCCACGAATGCCCGTCGTGTGCTGCCTGTTGCGCTCACGCCGTGTCCCCCTCATGCCGAACTACCGTCGGTAACCGTGATGTTCGGCGGGGAGCATACGGGTGCGCCGGGTGAGGCGGAAGCTACGCGGGTGTCGTCGGCCACAGTTGGCGAGTTTTCTTTCCCCAGCCCCGCCCCTTCCCGTAATCCTGCGGAGCTTCGGGGTCGCTGCCCCCGGACCCCCCGCTCCTCAAACGCCGGAGGGGCTTGAATTCAGGGCTCCCGGGTGGGCGGGTGAACCTCGGCGTGCGGCCGTGCGGCAACTATCAGCCCGTCCGGCGTTTGAGGACGAGCGCTCCCCCAAGCTCTCAACTGCGTTCGAGCAGGGAGGTACCCCCCTGCGCGATATCTGCGGCGGGGTCC